>NZ_WWJX01000890.1 GCF_009865215.1 Streptomyces sp. SID3343 | reverse complement strand
GTTTGCTGGCCTCGCCCGCCCGCCTGCACATCGTGTGGGCCCTCGGGCAGCGCGAGAGCGACGTGAGCAGTCTGGCCGAGCGGGTGGGCGGCACGCTGCCCGCGGTGAGCCAGCACCTGACCAAGTTGAAGCTGGCGGGCCTGGTGCGCTCGCGGCGTGAAGGACGGCACGTGGTGTATCTGGTCGACAGCCCGGACGTGGTCACGATGGTGCAGTGGCTGATCGATCGGCTGGCCGATCGTGCCGCGGACACGCCGTCTTCGGGGCGCATGCGTGGCCTGGGCGCCTGAGTTCGTCCCCGAGGGCGACGACGGCACCGCTGCGGCGAGCGCGCCGGCCCCGGGTACCTCGGCGCGCGAGGTCCCCGAACGCCCGTCGGCCCGACACGTCGCCAAGCTCACCGGGCTCGAAGTGCTCCGCACCCTGGACAGCGGTCCGAGAGGACTCGTCGAGGCCGAGGCGGACGCGAGACTGGGCACGTACGGCGAGAACGTGCCGCCGAACCGGCGGCCGCTGTCCTGGCCGCGGCGGATGGTGGGCAGCCTGCGCGATCCGTTCACGGCGGTGCTGTCGTGCCTGGCCGTCGTGTCGGCCGTGGTGGCCGCCTGGCACACCGCGGCCGTCATCACCGTACTGGTCGCGGTCAGCTGTGCGCTGCGCACGAGCGGGGAGTATCGGGCCCAGCGCTCGACGGCGGCGCTGCGGGTGCTGGTCGCCGGCACCGCGACGGTACGGCGGCGGCCCGACGAGGACTCGGGGCCGGTCACCCGGGAGATACCCGTGGACCAGCTCGTGCCGGGCGACGTGGTCCGGCTCGGGCCCGGCGACCTGGTGCCCGCCGACGTACGGTTGCTGCGCGCCGACGGGCTCAGCGCCTACCAGGCCGCACTGACCGGCGAATCCGTGCCGGTGGCCAAGTACGTCGTGGACTCGCCCACCGATCCGGGGCCCGCCCTCTTCGAGCAACCACACCTGTGTTTCCAGGGGAGCAGTGTCGCCTCCGGCAGCGCCACCGCAGTCGTGGTCGCCACCGGCGCGGACACCGGCTTCGCCGGGGCGTACGGCGGGAGCGGCCGAAAAGGGGCGGGGCACGAGACGGCCTTCGACCGATCGGTGCGCGGGATCTCGTGGACGCTGATCCGGTTCATGCTGCTCACGCCTCCGCTGGTGTTGATGGCCAACGCGGCTCTGCGGGGGAAGGGCTTGGAGACCTGCCGTTCGCGGTCGCCGTGGCGGTGGCGCTGACCCCGGAGATGCTGCCCGTCATCGTCACCACGGCGTTGGCGCGCGGCGCGTCCTCGCTCGCCCGGGACGACAACGTCATCGTCAAGCGGTTGCCCGCGCTCCACGACCTCGGCGCGATCGACGTCCTGTGTACGGACAAGACGGGGACGCTCACCCAGGACCGACCGGTGCTGCACTGCCACCTGGACCCCGACGGCCGCTCGGACCCGCGGGTACTGCGGTGGGCGGCGCTCAACGCGTGGTGGACGCTCCACCTCGCCGAACTGCCGGTGCCGGATCCTCTCGACGAGGCGATCCTGGACGCGGTCGCGGAGGACGCGGGTACGCCGGACACGCGTACGCCTGACACGCGTACGACGGACACGCGTACGACGGACACGGGTACGACGGGCGCCAGTACGACCGACGCGGGCGCGGAGTACGGGGGCGCGGAAGGTGAAGGTGGGCCGGACCTCGACGCGTACGAGGGCATCGCCGCGCTGCCGATCGATGCCAAGCGCCGCCTGTCGACGGCGGTGGTCGCGGAGTCGGGGAGCCGCCCGGGCGGCCGTCCCGGGCCCCATGTCCTGGTCGTCAAGGGAGCCCCCGAGGAGGTGCTCGCCCGGTGCGCTCGGGTGCGGACCCCGGAAGCGGACGCCGACCTCGACGACGAGGGCCGAGTCCGGCTGACCGGTGTCGCCCGCGACCTGGCCGAGGACGGGCTGCGGGTGTTGGGCGTAGCTCTGGTCGAGCGCCGTCCCGGGTTCGGTGCGAACACCTACACCTACACCACCGCCGACGAACGCGGCCTGACCTTCGTCGGCTTCGTGGGTCTGCGCGACGCGGCGGCCGACACCGCGGTCGCGGCGCTCGCGGCACTGGCCCGGCACGACGTCGCGGTCAAGGTGCTCACCGGCGACCATCCGGGGACCGCCGCCCGGGCCTGTCGGGACATCGGGCTGCCCCCCGGCACGGTGGTCACCGCGGATCACCTCGACGACCTCTCCGACCCCGAACTGACCGAGCTGGTCCGGACGGCCACCGTGTTCGCCCGGTGCCGACCGGAACACAAGGCGCGCATCGTCGACACGCTGCGGGCAAACGGACACGTCGTGGGCTTTCTCGGCGACGGGGTCAACGACCTGCCCGCCCTGGAGGCGGCCGACGTGGGCATCTGCCCCCGCGACGCCGTCGACGTCGTGCGTGAGGCGGCCGATGTGGTCCTGGCCGAGAAGGGCCTCACCGCCATCGACGCCGCGATCGGTGTCGGCCGGCGTACCGGCGGCAACATCGCCACCTACCTGCGGATCACGCTCTCGTCCAACCTGGGCAACGTGATCGCGATGCTCGCGGCCGGTTTGCTGCTGCCGTTCCTGCCGATGTTGCCCGCGCAGGTGCTGGTACAGAACCTGTGCTTCGACGCCGCGCAACTCGCTTTCGCCTTCGATCGGCCGCGCACCGCGGACCTGGGTCGTCAGGCGGCGCTCGGGCCGCGGGACGTGCTGCGGTTCGTGACCGGCTTCGGATTGTTGAACGCGCTGGCCGACCTGGCCACCTTCGCGGTGCTCGCGTTGGTGATCCACACCTCGGGTGCCGGCGGCGGCCAGGCGCTGTTCCACGCCGGCTGGTTCACCGAGAACCTGCTCACCCAGGCCATGGTGATGGTGCTGTTGCGGGGCGGG
>NZ_WWJX01000889.1 GCF_009865215.1 Streptomyces sp. SID3343 | reverse complement strand
GCCTCGACCGCGTGCGCCGCCGTGACGACGTCGTCGGCCGCGAAGCCGCCGCCGTGGCCGAAGTAGAACCGGTCCCCCTCGCCGTGCACCCGCAGCAGGACCGACACGGGCGCGCCGCCGCGCCGCACCGCGGCGGCGCCGATCCGCCGCGCCGCGTCGAGCGAGAACACCGTGACCACCTCGGGCTCGGCGGCCACCACGAAGTCCTCGCTGCCGCGGTGCGGTTGGACGAGGTGTCCGACGTGCCCGACCGGGATGCCGTGCCGTGTCGCCGCGGCCAGGCAGGCCGTGTCCACCGCGACGACGGGCCCCAGGCCCGCGCCGATCGCGGCCCGGGTGACGTCGGGATTGCGGCCGTACTGCTTGGCCATCACGTACGTGTCGAGCCCGTGCCCGCGCGCCGCCTCGGCGATGTACGCGGCGTTGCGCGCGACGGTGTCGAGGTCGATCACGTAGGTGTTGGCGAGCAGCCGGCCCTCCTGATGGGCCGTCACCACGGCGTCGACGAGCGGGCGGTTGTGGCGGAGCAGGCGGTCGAGGAACATCGCGGGGTTTCTCCTTGCGGTGAGCGGGTGGACCGACCCCGGAGGGGGACGACGGGGCGATCCGGCGGTCAGGCGTGGGTGTGCGCGGCTTTCACCTGCGCCTGCGGTATGTCGTCCGAGTCGTCCTCGAACACCCGGCCCATCGCGGCCAGTACCTCCGGCCGGTTGTGGCGCGCCCACAGCAGATAGCCGGCGCCGAGCAGCATCCAGCCGCCGATCACGTACGGCACGAGGTTGTTCGGGTGTTCGGGCACCGGCCACAGCTGGCCGTAGATCGGCAGCAGCATGAGCAGCACGGTCGCGCCCGGCAGGATGCCGTGCCGTACGAGCTTGAACTCGCCGCGGTGTTCGCGCAGATAGAAGCGGATCACCGCGATGCTCATCAGGATGTAGATGACCACCATGCCCAGGCCGAGCACGGTGCCGGCGAACCCGTAGACGCCCAGCGGGCCCAGATCGCCACCGAAGCCGCTGCCCAGGACGAGCGCGAACACGAGCGAGAAGCCCAGGTAGGCGCTGATCGCCGACTGCGGCACGTGACGGCCGTTGGTGCGGCCCAGGAAGCGGGGCAGCACCCCCTCGCGGCCCATCGAGAACAGCACGCGCACGGCCGCGTTCGACCCGGACACCACATTGGCGAACTGGCTGACGATCACGGTCAGCGCCAGGATCCAGGTGACGCCCCAATAGCGGTCCACGAGCGTGGTCAGCGGCGCGCCGTCGCCGGCGAGGTCGCCGGCGTGCGCGGAGCCGAAGCCGATCGAGGTCGAGTAGGCCATCAGCACGTAGAACGTGCCGATCACGGCGACCGCGGTGAACAGCGCGAGCGGGATGCTGCGCTTGGCGCCGCGCGCCTCCTCGCCCAGGGTGGCCACCGACTCGAAGCCGATGAACATCAGGATGCCCCACAGCATGCCGGTGCCCAGGCCGCTGAACCCGTCGATCGAGTTCGCGGGGTTGAACGGCGCGACCGACAACCCCGAGTCGCCGCCGTCGCCGAGCACCACGCCGGCCAGGCCGAGCAGGACGCCGACCTCCAGGATCAGGAAGATCAGTGCGGTCTTGGCCGAACTGGAGACGCCGAGCGAGTTGACCCCCCACACGACGGCCGCGAACAGCAGCGACATCACCTGCCATGGGACGCCGATGTCGAACTGGTTGTCGAGGAAGTCGTGGCTGTAGCTGCCGAGCGCGGCGAAGAGCATCGGGCCGACCATGCCGTAGGTGAGCAGCAGGAGCCACCCGGACAGGAAGCCGCCGGACTTGCCGAAGCCGTGGCTGTTGTACGTGTAGGCGAAACCGGCCGCCGGCAACTTGCGGGCGAACGCGGCGATCGTGTTGGCGACGAGCAGGCTGGCCACCATCGCCAGGACGATGGCGAGCGGCAGTGCGTATCCGGCCCCCTTGGCGGCGGGCGGGGTGTTGAACGCGACGCTGGTGGCCGGGCCCATGAACGCCATGCACATGGCGACGGCGCCGAACACGGACAGCGTGTTCCGCCGAAGGGACCCGCCTTTCGACGGCTGTGCGGTGGACATCGGTACTCCGTGCGGTTCGTTGGGGTGGGACGGGCCCCGAGGGAAAAGGCTTTACGGGACGGGCGGTTCACGCGGTGAGCGGCGAAGCGGCCCGGTGGGTGCCGTGGTTCGGGTCGGGGGCGATGAAGCGGCCCGGTGGGGTGCCCCGGTTCGGACCGGAGCTGGGTCGGCGGACTCGGTGGTGCGGTGCCTCAGCCGGGGAGCAGGGCCGCGAGGTCGATGTCGGGTCGGATCGCGGCGGCCTCGTGGGCGGCGACGTCGAACCGGATCCGCAGCGCGGCGAGCGCGCGCGACACCGCGCCGAGCGCGCCGGCCAGGTCGGCCAGTTCCGAGTGCGCCAGGTCCGGGCACGCGGGAAGTCGTCGGCGTACGCGCTCGCGCAGCCGGCCGAGC
>NZ_WWJX01000888.1 GCF_009865215.1 Streptomyces sp. SID3343 | reverse complement strand
CGCCCGGCCCCGCCCCGGCCGGCCCGGCCGGCCTCGGCCCGTCCCGCCCCGGTCGGCTTCAGCTCGGGCGCAGGTGCCGCTTGAGGTGCGCCGCGATTGCCTCGGCCAGGCGCGGTGGGACCGCGTTGCCGATCTGGCGGGCGATCTCGGTCTTCGAACCGCACCACACGAAATTCTCGGGGAAGGACTGGAGGCGAGCCGCCTCGCGGTGGGTGATCGGGCGGTTGACCCGGTCGGTCGGATCGTCCGGGTTCCACTGCGGGTGCAGGTATTGGCCCTTCTCGGGCTTGTAGAACTCGGTCCGGATGGTCAACGACGGGTGGCCCCAGCGCATCCGGCCCATCACGTCGGTGGTACCGGACTTCTTGTTGCGCCAGCAGTCGGGAAGCAGGTGGTCGGGCAGGTCGAACCGGCCGCCGCCCGGCGGGACGCAGTCGTAGCGAAGCAGCGAACGCTCGGTCGGGGTGCGGCCGAGGTGCAGGTCGCTCTCCTTGAACACGCCGGGCACGGTGCGGCCGAAGAACTCGGTCTTGGAGACGGGCAGGCTCGTCGTCTCGGGAACGCGAGGCAGCCCCGCGATGGCGTCCTCGACGGTGCGCCACGGCCGCTCCGTACCCGCGCCGTGGGTGGCCGGCGGCACCGTGATCGGGCCGATCCGCGATCCGATCACGATCGCGCGCTTGCGCCGCTGCGGGACGCCGTAGTCCACCGCCGGGAGCAGCGCGTCGGTCAGCTCGTAGCCGTCGAGGAGGCCGCCGGGCCTGGCCTCGGCCATCAGCAGGGCGAATTCGGCCGACTTCTGGAAGCGGTCGACGTTCTCGATCACGAACACCTTCGGCTTGGCGCGCCGGACGAACCGCAGGTATTCCTTCCAGAGTTTGTTGCGCGGGTCCTCGACGTTGCGGCTGCCCAGGTTGGAGAAGCCCTGGCAGGGCGGACCGCCGATGATCAGTTCCGCGCGCGGGATGTCCCGGTTCGGGATCTCGGCGATGTCGCCCCAGCGCATGTGCGCCTCGCCGAAGTTGGCGGCGTACGTAGCGGCGGCGTGCAGGTTCCATTCGACCGCCATGACCGGCGAGAAGCCTTGCGCGGCGGCGAATCCGGCCGTCATTCCGCCACAGCCCGCGAACAGGTCGATCATGGTGATGGGTCGTGCCATGCGGACAGGTTAGCCGGCCGAGCGTCGCGCCAACACAACGTCCCTCACCCTGGTCGCCGCCGAGGCCGGGTCCTCGTGCTCCCACACCCGCACCACCAGCCAACCGGCTTCGGCCATCCGCCGGTCGGTGTCGGCGTCGCGGGTGCGGTTGCCCTCGATCTTGTTCTTCCAGAATTCGGCGTTGCGTTTGGGCCACGTGGCGTGGGTGGGGCAGCCGTGCCAGAAGCACCCGTCGACGTAGACCGCCACCCGGGTGGGGCCGAACACGACGTCGGCCTCGCGCCGGACGCCCTTGAGCGGGCGGCGGTGCACGCGGTAGCGCAGCCCCATGCGGTGCAGTTCGCGCCGCAGCGCCACCTCGACGCCGGTGTCCTTGCTCTTTTGGCGGCTCATCCGCGCGCGGGTCGCCTCGGTGGTGGTGAAGGTCGTCACGCGACCATGGTGCCGGGTCGCACCCTCATGGCGGTTCGCATCCTCGTGCCCTGCCGGTTCGCACCCTCGTGCCGGGTGGGTTCGCA
>NZ_WWJX01000887.1 GCF_009865215.1 Streptomyces sp. SID3343 | reverse complement strand
CGGCCAACGAGCGCACGTGCGCACCGATCCCGCCGGTGGACGTGGCCAGGGCCAGGACCGCCCGCAGCCTGGCCGGCTCGGTGCGCTCGGGCGACTCAGTCGTCGTGTCCACGTCGCTGCTCCCCTTCCGATTCGGGCCCGCGCCGCACGCGCAACGCCGCTCGGGCCTGTGCGCCGGCGGTCGCGAACGCGACACCCGCGAAGACCAGGGTGCCCACGATGGCGGCAACCGCCGCGATGATCAACGTGAAGACGATGCCGCCGGTGTCGAACGGCCGCGAGATCGCGAATCCGGCGCCTCCGCCGGCGGCCGCGCCGAGGACTCCACCGACGGTGACCCGGAGCAGATTCGCCGGGTCCAGGGCCCGCCGGCCGGCGGTACGGCCGACCGCGAAGACCAGGAGCAGGCCCGCGAGGGACATCCCGATCGAGTTGCCCAGACCGAGCGCGGCGACCGTCCAGCGCGCGGGCAGCGCGTACGCGAGGGCGATGTCGGCGAGGACCACCGCGCACCATCCGGCGACCACGCACCCGGCGGCGGCGCGGCCGTGGCCGGACGCGTTGAGGGCGCGGCCGAGGTGGGCGATCAGCGCGTAGCCGATCAGGCCGGGCGCGAACGCCGCGAGCGCCCGGGCCATTTGCGCGGGTTCGGTCGAGCCGGTCATGAACAGCGCGAAGAACCTGCCCAGCGGCGCGGCGGTGGCGAGCACGAGCGCGGCGCCGGCGGCGCCGACGAGCAGTACGGTCCTGGTCGTGGTCGCCACCGCGTCGGCGAACGCGTCGCGGTCGCCGTCGTGCGCGTGCGCGCTGAGGCGGGGGAAGGCGGCGGTGGCGATCGGGACGGCGAGGACGGCGTACGGGAGCAGGTAGACCATCCACGTGGTCTGGTACACCACGAGCGAGCCGTGCGCGCCCCGGCCGTTCGCGAGCAGGATCACCGCGATCGTCGCGGCCTGCTGGGCGATCAGCGTCGCGACGCCGGCGAGCGCGAGGGTACGGACGCGGCGGGCGACGCCGGCGGGAAAGCGCAGCGTCGGACGCAACCGCAGGCCGGTCGCGCGCAACGGCGCCAGAGTGCACAGCGCGAGCGCGAGGACGCCGGCGGTGGTGCCGAGCGAAAGGGTCAGCTCGGCCCCGCGCGGCAGGTCGGCGAGGTTGTCGAGGTCGACGTCGTACACGGCCGCGAACAGCAGGTAGGTGCCGGCCACGACCAGGCTGGACACGAGCGGGGCGAGCGTCCCGGCGAGGAAGCGGTGATGCGCCTGGAGGATGCCGCCGGCGACCACGGCGATCCCGTACAGGAGCACCTGCGGCACGAACACGATCAGCATCCGCGTCGCGACGGACGCGACCCCGGGGCCGTCCGCCTTGCCGGCCAGGAGGAGTTCGGCGATCGGCCGGGCCAGCAGCGCGCCGAGCAGCACGATCGGGGTCAGCACCAGGACGACCCAGGTCAACAGTGCCGACGCGATCCGCCCGGCGTCCTCGCGCGCGCCCTTGGCGACGGGGCCGGCCAGCACGGGCACGACCACGCTCGCGAGGGCGCCGCCGGCAACGACCTCGAAGACGATGTTGGGCACGGAGTTGACCGTGCTGTAGGCGGTGCCGAGCACGGTATCGCCCACGGTCCCGGAAAACGCGAGCTGCCGACCGAACCCGGCCAGCCGAGCGAACACGGTGACCACACCCATGAGCACGGCCGCACCGGCGAGCCCCCGGCCGAGCCCACGCACCCGCGAAGAGCCCCCGACCCCGGCCTCACCGACATCCCGCCCCACGCCCACGCCTTCCACCCCACGCGCACGGCCGCCGGCCACACCACTCCCGCCGCACACACCCGCCCCGGCCCCACCCTGGGCCGACGAACCGGGCTCACCCACACCCGACCCGCCCACAGCCGACGAGCCGGGCTCCCCAGCACCCGCCCCGCCTTGGGACGACGAACCGGGCTCCCCAGTACCCGCCCCGACCACGGCCGACGAACCGGGCTCACCCACACCCGACCCGGCCCCGACCCCGGCCGACGAAGCAACCACGTCGGACCCGCCCCGCGCATCCCCCGCGCCCCGCGCCCCACCCGCGTCATTCGCGCGTGACCTCGCCACGCCCTCGCCGGACACACCGTCACCGGCGCCCCGTGCCCCGTGCGACCCGGCCACGCCCTCGGTCGGTGGGGTCTCCCTTCGTGGGCTCTGGGCTGCGCTGTCGTTCGTGTTCATGCCGGGGCTGGGGCGTCCTCGGCGTCGGTGGCCGTCGGCTCGGGTGTCGGGGCGGGAGCCGGTACCGGCCGGCGGCCCAGCAGGTCGACGGTGTTCAGGGCCCGGTTGGCGGCGATGACCTTGGTGAAGCTGACCTTCTCGCTCGCCGCCGTGAGGCCCACCAACAAGGCGGCCTTGAGCGCCAGTCCGGTACGCGACGAGCGGGCCGCGAGGGCCACACCCAGCGCTGCGCCGAGCGCGTTGGCGCCCGCGTCGCCCAGCATCGCGCGCTCGCCCAGGTCCTCGGGCAGCAGGGCC
>NZ_WWJX01000886.1 GCF_009865215.1 Streptomyces sp. SID3343 | reverse complement strand
CCCGCCCGCTCCGCGTCAGCGCGCGGGTGTGGCGGCCCTGCGTCGCGCCCGGTGCGCCGCGACGTTGGCGCGATTGGCGCACGCGTCGGAGCAGTAGCGCTTGCGCCCGTTGCGCGAGGTGTCGGCGAACACGCGGTCGCAGTCGGCCGCCGCGCACACCCCCGAGCGCCCCACGCCGTAGTCGGCCACCAGGTTGGCCACGCCCATCGCCGTGTTGATCCGGATGCGCTGCACGAACGGCACCCCCGACGGAGCGTGGTGCAGGTGCAGCCCGCGGCCGTGGTCCACGAGCCTGGGGCGCATCTCGACCCGCGCCAGGAGATCGTTCACGTGCGCCACCGCCCTCTCCAGGTCGGTGATCACGAAGAACGCGCGCAGTTCCGCCGCCCACGCCAGGAGCGGCTCCAACGCGCTCTCGTCCAGATCCGCGACCAGGAACGAGAACGGCCTCAGCACGTCGCGCGCCGACTCGACGTCGGGCGGCAGCGCGCCCTGCTCGCCCGTCCACGCGTTGACCATCGCGACGGACGCACCGACGCCATCACTGCGGTAACCGTTGACTTCCATTGAACCCTTACCTAGGCTGCGAGACATGTAAGGAGCTACATCGCCACACTCATTACAGTAGCCAATGCACGGAGGTAACGATGTCTTCCCGGTGCCACGCGTGCGGACGTGTGGAGAGTGCGCACATGACCGTACTGTCCCGTCATCACACATCCCAGGGCGAAGTCGTCTACACGCGATGCCTGTGCGGCAGCGTCGGCGTCCGGCTGCGGCGTCCGGCGCGAGACGACGAACGGCCCCCGGGCGGGGAGCTCCTCGCCCAGGGGCCGCCGGCGGTGTCGATACCGCGTTAGCCGGTGGTGTCCTTGCCGCGCGTCAGACGGTGGCGTCCTTGTCCGCGGCCTGCGCCGCGGCCGCCGCCTCGTCCTTCTTGTTCTTGCGCAGGCTCAGCACCGTGGTGATCGCGAGAGTCGCCACGATGACGCCGAGCGAGACCGGGATGCCGATCGTCGGCACGTGCACACCCTGGCCGTGCAGCGCCTCGAAGATCAGCTTGACGCCGATGAACCCGAGGATGACCGACAGGCCGTAGGACAGGTAGACGAGCTTCTTGAGCAGGCCGCCGATCAGGAAGTACAGCTGCCGCAGACCCATCAGCGCGAAGGCGTTCGCGGTGAAGACGATGTACGGCTCCTTGGTGAGACCGAAGATCGCCGGGATCGAGTCGAGCGCGAAGAGCACGTCGGTCGTGCCGACGGCGATCATCACGATCAGCATCGGCGTGACGAAGCGCTTGCCGTTCTCCTTCACCACGAGCTTCATGTCGCGGTAGCCGTCGGTGGTCGGCAGGACCTTCTCGACCTTGCGCAGGAGGGCGTTCTCCTCGAACTCCTCCTCGTCGTCGGACTGCGCCTCCTTGATCAACTTCCACGCGGTCCAGATCAAGAACGCGCCGAAGATGAAGAAGACCCACGAGAACGCCGCGACGACCGCGGCTCCGGCGGCGATGAAGATGCCGCGCAGGACGAGCGCGAGCAGCACGCCCACCAGCAGTACCCGCTGCTGGTACTGCGGCGGCACCGCGAACTTGCCCATGATCAGGACGAAGACGAAGAGGTTGTCGACGCTCAACGACTTCTCGGTGATGAATCCGGCGAAGAACTCGCCGGCGGGGGCCGATCCGGAAAAGACCCACAGGCCGATTCCGAACACGATCGCGAGGCCGACCCAGAAGACACCCCACAGGGATGCCTCCTTGAGCGTGACCTCGTGCGGCTTGCGGTTGAGAAAGAGGTCGACTGCCACCAGTGCCAACAGCACGACGATGGTCAGGACCCAGGCGAGAGGTGAAACGTCCACAATTGCCTCCGGCAGACGTGGGCGGGCGCGTCATCGCCGGAGGGGGAAGCACCCCTCCGATTGCCCTCAAGGATGCCAGAAGGTAAAGGAAACACCAAGTAATCCTTTACCTTTTCATGGTGACAGAGGGTCAGATACCCAGTTGCCCCGGGCTTACTCGGCTCCCCGTCCGCGCCGCCGACGGCCCGCGGACCGAACCCCGCCCGGTTCGCCGCCGACCTCGCCGGCGGGGTCGCGCGCACCGTGCCGCGCATGTCGCCCCGTGTATCGGCGCCGGTGGTGGGCCCGCCGGCCGACGTGGTCGCCGCCCCCCGCCGAGCGGGCCCGGCGACGGCCCGGCGATCGGCTGCGGCAAACACGGCAGGGGGCGCTCGGCGGGGTATCCGGGGGCGACGGCCCTGGGCGCACACCGCCGGGTCGCGGTCGGGTTCGGATGGTCCACAGTCGGATGGTCCACAGTCCGATGGTCCGGTCGGGTCCGCCCGCGGCGAGGGTGTCAGCCGGCCGGCGCGAATCCTCGGCGCGGCT
>NZ_WWJX01000885.1 GCF_009865215.1 Streptomyces sp. SID3343 | reverse complement strand
GTGCCGCTCGGCCCGCTCCAGCGCGGCCTGCGGGTCGGTGCAACCGAGCGCCAGCACGGCGACGCCCTCGCCGTGCCGCTCGACGTAGCGGGCCACCGGATCATCGGTGTTCTCGCTGGAGTGCAGCCGTAGTCGGATGGTGCCCTGGTGGAGGTGAACGGTCTGCACCCCGGGCTTGCACCCGGGCTGGTCGCTGTCGCGCAGGAAGCCGAAGCCGGTCTGGAGCTCGGCGGCGGTCCGGGCGGCGTCCGCGCAGTGGTACTCGACATGGGTGATCGTCTGAATGGACAACTGAGCTCCTGGCATTAGGAGTTGAGAGCGGAGGGGGCAGGCCGTGGCGGCCTGAGGAGTCGAGAGCGGGGGAGCAGGTTGTGGCGGCCTGAGGAGTTGGGAGCGGAGGGAGCAGGCTGTGGCGGCCTATTTGACGGTGCGGGTGGGCGTTGGCCCGAAGATCAGGCTGGTGTTGTGGCCGCCGAACGCGAAGGCGTTGCTCAGCGCGGCCCGGAGCTCGGCCGGCCGGGCGGTGCCGCGGACGTGGTCCAGGGCGCATGCCGGGTCGGGCTCGCCCAGGTTGAGGGTGGGCGGGAGCAAGCCGCGGGCCACGGCCAGGGCAGTGATGGCGGCCTCCACCGCTCCGGCTGCGCCCAGCAGGTGGCCGGTGGCACCCTTGGTGGAGCTGACGGCGGGCCGGTGCTCGCCGAACACCGCGTTGAGCGCGGCCGATTCGGCGATGTCGCCGAGCTTGGTGCTGGTGCCGTGTGCGTTGACGTAGCCGATGTCGGATGTGGCCAGGCCGGCGCTCGCGACGGCGGTGCGCATGGCGTCGGCCGCGCCCTCGCCGTCCGGGCGGGGCATGGTCGGGTGGTGGGCGTCGGTGGTCGAGCCCCAGCCGATCAGCTCGGCGTAGCCGGCCGCGCCCCGGGCGACCGCGTGCTCGACGCTCTCCAGGACCAGGACGGCGCTGCCCTCGCCCAGCACGAACCCGTTGCGGCGGGTGTCGAACGGTCGGCTCGCCTGCGCCGGGTCGTCCCAACCCTGGGCCAGCGCACGGGCGTTGGTGAAGGCGGCGGCGATCGTCGGATGCAACGAGGACTCGGTCCCGCCGCACACCACCACGTCGGCGTCGCCTGCCCGGATCAGCCGCAGCCCCTCGGCCACCGCCTGGGCGCCGGCCGCGCAGGCCGTCACGATCGTGGTGCTGTAGCCCCGGATCCCGTGCTTGATCGCCACCCGGGCGGTCGCCATGTTGGAGAGCATCCCCGGCAGCAGGTACGGACTGACGCCGGGCCGGCCGCGCTCCAGCCGCCGGTGCGACTGTTGCTCGAAGGTCTCCAGGCCGCCGCCGCCGGTGGCCAGCACCACGGCGGTACGGCGGGCGTCGACGTCGCGGCCGACCACCACTCCCGCGTCGGCCAGCGCGTCGTCCGCAGCGGCCAAGGCCAGCAGCACGAAGCGGTCCACGCAGCGGGTCTCGGTCGGCGGCAGCACCTCCCGGCCGTCGATGTGCGGGGCGATCCCGGCGGCGGGCAGCCAACCGTGCGCGGCGTGGCCCTCGGGCACGGCGACGATGCCGCTGCGCCCGGCGTTCAGCGCTTCGAAGACCTCGGCGGGCTTGCGGCCCAGCGGGGTCACCAGGCCCATCCCGGTGACGACGGCGCCCGGCCGCCTCGGGGTTCGGTTCGCGGTCGGGGTCATCGGACGGCCACCGAGGCGAGGTAGCGCTCGCGCAGCAGGACCTTGCGGACCTTGCCGGTCGGGCCGAGCGGGATGTCGTCGTCGCCGACCACCAGGACCGAGCGGACGGTGGCGGCGGTGTGTTCGTCGAGCGCGGCGACGACCTCGTCGGTGCGGTCGGCGGCCGGGTCGGCGCCGTCCGCGAGGATCAGCAGCACGTCGGTGACCACGCGGTCGCCGTCCTTCACCGCGACGACCGTGCAGTCCCGGACGCCGGGGACGCGGGCCAGCACCTGCTCCTCGGACATCGCGGTGTACAGCCGCTTGCCGGCGCCCAGGTCGACCGAGTCCACCAAGCGGTCGACGTGGTAGTAGAAGCCCTCCTCGTCCCGGTACATCAGGTCGCCGGTGAGGAAGCGGCCACGGAGCCGGGTGCGGTAGGTGGTGACCGAGTCGTTCCAGTAGCCGGGCGCCAGGGTCGGGGAGGCGGTGGCGAGTTCGCCGACCTCGCCGGGGCCGAGCGGGTCGCCGTCCGGGCCGACCACCTCGCAGTCCACGAAGGTGTGCGGACGGCCGACGCAGCGGCCGTACTTCTCGGTGCCGGGGGCGTGGGTGATGAAGAAGTGCGAGTGGCCCATCTCGGTCGAGCCCAGACCGTCGACGAACACCGAGCCCGGCTCGCGGCCGCGGCCCCGGCGGGTGACGGTCTCGCGCGAGCCGGTGGCGATCAGCCGGCGGATGTGCGCCTCGTGCGCGCAGTCCCCGGTGTTCCACCACAGTGCGATCGTGTCGAGCTCGCGGGCGGACAGGTCGTGGTGGGCGAGGTCGGCCCAGGTGGCGGCGAAGCCGATCACACCGCGCGGCTTCCAGTCCTCGATGGCGTCCAACACACTGGTACCGGACTGCCGTGAGAGCAGGGCGAGTTCAGCGTGCGTACTGAGGGCGAAGTTCACTGCGATGAGGGTGGCCGCGTGCGGGGCGGGGAGGGCGCTGAGCATCCGGTCCGAGCCCTGCGGGCGTGGCAGCGTGGCACGGTGGCGGATCGCCGCGTACAGGCTGGCGTGCGAGTGCACCACGGCTTTGGGCATCCCGGTGGTGCCGGAGGAGTGGGTGATCGCCACCGGGTCGCCCGCAGAGTGCCGGTACGGCTCGGGCGCCGCGTCCGGGTCGCCGGAGCCGAGCTCGGAGGCATCGGCGAGCACCGGGGTCGCCGTGTCGTGCCCGGCCAACTCGGCCCGGTGCTCAGGGTCGGTGAGGATGCCGACGGCGCCGAGGCGGGCGATGTAGCGGGCCGCGCGCTCGCCCTCCACCCCGGGGTTGAGCAGCGCCGGGATCGCACCGAGCCGGGCCAGTGCCAGGAAGGAGAGGACGTGGTCGGCGGCGGCGGTCGCGTACACCACCACCGGGTCCCGCCGGCCGATTCCGAGGGCGCGCAGCGCGGCCACCCGGGCCCGGACGGCGCGGTCGACCTCGCGCAGGGTGAAGGGCTCCCAGGCGGCGTGGTCGTCCACCGCGGTGTCGAAGGTCAGCAGCGGGTCGTCGAGACCGATGCCCAAGGCGATCCTGCTGGTCAGCACGTTTCCTGCGCCGACGTCCGGGTCGGCCGCCAGGACGCTGCGGATACTGCGGATGTTCACGGTGATGGATCCCTCTCATGGTGCCGGCCATGCGGGTGCGGTGCGCGGCGTCTGGGACGCGTACGGATGGGGTGTCCGGAGTGTGCGCGGATGCGCGGTCGTGGGGCGCGACGGTGAGTCACGCGGTCAGGTGGAGGCGACCAGGACGGCGGTGCCGTGATCGGTGCCCCCGGCCGGTTCGGCCTGCTCCGCGGCGATGACCAGGACCCGGTCGGCGTCGCCGTCCGCGAGGAGCAGAGCGGCCAACTCCAGTGCGTCCGCCGGGATCCGGCCGGGTGCGGCAGCCTCCCGCGGGCTGATGGCGACGACCGGGCCGGTCAGCCCCCAGCGGGCGGCGATATGCCCGAGGATCGCGTTGGGGTTGGACTGGAAGAACAGCAGCGGCGGCATCCGGCGCCCGGAGGCGGCGGCGGTGTCGATGGCCAGTGCGGTGGCGCGGTCGCCTCCGGCGCTGGCGAGTACCAGCCCCGTGCGACTGGTCGCGGGTGGTGTGGACAGGTGCTCTCCACGTGCTCCGTCCTGCCCGTCGGGTCGGGTCGGCGGGGTCGTCCTGCCCGGTACGGGCCCCGCCCCCGGTCTGCCGCTCTCCCGGTCCGTGTCGCGGTACCGGGTGAGGCAGAGCTCGGCGACGGCCGCGACCAGGGGGTTGAAGGTGGAGGCCGAGAAGCCGGGCAACGGAGGTGGCTCGCCGGTTCCCTGCGGGGGCGGCCAGGTCGCTGTGGCGAGGGTGCGCAGTCCGCTCATGCGGCGGCTACCAGGAGTGCGGTGTTGGCGCCGCCGAACGCCGAGTTGAGGCTGAGGGCGTAGCGGGGGCGGTCCTCGCGCGGTCCCTCCAGGACGAGGTTCAGGCCGATCTCCGGGTCAGGGCCCAGCCAGCCGGCGTTGACCGGTAGCCGTTCGTTGGCCAACGCCGCGATGGTGACGACGAGTTCGAGCAGTGCGGAGGCTTCCAGGGCGTGGCCGTGGACGGACTTGCTGGAGCTGACCGGGAGTCCGTCCAGCGCGTCGCCGAACACCTCGCGCAGCGCCCGTGCCTCCGCCAGATCGGACATCGGCGAACCGGTGCCGTTGGCGTTGACGTAGCCCACCTCGGACGGGGCGACACCCGCCCGAGCCAGCGCGGCCCGGGTGGCGCGGGCCACGCCCTCGCCGTCGGGGCGTGGACGGCACACGTGATGGGCGTCCCCGGACCGGCC
>NZ_WWJX01000884.1 GCF_009865215.1 Streptomyces sp. SID3343 | reverse complement strand
GATCGGGTGTTGCCGCTCAACGCCGAAGCGGAGCGTGCGATCGGCGCGGCCGGCACGGGCGTTCGGGCCTATCAGCAGCGCGTGCACGCGGCCTACGCGGACAAACTGCCGGGGACGCGCTACGACGCCAAGGGCCTGGCCGGCGGCTACGAACCCACCGGCGGGGCGGACGAGGACTCGTTCGCGACCGCGCCCGTCGCGGCGACCGCAGCCGGTGTGCTCGTCGCCGTCGGGTCGGTCGGCGTGGCGATCCGGGTCCGGCGCCGCCGCTGAACCGTTCGACCGCGTCGGGGCCTTCCCGGGCCGAATGCGTCGATCTCCCCTGTCGACGGCATCCGGGAAGGCCCCTGTTCGTGCCGCGTACGCGGCGAAACCGGCGACACGACCGCCCCCGGGCTACTCGGCCCCGACTCCGGCCGTGATTCCGACCCCGATTCCGACCCCGGCCCCGACCGCGGACTCGGCTTCGACTCCGACCGCGGTCTCGGCCCGATGCTGTGCCAGGTGCGCGGCGAAGAGTGCGGCCGCCTTTTCCTCCAACTCCGGGATCAGGCGCACGCTTTCCTGCTCGTCGGGATCCGTGCGGGCGATCACGCCGGCCGCCGGTTCGTTTTCCAGGTTGGCGGCGACGTGCGGCAAACCCGCCGGGATGTACAGGAGTTCGCCCACCCCCGAGTCGACGTGGTGCTCCAGGTCGTGCCCGAAATAGGTACGGGTGCGGCCCGACGTGACATAGAGGGACGACTCGTGACCGTCGTGGATGTGCACCGCGCCGCGAGTGAGTGGTGGCATCGCGATCAGGTGCATGCACAGGCCCTGGGAACCGACCGTCTGCCGGCAGATCCCGGCCACCAGACCCATCTTCTGCTTGCCCTCGTACGCCGTCTCGGCGTTGACCACCCGGACCATCGGGGGCGCGACCGCGCCGGTGGCGGCCGGCAGCGCATCGGCGGCGGCCAGGATCGGATCGCGGCCGGCGCTGCCGGTGAGGTAGCAGTCCCAGTCGCGCAGCCGGCCGGCCATGTCGCCGCAATAGGAGTGCTCGGCCTTGAGGTACGTCCCCTCGCCCGGTCCATGGGACCAGCCGAGTCCGCGAATCACCTCGATGTCGTTGTCGGGCGCCGTCTCGAAGAACGCGGAAATGCGCTGCGGCAGTGGGGGAATGCGGTTCTCGGGGATCCCCAGGGCGTAGAAGCAGGCCCGCACGGCCCGACCGGTGTCCATCGCGAAGGTGACGGCCAGACAGAAGTCCTCCGGCACCACGGTCCGCATCCGCGCCACCGAGGCATCGTCGGGCGCGGTGATACCGACGGCCCCGAGCACCTGCGCGGCGCGGCTCGGGGTCAGCGGGCCCCGGGCACGGAAGTAGACGTTGAGACTGCCGTGGCGATAGTCGACGGCCGTGAACCTGACGTGGTCGAGACCGACCCGCTTGAGCCCCGGCAGTTGCGCGCGCAACGCCGGCGGTACGGCGGGGTTGTCCAGTACCTGTTCGGCCGGGCGCATCCCGCCCAGATACACCCAGGTCTTGGCCATGCCGTTGAACCCGTCGAAGTCGCACGACTGGATGGCGTCGGTCTCGAAGATCCGATCCCACTCGGCCACGAGCGCGGTCAGCGCGCTGCGACGGATCAGTCCGGCGGCAAGAGCCGTCTCCACGGTGTCGGTTCGCTCACGTGCGAAGAACCGGTAACCGAGGTGGTCGCCCGGGCGGTCGGTCGTCTTCCACAGCACGGCGCCGGTGTGGAAGTGCGAGCCGAACACCTCCACGACGCGACGTGTGGTCTCCTCGTCGTACGGAGCGCCGATGGCCTTGGCCATGGCTTCCGCGTCGATCAGGAACTTCCCCTCGGAGAACACGGCGGCGGTCTTGTTCATGAGTATTACCAGAATCCTTGTGATGAATATCCGTACATAGGGCGCTCTACAGCGTTTTCGCCGCGATCAGCCTGTCAGATCCGAGCCGTCCGGACGGGTACCGGCGCAGCGGACCCGATCGTGTCGCGCAGGCGGGATCTGCAGAGCGGCAGTCGCGAAGTCATCTGATACGACGTGGAGTTGCGCCATTCGGCCGTGAGCTCGGCGAATGCTCGACACCCGCCGATCCCGATCCCGAAGAACGCACCGGGGGTAGGCCACGCGCGGGGCGGCGCTCCCCGCGCCGGCCTGTGATCCGGTGCCGCGCGGGGCGGCGAACGCGGCGGGTCGCGAATCGTCGGCCGGCACCTGGGCTCGGGCCCCAC
>NZ_WWJX01000883.1 GCF_009865215.1 Streptomyces sp. SID3343 | reverse complement strand
GGGGGTCCCGGGGGAGGGGACTCGGGGGGCGAGGGTTCGCGGCGAGGCTCATCCGGTCGTGTCGGGCGACGCGGCCGTGCTTCAAGGCGACGCACGTGGAGCGCATGATCACGCGAGTGCCGTCAGGCCGCCCGGCCGGCGTGCAGGGTTCGGCGATGGCTTCGGGTGGCGTTTTCGGGAGGGTTCCGTACCTGTGGATCGTCAGGCCAGGGAGGCCACCGGCAAGATCGCGACTCGACGGCGTTCTTCCGCGTGGAGGGTGTCTCGGTAGGCCGCGATGTCCTGGGGGTCGGACGTGAGGATGATTGCGTAGCCGTGTTTCAAGGCGGTCATGACGACGAGTGCGTCCACCACATCGGGGCGTTTCTTCGGCGGCAGGATCGCCGTGCCGCACATGTCGCCGGCCTTTCGGAAGTCGGCCATGGTGAATCCGGCGTTACACGGCAGACAGAGGCCGACGGCCTCGGGCGCCGCCGGTTGCGAATCGGCTGCTCGGAACACCGTGCAGTCCTTGAGCAGTTCGCTCAACGTCCAGACCGTCTTCGGGTCGGTACGCCACACGTGCGCGAGTACGGCGCCGGTGATGATCGGACGATGACCGCCCGACTTCAGGATCTTCCGATGATGGGCCATGGCATGGCGGTCGCGACCCGCCACAGCGATCAACATGCCGGCGTCGTAGACGAACACCGGTGCAGGGACGAGCCTCACGCGGCTCCGTGTCCCTCGCTGAAGGTCCCCTCATCGAACAACGCGGCCCATTGGCTCTCGATGGCGGCTTCGTATTCCGGGGTCAGCTCGACGTCGGCGCAGGGATCACCCATGGCGGCGGCTTCTCGCTCGGCGGCAGATTCGCGTTCCTCGAAGGGCGCGAGAGCACGTCGGATGCCCTCCTGCTGTTCCATCAACAGCGCCGCTCCGGCCGGCATGAATGCCGAAAGGTCCACACCGGCTTCGTCGGCGGAGGCCCGTGTCCTCGCTGCGACGTGTGGGTCCGCCGAAATGGACGGCGGTTGGAGCCGTCAGGTGCGGTGGGTGGTCTGGGGGCGGGACCGAAACTCGGTCGGGTCGCCGCGGAAGGTTACCGAGCCTCGACTCAGGGTGTAGACGACCTCGGCGCGGTGGAGGGCCTCGCCGGTGTGTTGTTCGACCAGGATCACCGTGCGGTCGGCGGTGGCCAGGTCGGCGACGACCTCGTAGAGGCGGCCGGCGATGCGCGGGGCCAGGCCTTGGCTGAGTTCGTCGAGCAGGAGAAGCTTGGCGGGCCGCAGCAGGGCTCGGGAAACGGCGAGCATTTGTTGTTCGCCGCCGGACAGGGTGCGGGCCTTCTGGGCCAGGCGGGCTTCGAGTACCGGGAAGGCGGCCAAGGCCGGTTCGATGTCGCCGCCTTGGGTGCGGCCCGTGGTGTCCGTACCGTTGGCGAATACCGTCAGATTGTCGGCTACGGACAGGCCGGGGAAGATGCCGCCGCGTTCCGGGATCAGGGTCACGCCGGCGCGGGCGCGTTTGTCGGCGGGCCACGTGGTGATGTCCTCGCCGAGCCACGTGACGGTGCCCGCGACCGGGCGGACCAGGCCGGCCAGCGTGTTGAGCAGCGTGGTGCGGCCGGAGCCGTTGCGGCCGATCAGGGCGGTGACGGCACCTGCCGGGAACTCCAGGTCCACGCCGTGCAGCGCCTCGATCGGTCCGTAGCGGACCCGAAGTCCGTTGACGGACACAGCGATCGGCATCAGAGATACACCTGCCTCGCCTGTGCGTCGGCGCGGATCTCGGCGGGCGTCCCGGACGCGACCAGCTTGCCCGCCGCCATCACGTGCACTGTGTCCGCCACGCCGAAGACCAGGTCCATGTCGTGCTCGACGAGCAGAATGGCCAGCCCGTCGGCCGCCAACGCCCGCACCTCGCGCCGCAGCCGGTCGGTTTGCGCGTCGTCGAGACCACTGGCCGGCTCGTCCAGCAGCAGCACCGACGGCGTCGCGGCCAGCGCGCGGGCCAATTCCACCATCCGCAGTATCCCGGCCGGGAGTTCACCCGCCGGCGTATCCGCGTACTCGGTCAGCGCGAGCCGCTCCAGCGCGACCTCGACCGCAGCCCCGGCACGGGCGTCCGACGCGGTCGGCAGACCCAGCATCCGGCCCAACGCGGACGAGCCCGAGTGGTTCTCCGCGCCCACCCGCAGATTGTCGAGGACGGTCAGGGTGGGAAACACGGACACCACCTGGAACGTACGCGCCAGCCCCAACCGCGCTCGCCGATGCGGCGGCAAGCGCGTGACGTCCCGGTCGCCCAGGTACACCCGGCCCGCATCCACCCGGCCACCCGCGAGGCAGTCGAACAACGTGCTCTTGCCCGCCCCGTTCGGCCCGATCACCGCCGTAACCGCGCCCGCCGGAACCACCAGATCCACCCCGTCCACCGCCCGCAGCCCACCGAACCGCCGCCGCACCCCCTCAGCCCGCAACCCACT
>NZ_WWJX01000882.1 GCF_009865215.1 Streptomyces sp. SID3343 | reverse complement strand
AGCAGCCTGGCCACGTCCTCCTGGCCCGGTTCCGGCGCGCGCGTGCCGTCGGCGAGGGCCAGGGCCGTACCGATGTCCTCGATGCCACCGAGCGCCCCGCGCACCGACGTGCCGAGCGTACCGACGGTGCCGCCGCCGACGTCGGTGCCCGGGCCGGGGGCGCACGTGCGGGCCTCGGCCCGGCAGAACAGGGCGAGTTCGCACGCGGACAGGCAGTCGGGGACGTAGGCGGCGGGCACACCGGCGATCGCGGAGCCGACGCCCTCGGCGTCGAAGGTGAGGCCGTCGGGGAGTTGCGCGAGCAGGTCGCCGACGCCCGACAGCCGCTCCAGGCGGCGCCGGGTCGTGGCGAGTTCGCGGCGCACGTCCAGGACGGCGGCGATCGGCCGGTTGGAGAAGTCCTGCGCGCACACCAGCACGATGTCGGTGGCCACGACGTCCTCGTCCAGGCCGAGTTCGCGGGCGAGCCGGCGCAGCGCCAGGACGTAGACGGCGGCTTGGCGGGCGGCGGAGGCGAGTTTGCCGGGGTCGGCCGAGCCGTCGATGATCGCGAAGGACTTTATCTCCACGACGTAGAGCCGGCCGGCCACGCGGCACGCCATCGCGTCGGGCTCCAGGTAGGCCCGCTGCCCGGCGACGTCGAGCGGAAGCAGCGGGTGGTCGAGGATCGCGCACGCGTCGGGTTCGCCGCGCGCGGCCCGGGCGAGCGCCTCTCGGGTGCGGGCCACCCGCTCCTCCCGACCGGCGCGCGCGGGACGGGCGTTCGGCTCTCCGCTCGACGCCTCGGGCGTCTCGTCGGCCGCTCCCCCGTCGACGTCCACGAGGGGTCCGTCGTCGATGTCGGCGCCCAGCGTCTCGGCGAGCAACCGGCGCAACTCGCGCCCGCCGTCGGCCTTGACCCGCTTCTCGAACGCGTTGCCGCGCACGATCGCGAACGGCGACTGGCCGTAGCGCGCGGGGAAGCCGAGCCGATCGGCGAGGACGGTCTTCTCGATGCCGGCCGCGTCCAGGACGCCGCGCCGCGCGCAGCCCGGGTTGGCGGCCAGGGCCGCCACCGTCCGGGCGTTGTGGTTGCGCGTGGGCAGGTCCCCGCGCAACTGCTCCAGTGTGGTGGCGATGGCGCCGGTCGTACCCGTCGTGCGCATGTCTGGTGTACGGCTTTCCTCGATGAACCGTCCGGTCCCGGATCAGTGTGGACCATGTCACCGACACGAAAGCGGAATCGGCCGAAAACCGGTGGGCCGACCGGTCGCGCTACCCGGGTTCCTCGCCCACGCCGGGCAGCGCCACGAAGCCGGTGTCGTCGGTGGGGGCGAGTTCGGTGAAGGACTCCATGGCCTCGTCGAGCCGGCGGACCGCGTTGGAGTTGCGAAACGGCTCCAGTTCCTCGCGCGCCTTCTTCACCCGCTTCCAGGCCATCGAGTACCAGTGCACGCGCAGCATGTCGATCGACTGGAACAGGCGCCCGCAGGCCTCGTCGACGTCACCGGCCTGGCGGGACGCCTCGGCGAGGTCGGCGTACATCACCGCGCGCTGCTTGTCGCCGTTGGCGGGCAGGTTCTGCAACGCGTCGGTGAGCGACTCCTGCGCCTGGGCCATCCGCCGCGCGGTGAGTTCGGCCTTGCCGCGAAAGCCCCACAGCCGCGAGGCGTCGAAGAAGTCGAGCCAGGGCGGCGTGGGGGTGTTGTCGGGATGGCACATCAGGTCCTCGGCGCGATCGAGCAGATGCAGACCGCGCTCGGGGGTGCCGCGCAGCGCCTCGAACTCGGACTGCACGGCGTCGAACCACGCGTGCATCACCATCGGCGCGCCGCGGGTGGCCGTGCGGCGCGCGTGGTCGAGGATGTCCGCCGCGGCGACGGGCGCCGCGTCGAACGCGGGGATGAACGCGGTGTGCGCGACGATCGCGGCGGCGAGCAGGTTGTCGCCGGCCTCGTTGGCCGCGCGTAACGCGACGAGGTAGTGGTCCTTGGCGTCGCGCGGGCGGCTGAGGTCGAAGAAGGCCATCCGGCCGGCGAGCATCGCGGTTTCGGCGAGCGACGCGCTCAGGATCCGCCGGGCCCGGGCCGGCCCCGGGGCGGTGAGCAGTTGCGTGCCCAGGCGCACGTGGGTCAGGACCGAGGGGTAGGCCATCGCGGCGGGCGCGACCCAGTACATCTGCCGATACGTGCGGGTGAGCATCGCGTACTGGTCGGCGCCGACCACGGTGAGCTGCCCGGTGCGCGAGTGCATCGGCACGGCGAGCGGTCCCGGATCGGGCGGCTCCTTGAGCAGTTGCCGCAGCACGGCCGGCGTGGCGATCTCCAGCGCCGCGGGCGCCGGCTCGCCGCCCCGGCCGCCGACCGTCCGCAACGGAGGCCGCACCGGCAGATCGCGGCCCGGCAGGTCGCCTTCGAGGCGGCGGCCGTCGACCACGGTCGGCCCCGATTCGAGCGGCGACGGCTTCGC
>NZ_WWJX01000881.1 GCF_009865215.1 Streptomyces sp. SID3343 | reverse complement strand
CCCCGTAGAAGAGCAGGGCGGGGAGCACGTACAACAGTGGCGCGGCGCCGCGGCGCCTTCGGGCGCGGGCCCCGCCGCCGAACCGCGCGGCGGTGGGGGCCGCCGCCCGGTCGGCGCGGACGAGCGTGTCAGCCATGCGTCTTGGCCCACTCGCCCTGGACGGCCGAGACGAAGCCGGCGGTGTCGCTCTTGCCCGCGATCAGTTCCTGGCCGGCGGAGGTGAGCTTGTCGTTCATCGTGGCGGTCGCGTTGTTGTTGAACCCGACCAGGCCGTTGTCGGCGTCGACCCTGGCCCAGGCGGCCACGATGTCGGCCATCAGGGAGCCGGTTTCGGGTTTGGCCGCGGACAGGTCGGCCGGCATGAACCCGGCCTTGAACTCCTCGGCCGAGGCTTCGGGGGAGCGCAGGAAGTCCAGGAACGCGGCGGCGGCGTCGGGGTGCTTGGTCTTGGCCGAGACGGCGTAGGCGACCGACGTGCCGATCGTGGTGGCCTTGGGGGCGGGGAAGGCGAAGAAGCCGGCGTCCTTGCCGAGCTTGTCCGCGATCTTCTTGGCGTCCCAGTTGCCGTCGATGAAGAACAGACCCTCGCCCTTGGTGAACTTGTCGACGGCGCCTTGCAGATCGGTGCCGTTGACGCCCTTGGGCAGGTAGCCGTTCCTGCTCCAGTCGGCGACCCTGTCGACCGCGGCGCGGTTGCCCGGGGTGTCGAAGGTCGCGCCCTTTTGCCCGAAGACCCACTTGGCCGCCGCCTCGGCACCGTCCGCGGACTGCCCCATGAGCTGGATGGCGAAGGACGCGTGGCCTTCGGAGTTGCCCAGTTGGAGCGGTACTTCGCCGGCCTGCTTGGCCTTGCCGAGATCGGCCTCGAACTCGGCGAGGGAGGCGGGCGGGGCGGTGATGCCGAGCTTCGCGGCGACCGCCTTGTTGTAGTAGACGCCGACCAGGGAGAAGCCCGCGGGCGCGGCGTACAGGCCGCCGCGGCCGAGCGTGCTGCCGTCGACGTCGACCCGCCACTGGTCGAGCTGTGAGCTGGGGTAGGTCTTGTCCCAGCCGTAGCTCGCCGCGTACGGGCTCAGGTCGCGGACCAGCTTGTCCTTGACCGTCGCGCCGACGGAGTTGAGCAGTGCTATGTCGGGCGCCTGGTCGGAGGCGAGGGACAGGTTCAGGCTCTTGTTGTAGTCGTCGTAGTTCGTGTCCTGGTAGTCGATCCTGATGTTGGGATGCTTGGCCTGGAACGCCTGGATGACGGCCTTGATCGCGGCGCCCGACTCGGGGGTCGAGACCAGCTTCAGCCTCGCTTGGCCCTCCGGCACGCCGGTTTGCACGGGCCCGGTCGGCTGGGGGGCACCGGCGGTGTTCGAGGAACCGGGCGCACATGCCGTCGCGGCCACCGCGACGACGGCCGCGCAGGCCAGAATCTTGCCGATTTTCATGGCGTGAGCTCCAACGGGAAACGAGAGAATGGTGTGGGCGCCGTCACATCCGACGGAAGGACGAGCGACTCTAAGCTACGAGTTTGGAAAGAAACTTTCTTTCGCTAGAGAATGGGACCCGGGCAACACCACGTCAAGAGGGGACGCACGAGAAATTCATGAAGGACACCGAGGCCCTACCCGGCGGCGACCAGAGCGCGCTGCGCCGGCTCAACACCAGTCGCGTGCTGCGGCTGCTCTACGAGGGCGGCCCGCTCGCGACCAACGCGATCGCCCGAGTGACCGGGCTCTCCCGGCCCACGGTGCGGGGGATCGTGGCCGAGCTGCTCGAGGCGGGCACCGTGCGCTCCGACGGGCTGGAGTCCGTGCCGACCGGCGGCCGCCCCGCCCAGCGCTACGCCTTCGACCTGGACGCGGGCCGCCTGGCCGGCGTCCACATCGACGCGGCCTCGGTGTCCGTACGCCTGACCGACCTCGGTGGCCGCCACCTCGCGTCGGGGACCCGTGCGCTGCCCGTCGACTCCGCGCCGCAGGCGCGCATAGCGGCGGCCGCGGAGCTGGCGCGCGAACTGCTCGCCGAGGATCCGGCGCCCCTGTGGGCGGTCGGCGCCGGAACCCCCGGCATCATCGACGCCGCGGGAGCGGTACGGCTGAGCGTGGCCATCCCGCGCTGGAGCGGGGTACGCCTGGCCGAGAACCTCGGCGCGCGGCTCGGCTGCCCGGTCACGGCGATGAAGGACACCAATCTGGCCGCGCTGGCCGAGCACCGCGTCGGGGCGGCGCGGGGCACCGCAGACGTGCTGTACGTGCAGATCGGGCGCCGATTGGGCGTGGGTGTACTCGTGGACGGCAGGCCGTTCACCGGCCGCACCGGTGCGGCCGGTGAGATCGGTCAGCACCCCGGCCTGGGCTGGAACGACGCCCCCGCGCGGCTGCTGGCCGAGGCGGGCGAGCGCGAGGACGGCGGGGCGCAGCAGACCGCCCTGGTCCTGACCCGCGCCCGACACGGCGACCCGGGCGCACAAGCCGCGGTC
>NZ_WWJX01000880.1 GCF_009865215.1 Streptomyces sp. SID3343 | reverse complement strand
GAAGCTGAGCCTCGACGAACTCGTAGCCGTCGACGCCGACTTGGTCGTCCTTCCCGACGAGCCGTACCTCTTCACCGCCGACGACGGCCCGGAAAGCTTTCCGCACCTTCCCGCCGCACTCGTGAACGGTCGGCAACTCACTTGGTACGGGCCGTCGTTGGCCACCGCCCCGAGCCGACTTGCCGAAGCCCTGGCCGCCGCGCGGTAACCGACATCGCCGCCGGCGACCGATCCGCAACCGTACGCCGACCACTGACGGCAGGCGCACGGTGTTCGACGCGATCCTCCGGGCCGGACCCGCTCGCCACCCGTGCACCGACGCTCGGGGACGCGTACGTCCGGCTATCGGTTCGCCTGCGAAGCAGGTCTGCTCCGAAGGCCGAGGACGAAGGACGAGGAGGAGGGCCGCCGTCGAGGCCGGTAGCGCTGTCCGGCGGCCTGCTCCGGCCCCTCGCGGTGCTCGGCAGCGGCGACCGACTCGGCCGTGGGCGCCGCGCTTTCGGCCTTGCCGTCCCGCGTGGCGGCGTCGCGGCGAGCTGCGGGGATTGTCCCGCCCGGGAAAATTTCCGGCGCCGCCATTGCCGGCGCAGTGATCTCGGCGTCAAAGTGGTCTGGACCAATCGTCGCACTCCCCGTCCCAGGAGCCGTCCGATGTCGCCAGTCCCGCATGCCCTCATCGAATCCGCCAGGCCCCACGTGTTGGGCCTCTTCCGGATCGTCACCGGTCTTCTGTTCATCTGCCACGGCGCCGCCTCCATCTTCGGGGTGATGGGCGGCACGTACGGCGGCGGCACCATCCCCTCCGGCGAATGGCCGGGCTGGTACGCCGCGTTGATCCAACTCGTCGGCGGCGGCTTGGTGTTGCTCGGTCTGGGCACCAGGCCGGCCGCGCTCGTCTCGTCCGGCTCGATGGCCTACGCCTACTTCACCGTCCACCAGGAAAACAACCTCTGGCCCATCCAGAACGGTGGCGAACCCTCGGCCATGTTCTGCTGGAGCCTGCTCCTGATCGTCGTGTTCGGGCCGGGTTCGTTCGCCCTCGACAGCCTCCTCCCCCGTCGAGCCGCGAGCACGGCAACTGCCGCGGCACCCGCCTCCACCCGTAAGCCCGTCCCCGTCCGCACCACCCGCTGACCAACCGCCCACCGATCTGCCGACCTGCGGACGACGGCTCGTTCACGCCGAGCCGTCGCCCGCGGGCGGGACACCGGCGACGACGATGCGGATACGGATGCGGACTCGACGGCGGATCTTCCGGTCGTTGCGCATTGCAAGTGCGCGCCGTCGAGGCTAGACCTGACGGCGTGACGATCATCGAGAACAACGCCTTCGAGTGGGACGAGTTGCGCATCGGCCGGCTGCACGCGGCCTATGTCGACGCGGTGAACCGCAAAGCGTGGAGCGAGTTCGAGGACCTGTTCACCCCCGCCGCGGAGTTGACGGTCGCGGTGAGCGAGGGCGACCCGGTCGGGGCGAAGGGGCCCGTGGCGATCGGCGCGCTGATCGACGAGTTCCTCAAGCCGCTGGATTTCCTGTTCCAGACGGTGCTGAACGCGCGGATCGTGCCGGGGCCCGACGGCGACCCGGACACCGCCCGCGCCCGCCTGTACATCCACGAATTCCGGCAGGTCACCACGACGGGGGCGCTGCGCAACTCGGTGGGGGTGTACGAGGACCACTATCGCCGGGTGGACGGACGGTGGCTGTTCGAGCGCCGCTCCTACACGCGCCTCGTGCTCGCCGAGAACGGCGGGACCACGGGTTCGACGGTGTCCGTACACGAGGCGACGGGCTTCATGGAGCTGCCCGCGCCCGGTCGTTGGTGAGGAGTGGGGTCATGGAGAACGTGAACACCGCGGAGAGCACGAGTGGTTCGGGCCGTACGACCGCGGACGACGCGGCGGCGGCCCGCGCGGCCGTACGCGAACACGTGCGGCGCTGGAACGCGCGTGACAAGGCGACCTGGCTGGAGTTGTTCGCCGACGACGTCGCGTACGAGGATCCGCCCGGTACGGTCGCCGCGCGCGGACGCGAGGTGATGTCGACCCAGGCATGGGACGCGTCGTTCACCGACACCAAAACGTGGCGCCTGGAACCGCTCCTGGTGATCGCGTGCGGTCGGGAGGCCCAGGTGCACATGCGCAATCACGGCTCCGTACGCGGCGTGCCGGTGTGGTTGGACAGCCTGGAGCTGTGGCGGGTGGACTCCGCCGGCCTGGTGGACTCGGTCCGCGCGTTCTGGGAGATCCCGACCGAGATCGCCGCCGATCTGGGGGCGACCCACTGGGAAGGCGAACGCAGCCTCGACGGGTAGGCATGGGAACAACGACGCGGAACGGTTCAGCCCCCGCCCGCCCCGCTGCGGTGTGCAGCCGTTCGTCGACCTTGAGCAGCGGGCAACCGTGCGCGGTGCGTCGGCTGTTGACCAGGTCGACGAGTCGGCGTTCCGGGGCGCGTCGGGTCTCGGCGGCATCGGGCGTGGGCGGGCGACTCGTGAACGCGCCGGTGACTTCCCCGGTGGTCGGCCGGACGGTCGGCGCCGAAGTGGGGCACGGCCGCGAACGAGGCCGGAGGCGG
>NZ_WWJX01000879.1 GCF_009865215.1 Streptomyces sp. SID3343 | reverse complement strand
GCCGTCGCGCGCCTCGACCGCCGCGGTGCCGTGGTCCCCACCACGCGGCAGGTGCCCGGCCTCGGCCTGCACCCGGTCCCGCGCGGAAGCGGAGTTCACGGCCGCGCCGGCGGGCGACGAGAAGGCGAGCGGAGCGATCACGGCCGCGCCGACGGCGAACGCGACGACGGTCGAGCTTCGACGGGACAACGCGGACTTGCGCACAACGACTCCTCGAAACGTACTGCCCGCACCGGAACGACCCGGGGCGCCGGCCTGCTCACCGGCACCTTTCCAGCATGGCGAGGAGAGCGGCCGGGGACGATCGTGCGGCCACCCGAAGCGGAGGTGTTGCCACCACGACCACCGGCACCACACACCCCGACGCGTCCCCGGCACCACTGCCCGAACCGGGCCCCTGGGCGGCTCCGGTACTCGGGGCGGCCGAGCCGCGCGAGGCACGGATTAGAGTCGGGGCATGGCAACAGACGAGGGGACCGTACGGGTCGACGTTTGGATCTGGTCGGTGCGGCTCACCAAGACGCGGGCGCTCGCCGCGGCGGCCTGCAAGGCCGGGCACGTGCGCGTCAACAACGAGCGGGTCAAGCCCGCGCAGGCGGTCAGGGTCGGCGACGAGGTGCGGCTGCGCCAGGAGGGCTTCGAGCGGATCGTCGAGATCAAGCGGGTCGTGCGCAAGCGCGTCGGGGCGCCCGTGGCCGCGGAGTGCCTGTTCGACAAGAGCCCGCCGCCGCCCCCACGCGAAGAGGTCGTCGTGGTGGCCCGCCGCGAGCGAGGCGCCGGACGGCCGACCAAGCGCGAGCGGCGCGAGATGGAGCAGTTCCGCGAACGGTGACGTGCCGGCGCCCGAGGGCCCGCCGGTCGCCTGCCGGTGAGTGGTGGGCCCGTGGGGGCGGGCCCACCACGCCCGGTCAGGGGTCGACCGGCTCGGGCGGGTGCGGCGACTTCCGCGGCCGAGCGGGGAACACCGCCCGCGGCAGGGTCTCGCCGCGGAAGAAGGCCGGCTGCGTGCAGCGACAGACGAGCATCAGGATCGCGCCCAGGAGCAGCGATCCGAGCCCGGTCAGCAGCACGCCACCGAGTTGCCAGTGCGGCGGGAACGGCAACGTCCAGTAGGTCGTGCCGTAGTCCTTGTCGCCGTACACGATGCACGCGTCGACGAAGAAGTAGGTCAGGAGTACGGCGCCCAGCCCCGGCATGAGGCCCTTGAAGAGCAGATCACGCCGGCTGCGGGTGAGCACGCGCCGGTAGTACCAGACACACGTGTAGCCGGTGAGGCCGTAGTAGAACGCGATGGCGAGTCCGATCGACCCGATCGAGTCGGTCAGCACATTGGTACTGACCCGCGTGATCGCGACGTAGAACGCCACGGACGCGATGCCCATCCCCACCGTCGACCACGTCGGCACCAGATTGCGGTGGTGTACGCGGGCGAACCGCTGTGGGATCGCCCGGTGCGCGGCCATCGACAACGACGTGCGGGCCGTGGGCAGGATCGTGGTCTGCGTACACGCGGCCGACGACGTCAGCACCATGAAGACCAACAGCTTGGCCATGAACCAACCGAAGCCGACCGTGCCGAACACGCTCGACCCGAGACCGGACAGCACGTCGCCGGAGTTCTCCGGGTTGGCCAGCCCGTGGCCGGTCTCGCCGGCGCCGGCGAAGCTCAGCGCCGACGTGCTGATCAACAGGTAGACGAGCAGCAACAACACGGTGGAGATCACCGCGGCCCGGCCCGGGGTGCGCTCGCTGTCCGCGGTCTCCTCGTTGATCGCGACGGCGGTGTCCCAGCCCCAGTAGATGAACACCGCGGCGAGCACGCCCTTGGTGAGCGCGTCGATCGAGTCGATCTCGAACGGGTTGAACCACGACAGGCCGATGTGCGCGGAACCGGCCGGCGCGTCACCCGCGTAGACCTTCCACAGCGCGGTCACACCGAGGGCCACGAGCACGACGACCTCGATCGTCAGCAGCACCTTCTGTAGGTTGGCCGAGATCTCGATGCCGATGTAGCAGATCAACGTCATCAACACGATCCACACGACGCCGGCGACCGTGGTCCACAGCGTGCTGTCGGCGAGACCGTACGCACCGATCAACCGGAACCCGTACTGCCCCGCGATCTGCGCGAGGTTGGCCATCACGATCACGTCGGCGACGATGATCGCCCAGCCGCCCATCCAGCCCGACATCGGGCCGAACGTGCGCGAGCCCCACGTGAAGGTGGTGCCGCAGTCGGGGTTGTCCTCGTTGAGCTCCTTGTATCCGTACGCGATCAAAAACATCGGGACGAAGCCGAGCACCATCACGATGGGGGACTGCAACCCGACACCCGCGACGATGATCCCCAACGTCGCGGCGATGCTGTACGCGGGAGCTGTGGAGGCGAGACCGATGACAATGCTGGAAGCCAGGCCCAACGCGCCGGTCTTGAGTCCCTTTTCCCCGGCGGCTCGCCGCAACGGCGGGGGAGGGTCTGCGGGTCTCGCGGAGTCGATCGTGGCCATGCCGAACCGTCCTGTCCTCGACGGGCAGTTCTACGGATTTGACCGAAAACGGAGCATCAGGTTAGTCCTGTGATCGCGGGACGGCCAGACCGATCGAGCAGTTGTCGGAGGACGGATGGATGGGCCGATCGGCTTCCGTGGTGACGATCTGACGGCTCGTCATGTCGTTGGCGCAGCGCCTTGTTGGGCCGCTCGGATTCGGGCCCGGTGCTCGGGGCCGCTCTCGGTCAGGCCGCAGGGTCGCGAAGGTCGCCGCGAGGAGTCAGGCGCGGTGCCAAGCTGGCCGGGGCGGTCGACGCGTTCAGCAATCGGCTGCGGATCGCCGTGGCCGCGCGGTCGTACGCGCGACCGTCCTCGTGCAGGAGATTCGTGCCGTTCGCGGCCTCCAGGAACGCGATCACTTCGAACACGAGTTGATCGGCGTCGAGGTCGGCGACCGTGTCGCCCGCGCACCGGGCGTCCTCCGCGGCTTTGCCCAGGAGGTCGTGCCATCGGCTGCTCGCCGTCGCGAGCGCGTCGCGCACCCGACCGGGGCGCGCGTCGAACTCGGCCTGGGCGTTGAAGAAGAAGCAGCCACCGGGGAACACCCGCTCGCGCGAGTAGGCGAGCCAGCCGTCGGCCAGCAGCCACAGCCGGACCAGGCCGGACGGCTCGGACTGCGCGGGCAGCACGACGCGTTGGCGGTAGATCGCGACAGCCGCGTCGATCGCCGCGAGTTGGAGCTCCTCCTTGGAGCCGAAGTGCGCGAAGACCCCGCTCTTGCTGATCGCCAGGTCGGTCGCGAGGCGGCCGATGGACAGGCCCTCCAGCCCCTCCAGGGACGCGATGTCGGTCGCGCGGGCCAGGATCGCGCGTCGGGTGCGATCCCCCTTGCGGATCCGCTCGTCGGTCGGCGACGCGGTCACCACACACCTCCGCTGGTTCGGCGAAGCGGCCGGTCGGCCGATCGTGGTCGATTATCCCTCGGCCTTGACAGCATCTCCCTCGCCGATAAATAGTACGACCGTTCGTACAGTTTGCAAACAAGCCGGCAGCCCGCTCGACGTGACCCGTCGAGAAGACCTGGGGGTATCCGATGAACCCGAACCCGAACCGGACCGCGTATCCGCCCGCGAACCCGAACCCGAACCCACATCCGCATCCGAGCCCGACCGCGCACCCGAACACCGACCTGCCGCCCGTCGCACCGGCGGGCCGGATCGGCGCCGTCGAGAAGTCCGTACACGCCGCCCTGCGCGCCGCGACCGCGCTGTCCCCGCAGGCGGCCGGCGTACTGGCCTACTACCTCTTCCGTCGGCCCTTCGCGCGGGGCAGGGTGCGTTCGACGGAGCGCGAGACGCACGCGCGGGCGAGCGTCGGCCGGATCACGGTCAACGGCAAGCGGGTGGTGACCTACCGGTGGGGTGACGGGACGGATCCGGTCCTGATGCTGCACGGTTGGCAGTCCCGTACGTCGCGCTACGCGCCGTACGTGCCGGAACTGCTGGCGCGCGGCCTGAGCCCGATCGGTTTCGACGCACCCGGACACGGCGATTCCGGCGGTCGGCACACGACACTGCTCGAATACGCCGACGCGGCCCGGCAACTCCAGGAGCGATATGGCGAGTTCCATACCGTCATGGCCAACTCGCTCGGGACGCTGGGCGCGTTCGAGGCGCTGCGCTCCGGCGTGCGGACCCGATCCGTGGTCACCTTCAGCGCGGTGAGCGAACCGGAGTACCTGCTCGACTACTTCAGCGACCGCGTCGCCCTGGACCCGCGAGTCAAGGCGGCGTTGCGGGCGCGGGCCGACGCGCGACTGCTCGCACCGGAGACGGACATCTGGTTGCGCTACCGGGCGGCGTCCGACCCGGCAGCGGTCACGGTGCCCATCCTGGTGGTGCACGACGAGGAGGACGAGATGGTGCCGGCGGACCTCAGCCGCCGCCTGGCCGCCGCGTTCCCCGAGCGGGCCCGACTGCTGACCACGCGAGGACTGGGTCATCGCCGGGTGCTGAGCGACGTCGACCTGAGAACCGAGGTACTGGCCTTCCTGGACGCGATCCCGCTCCCACACCGGCAGACGGAGTCGGCCGCCTAGCGCGGTCGCCCCGGCCGGCGCCTCCGGCCCGAGCAGCGCCACAGCCGGAGCGGGGCCACCGGCACCGGTCGCCTCCGGCCCTACCCCGCGACCGATCGGTGGTCCCCGGACGACCGGCCGACGACGAACCACTGGGCCGGCAGGTCCAGGCGGGTGCCGTCCGGTCGGCGTTCGGCCATCGCCATCGGGGTGGTGCCGTGGGCCAGGATGTCGAGGCCGGTGCGGCACAGGAGGTCGTGGATCTCGTCCGGGGCCACGTCGGCGGGGCGCAAGCCGTGGATCTGTACCTGCCGGAGCTTCTCCGACGGGCCGCCCGCGTGCTGGACGGCCTCGTGCAGCACCAACCGCGCCTCGCCGGTGAGTTCCGCGACGAACGCCCGGCCCCGGGTGCCGACGAGGCGGGCGACCGCCGCCGCGACCGGACCGCGGTCGATGCGGTCGCTCTGGTGCAGGACGGCCCGCATGTAGACGTTGGCGTCCCCCAGTCGCGTGTGCAGGCGCTCCACGGCGTCCGCGTCGGCGAGGTTGACCTGGTGGAACTCGGCCGTCGCACGCGGGTCGAGCCGCCGGGCGTGGTCGATCGCGGCGGCCGAGAGGTCGACCCCGACCGCGAGCGGATAGCGGGAGGCCAGATACCGGGTCTGCGTCCCGTTGCCGCAGCCCAGATCCACGATCGGCAACGTGCAGTCGGCGTACGACTCCAGCAGTTCGGTGTGCGGGACCGCCGTCACCGCCGGGTCGGCGTCCCAGAACGGCTCGCCCGGCTCACCGGAGTTGTCCTCCCAGAAGCCTTCCCACGCACTCCTGTACCGATCCGAAACACTCATGCACTCTCCCGGGAATCGTCCGCGGCGATCCCGCCTGCGCCTGCCGCCGGCACCGTGGATCACGAATCACGACAACCTTGACTATCAACGCGATCGGCGCACGGCAACCGATTCGAGGCCCCCTTGACCCGCCGTTCGAGCGGGAACGGGAACGGGAGCGGGCGGGCAGCGGGCGGCCTCGGCGCGTCACCCCGGCGGGTGTCGGTGCGGGCGACCGGGCGTCCGGGTCGCGCCGATCTCGCCGCTCTCGCCGCTCTCGTCGGCCTGCCACTGCGCCGTCCGTGCCGGATCGCCCGCCTCACCCGACACAGCCGGCCCGCCGCCCGCCGCATCCGGAGCAGCCGCCGCGCCCGCCTCACTCGCTGCGCCCGCCTCCGCCGCCGGTCGCCGGTCGCGCCCGAGCAGCCGGGCCGCGCAATAGACCATCGCCGCGAACGCCGCGTCGGACAGCAGCATCAGGCCGATCGCGTACGAACCGGTGCCGCTGTACACCGAGCCCATGATCAGCGGTGGCACGAATCCGCCCAGCCCGCCCGCCGCGCCGACCAGGCCGGTGACCGTGCCGACCTTGTCCTTGGGCGTGAGGTTGGCGACCAGTGCGAACACCGCACCGCTGCCCGCGCCGAGCATGCCCGCCATCACCAGGAAGGCGATCGTCGCCTGCGGCATCAGGCCCGGCGTGAACGCCTGCCACACCGCCGTGACACCGAGTACCGCGTAGGTCGCGATCAACACCTTCGCCGGCCCGATCCGGTCCGACAGGGCCCCGCCGATCGGCCGGCACAGCACCGCCACCACGGTGAACCCCGCCGCCCGAGTCGAGGCCGAGTCCTGGCTGAGCGAGTACACCTCGCGCAGGTACGTCGGCAGATACACCCCGAAGGCGACGAAACCGCCGAACGACACCGCGTACAACAGCGACATCGGCAGCGTCGACGGTTGTTTGAGCGCGGCCGTGAAGCGCGGCCCGAACAGCCGATCCGGCACGTTGCGGTTCGGCGCGTCGCGCACGAGCACCGCCGCGATCAGGCCGTAGGCGACCAGCACACAAGCCACCAGATAGAACTGGAAGTTCACGTCGTCGACCCAGCGCAGCAAACGCGGCGTGAAGAACGCGGCGATCGCGGTCCCGCCCGTACCGATCCCGAAGACCCCGATCGCGGTGCCGCGCTTGTTCGGCGGGAACCACGCGTTGACGTAGGGCACGCCGACCGCGAAGAAACTGCCACCGATCCCCAGCACGAAGCCCACCACGAGCAGCATCGCGAGCGAGTCGAACACACTCAACGCGAGCACGGGCAGCACGGTCAGAAAGCTCACCGCCGGCACCATCACCCGAGCGCCGTAGCGGTCGGTGAGCGCACCGGCCGGGATCCGACCCAGGGCCCCGACCAGGACCGGCACCGCGACCAGGAACGACTGCTGGAACGAGCTGAGTCCGAGCTGCTCCTTGTAGGTGGGGCCGAGCGGGCTGATCAGTCCCCAAGCCCAGAAGTTCACCAGGATGCCGAAGGTGGCCACCGCGAGGTTCACCCACGCGGCCGACGACACGCGTGCTTCGGCTGCCCCTGAGCGGGTGGCGGGCCGGTTCTGCTCCACGGACGAGTCCTTCCCGAGTGCTCCGGACATTCGTGCCGGCGGACACGATGGGCTATGACCTCAAATCCGACGATTCAACCGTTTTGTGTAGGACATTGACTCGTATTCAGGAAAAGGAACACCCGGTTCAACGCTGTGAAAGGTCGCCATGGTGAACCCCGGAGCCCCGCCGCCCGGTCTCGACGGACCGGCGAGCGACCTGCTCCTGCGCGTCGGACGCTTCTTCAGACCCGGCGCCGAGGTGTCCGCCGACCTGCGCAGTCAATATCGCAAGGGCGGCCGCGAGGGCGACGTCTTCTACCGACAGCGCTGGAGCCACGACAAGGTCGTCAACTCCACGCACGGCGTCAACTGCACCGGTTCGTGCCGTTGGAAGGTGTACGTCAAGGACGGCGTCATCACGTGGGAGACCCAGGCCACCGACTACCCCTCGGTCGGGCCGGATCGCCCCGAGTACGAACCGCGCGGCTGCCCGCGCGGGGCGGCGTTCTCCTGGTACACCTACTCGCCCACCCGGGTGCGCTACCCGTACGTGCGCGGCGTCCTGCTGGGGATGTACCGCGAGGCGAGGCAACGCCTGGGCGACCCGGTCCTCGCGTGGGCCGACGTGGTCGGCGACCCCGAGCGCCGACGTCGCTACCAACAGGCGCGCGGCAAGGGCGGTTTGGTGCGCGCGACGTGGGACGAGGCGGTCGAGCTGATCGCTGCCGCGCACGTGCACACGATCAAGGCACACGGCCCCGACCGGGTCGCCGGCTTCTCGCCGATCCCCGCGATGTCGATGGTGTCGCACGCCGCCGGGGCCCGGTTCATGAGCCTGATCGGCGCGCCCATGCTGTCCTTCTACGACTGGTACGCCGACCTGCCGGTCGCGTCGCCGCAGGTGTTCGGCGACCAGACCGACGTGCCCGAATCGGGGGACTGGTGGGACGCGGCCTACCTGTTCATGTGGGGCTCGAACGTGCCGGTCACGCGGACGCCCGACGCGCACTGGATGGCCGAGGCGCGCTATCGCGGGCAAAAGGTCGTCGTGGTCGCCCCCGACTACGCCGACAACGCCAAGTTCGCCGACGAGTGGCTGCACCCGCATCCGGGCACCGACGCCGCGCTCGCGATGGCGATGGGGCACGTGATCCTCAAGGAGTGCTTCGTCGACCGTCGGGTGGACTTCTTCGACCGATACGTCAAACAGTTCACCGACCTGCCGTTCCTGGTCACCCTCACCGAACGCGCCGACGAGCCCGGCGCGTTCACCCCCGCGAAGTTCCTGCGCGCGGCCGACCTGGCCGGCTCGGCGGCGACCGTCGAGGGCTCGGAGTGGATGACCGTCCTGCTCGACGACGCCACCGGGCAACCGGTCGTGCCCGGGGGGTCGTTGGGCTTTCGCTGGACCGAATCGGGCAAGGGCCGCTGGAACCTGGACCTGGCCGGCGTCGACCCGCGCCTGACCCTGCATCAGGACCCGGACGCGCACGGCGTGGAGGTGCTGTTGCCGCGCTTCGATACCGAGGGCGGCGAACACGGCCAAGGGCGTGCCGAGGTGCTGCGGCGCGGCGTGCCCGCGCGCCGGCTCACCCCGGACGGACCGCTCGTGACCACCGTGTTCGACCTGCTGCTCGCGCAGTACGGCGTCGGCCGCGACGGCCTGCCGGGCGCGTGGGCGACGGGATACCACGACGCCGCCCAGCCCGGGACGCCCGCGTGGCAGGAGGCGATCACCTCGGTGCCGGCCGAGCGCGCGATCCGGATCGCGCGCGAGTTCGCGGACACCGCCGAGCGCTCCAAGGGTCGGTGCATGATCCTGATGGGCGCCGGTACGAACCACTGGTTCCACTCCGAGACCATCTACCGCACCTTCCTGGCCCTGCTGCAACTGACCGGCTGTCAGGGCCGCAACGGCGGCGGCTGGGCGCACTACGTCGGCCAGGAGAAGTGCCGTCCGAACACCGGGTGGGCCACCCTGGCCTCGGCCAACGACTGGTCCCGCCCGCCGCGCCAGATGATCGGCACCGCCTACTGGTACCTCAACACCGACCAATGGCGCTACGACGCCTTCACCGCCGACGTGATGACCTCACCGCTGGGCGCGGGCGACCTGACCGGAATGACCGGCGCCGACTGCCTCGCCAAGTCGGCCCGGCTGGGCTGGATGCCGTCCTACCCGACGTTCGACCGCAACCCGCTCGACCTGGTCGACGAGGCCGACCACGCGGGCGCGGACCCGGTCGCCCACACCGTGGACGCGCTGCGCGCCGGCCGACTGGGCTTCGCGGCCGAGGACCCCGACGCGCCGCAGAACTGGCCGCGAGTGCTCACCGTGTGGCGCTCGAACCTGCTCGGCTCGTCGGCCAAGGGCGCCGAGTACTTCGCCAAGCACCTGTTGGGCACCGACAGTTCGCTGCGCGCCGAACAGGCGCCCGCGGGATCGCGTCCGCAAAGCGTGCGATGGCGCGAGCAGGCCCCCGAGGGCAAGCTCGACCTGATGCTGTCGATCGACTTCCGGATGACGTCGACCACGCTCATGTCGGACGTCGTACTGCCCGCCGCGACCTGGTACGAGAAGCACGACCTGTCGTCGACCGACATGCATCCGTTCGTGCACGCCTTCACGCCCGCGATCGACCCGCCCTGGCAGGCCCGCACCGACTTCGACGCGTTCCACGCGATCGCCGCGCGCTTCGGCGAGTTGGCGAAGGACCACCTCGGGGTGCGCCGCGACCTGGTCGCGAGCGCGCTCCAGCACGACACCCCCGGCGAGATCGCCCAGCCCGGCGGCGTGGTGCTCGACTGGCGGGCCGGCGAGTGCGAGCCGGTGCCGGGCCGCACGATGCCCAACCTGAGTGTGGTCGAGCGCGACTACACCGCGATCGCCGCCAAGATGGGCGCGATCGGGCCGCTCGCGGACCGGCTCGGTCTGCCGGTCAAGGGCATCACGTTCGACGTCGGTCCCGAGATCGATGCCCTGCGCCTGGCCAACGGCAGCGCGCGGGGCGGCGTCGCCGACGGGCGGCCGCTGATCGACACCGCGATCAAGGCGTGCGACGCGATCCTCACCCTCTCCGGAACCACCAACGGGCGCTTGGCCGTCCAGGGCTTCCACACGCTCGGCGCCCGGGTCGGCAAGGAGTTCGCGCACCTGGCCGCCGAACACGAGGGCAAGCGGGTCAGCTACGCGGACACCGTGGCCCGACCCGTGCCGGTGATCACCTCGCCCGAGTGGTCGGGCAGCGAGGCCGGCGGGCGGCGCTACACCGCGTTCACGCTCAACACCGAACAGCTCAAGCCCTGGCACACCCTGACCGGACGTCAGCATTTCTTCCTCGACCACGACTGGATGCACGAGTTCGGCGAGGCACTGCCGGTGTACCGCCCACCGCTGGACATGAACCGGCTGTTCGGCGAACCCCGGATCGGCCCCGACGGCGACCGGGAGGTGACGGTTCGCTACCTGACGCCGCACAACAAGTGGTCGATCCACTCCGAGTATCAGGACAACCTGTTCATGCTCTCGCTCTCGCGCGGCGGCCAGACCATCTGGCTGAGCACCGGTGACGCAGCCGCGATCGGGGTACGCGACAACGACTGGATCGAGGCGGTCAACCGCAACGGCGTGGTGACCGCCCGTGCGGTGGTCTCGCACCGGATGCCCACCGGCACGGTCTACATGCACCACGCGCAGGACCGCACGGTCGGCGTGCCCAAGGCGCAGACGACGGGCAGGCGCGGCGGCATCCACAACACGCTCACCCGCGTCCTGCTCAAGCCCACCCACCTGATCGGCGGATACGCCCAACTCAGCTGGGCGTTCAACTACCTCGGCCCGACCGGCAATCAACGCGACGAGGTCACCGTGATCCGGCGCCGCTCGCAGGACGTGGAGTACTGAGATGCGCGTGATGGCCCAGATCGCCATGGTGATGAACCTCGACAAGTGCATCGGCTGCCACACCTGCTCGGTCACCTGCAAGCAGACCTGGACCAACCGCGGCGGCGTCGAGTACGTGTGGTTCAACAACGTCGAGACCCGCCCCGGACAGGGCTATCCGCGCCGCTACGAAGACCAGGACAAGTGGCGGGGCGGCTGGCGGCTCAACCGACGCGGGCGGCTGCGGCTCGCCTCCGGGGGCCGGCTGCACCGGCTGTCGCGGATCTTCTCCAATCCCCAAATGCCCTCGATCCAGGACTACTACGAGCCCTGGACCTACGACTACCGCACGCTCACCGAGGCGCCGCTCGGTGACGACTTCCCCGTCGCGCGTCCGCGTTCGCTGATCAGCGGCAAGCCGATGGAGATCACCTGGAGCGCCAACTGGGACGACAACCTCGGCGGCACCGCCGAACACGGCGACCTGGACCCGATGGTGGTGCGGACCCGGGAGAAGGTCGCCGACAAGGTCCGCTTCGAGTTCGAGCAGACCTTCATGTTCTACCTGCCACGCATCTGCGAACACTGCCTCAACCCCTCGTGCGTCGCGGCATGTCCCTCGGGTGCGATGTACAAGCGCGAGGAGGACGGCATCGTCCTGGTCGACCAGGACGACTGCCGCGGCTGGCGGATGTGCGTCAGCGCGTGCCCGTACAAGAAGGTCTACTTCAACCACAAGACCGGCAAGGCCGAGAAGTGCACGATGTGCTACCCGCGCATCGAGGTGGGACTGCCGACGGTGTGCTCCGAGACGTGCGTGGGACGGCTGCGCTACCTCGGGGTGATCCTCTACGACGCGGACAAGGTCCTCGAAGCGGCGTCGGTCGAGCGCGACGAGGACCTGTACGAGGCGCAGTTGGGGGTCTTCCTCGATCCCGACGACCCGCTCGTGCGGCGCGAGGCGGAGGCCGCGGGCATCGCCCACGACTGGATCGAGGCGGCCCGGCGCTCGCCCGTGCGCGCGCTGATCTCGACCTATCGGGTCGCGCTGCCGTTGCATCCCGAGTACCGCACGATGCCGATGGTCTGGTACATCCCGCCGCTGTCACCCGTCGTGGACTCGCTGTCCTCGACCGGCTTCGACGGCGAGGACGTGGGCAACCTGTTCGGCGCCATCGACGTGCTGCGGGTGCCGTTGGAGTATCTCGCCGAACTGTTCACCGCCGGCGACACCGGCCCGGTGCGCGCGGCCTTGGAGCGGCTCGCGGCGATGCGCTCCTACATGCGGGCGGTCAACCTGGACGAGGAACCGGACGAGCAGGTGGCCGGACGCGCCGGCATGACGGGTGATCAGATCCGGGACATGTACCGGCTGTTGGCCATCGCCAAGTACGACGAGCGCTACGTGATCCCGACCGCCGCGGTCGCCGACGCGCGACGGCTGGAGGAGTCGGCGCTGCCCGACGGATGCAGCCTGGACTTCGACGGCGGCCCCGGGATGGGCGGCTCCGGGCCGTTCGGCGAAGGCTCGGGCCGGGAAGTGCCGGTGACGGTCGAGAACTTCCACGCGCTGCGCGATCGTGGCACCGCCGACCGGCCCGCCGACACCGCGGGCCCGGGGGCGAGGGTCAACCTGTTGAACTGGGACGGCAACGGCCGCCCCGCCGGTCTCTTCCCGGACCGGACCGAGCCGGAGGAGACCCGATGAGGCTCGTGCGCACCGGACGCGACACCCGGCGAGACACGCGGCGCGAGACCCGGCGCGACCGGGGCCGTCACGCGCGACTCGACGCCCGGCGCGAGGCCGCCGTGGTGCGGCAGGCCGCCGGACTGTGCCTGCACTACCCCGACGACGCGTTCCGAGCGCGCCTGCCGCTGCTTCGGGCCGCGCTCGCGGAAGTCCCGGGCGCGGCCTCGGCAGCACTGCTCGCCTTCCTCGACGACATCGACGCGCGGGATCCGCAGGAACTGGCCGCGCACTACGTCGCCATCTTCGATCTGCGCAACCGGCGCAGCCTGTACCTGAGTTGGTGGCGCGAGGGGGACACCCGGCGACGCGGCGAGGCCCTGGTCCGGTTCAAGCACGTGTATCGCCTGCACGGCCGCGAGTTCGTCGGCGACGAACTCCCGGACTTCCTCCCGGCCGTCCTGGAGTTCACCGCCACCGGCGCCGAGGACGCGGCGGACGCGGGTGTCGCCCTGCTCCAGGAACACCGGCCCGGACTCGAACTCCTGCGCCTGGCCCTGGCGGACGCGTCGACGCCCTACACGCGAGTCCTCGAGGCGATCTGCGCGACCTTGCCCGGACCCTCGCCCAAGGACCGCGCCGAGGCCCGGGCCCTGGCCCACGCGGGACCGCCGCGCGAGGAAGTAGGGCTGGACACCTATGGGTCGCTCCCGCCCGCACCGGGCGGCAGCGGCTTCGCAAGCCCCGAGGTCGACGGAGTCGCCCGATGAACACCATGCTGTGGGCGGTGCTGCCCTACGCGGTCCTGATCGTGCTGGTCGGCGGGACGATCTGGCGCTACCACTACGACAAGTTCGGCTGGACCACCCGCTCGTCGCAGTTGTACGAGTCGCGCCTGCTGCGCATCGGCAGCCCGCTGTTCCACTACGGCCTGCTGTTCGTCGTGGCCGGTCACGTGGTCGGCCTGTTGATCCCGCAGTCGTGGACCGACGCGGTGGGTATCGGCGAGCACACGTATCACGTCGCGGCGGCGAGTCTGGGGATCGTGGCCGCGCTGATGACGCTCGTGGGCATCGCGCTGTTGATCCGGCGCCGGCGCACGACCGGCCCGGTGTTCCTCGCCACCACGCGCAACGACAAGCTCATGTACGTCTTCCTCGCCGGCACGATCGTCGCGGGTACCGCGGCCACGTTGTGGAACACGGTGGGCGACCACGAGCACAACTACCGCGAGAGCATCTCACCGTGGTTTCGCAGCCTGTCCTGGTTCCGGCCCAAGACCGAACTGATGGCCGACGTTCCCATCACGTTCCAGGTCCACATCGTGGTCGCCATACTGCTCTTCGCGCTGTTTCCCTTCACCCGGCTGGTACACGCCTTCAGCGCGCCGCTGGGCTACCTCTTCCGTCCCTATGTCGTCTACCGCAGCCGAGACCCACGAAGCCCCGGCAGCACGACCCCGCAGCGCGGCTGGGAACGCGTGGACTCGTGACCCCGCGCCGAGGTCAGTCGGCCAGGACGGCGCGGGCCGCCGCGAGGGTGTGACGCTCGGTCGAGGCGGGATGGGGCCGGCCGGCGGCGAGGTGTCGGCGGACGGCGGCGTAGGGGATGTCCACGAGGGCGAGGGTGACTCGCTCCACCTGTGCCGTGCCGGCGCGGCCGTAGCGCGCGCGGGCGTAGTCGCGCAGCGCCGCGCCGGCGGCGTCGTTGAGGCCGACGAGCTCGGGGCCGAGTTCGTCCGGCCATCGGGTGACCAGATCGTCGCGCCGGTACAGGAGCAACACGCCGGCCTCGGCGGGGTGGGCCCGAACCCAGGCCAACACGGCGCTCACCGCGCGATCGGCGCCCACGACCGGATCCTCGTCGGAGATCGCGGCCACGAAGGGCTCCTGGAAGCGCCGGATGGTGCGCACCCACAATCGGGCGAGCAACAGGTCGCGCGACGCGAACCGGTGGTACACCGACCCGACCGGAGCGCCGACCTCGGCCGCGACGCCCGCGATCGTCACGGCGCCGGCACCGTCGCGCGCGGTGATCCGCAGTACGGCGTCGAGGAAGTCGTCCTCGGTGAACCTCGGCTTGCGTCCCATGCGGTGCCGATCCTCGGGGTTGACTGTTTATGGAATATGGATTCTAGTATGACCCACCCAATAAAACGAGCGATCGGTGGTGTGTCGTGCACGACGAGGACACGACGAACGGCCCGGCAAGGCTGCTCGACGCCGCGGTGCGGATCGTCCGCGCCCGGCCGTACGGATCACTCGCCACCACGGATGCCGACGGGCGGCCCCGGGTGCGGATCGTCCAGCACCTCGCCGTCGAGGACGACGCGACCGTGTGGTTCGGGACGAGCCCGCGCACCCGCAAGGCGGCCGAACTGACCGCGCGCCCGGAGGTGTGCTACTCGGTGTTGCGCGACGACGGCAAGGCATCCGCCTACGCGGCGCTCTACGCCCGCGCCGAAGTGATCGCCGACCCCGCCGAGTTGCGGGCCCGCTGGATCGACGAACTCGCACCGTTCTTCCCGGCGGGCCCCGCCGGCGGGGACATCGTGCTGGTGAGGTTGGCCCCGCACCGCGTCGAGGTGCTCGACTTCGGTGCCGGCATCCACCCCGACCCCTTCGGGCTCGCGGCGGCGATCACGGAGCGGGGGCCCGGGGGTTGGGCCTGAACCGGCTCCGGCGCTCGCCGGCTGCGGCGCCTGCAGGTTCCGGCGCACGCAAGCCCTACCGCTCGCAGAACTTGCGCTCGGCCGCGACCGGGTCGGACGGAATCCGCAGCGACGTGCGGGGGTAGGCGCCCGTGAGGTTGTCCCAAAAGCGCGACGGCGTCATCGGGGCGGAGACGCTTTCGAGGAGTTCCCTGAGGTCTCCGCATCCCAAGGCGGCGCGGGCCGCACGGATCTGCTCCTGGGTCGCGGTGGTCGCCGGGACGAGCGGGTAGCCGCCGGGATCGACGTACAGCGCGATGTTCCACGCGGCCGGCAGCACCTTCTCGTGGCCCGCCGCCGCGTTCGCGGTCTGTTCGATGTGCGCGCCCACCGTGTTGGCCAGTCCCAGGACGTCCACCACGATCCCGTCGAGCGGGGTGATCGCCCCGCCGACGCCGAGTCGGCCGATGATCAGGCCGCCCGAGTCGAGCAGGTCGGCGCGCAGCGGCAGCGGCGGCAGATCGCGAGGGAACATGGGATAGCCCGGGTCGACGAGAAGCACGCGCCGCCCCGAGTCGCGCGCGTCGCGAAAGCCCTTCTCGACGCTCGGCAACGTGCCGACGTGCGCGCCGGCCGTGGTGGGGTTCTTGGTGCCGGTCCAACCGGCGTACACGTCGCGCTCGTTCCAGACCTGGTTCTGGCCGGGCTGGGAGGAGGGCGTGGTGACGATGCCGGTGCGCAGGAAGACGCCACAGACCAGGGCCCACACCGCGATCAGCGCGACGGCCGGCAGCACGAGCCGCACCGGCGGGGCCAGGAGCAACGGCAACAGGACGAGCAACAGCACCGGCAGCCACATTCGCCCGTGCATGAAGTCGCCGCCGACCTTGAGCACGTACAGGCTCTGCCCGAACGCCGCGACCGACGGCGTGGCGACGAGGATCCAGGTACGGCGGTCGGCGGGGCGGCGCCGGTCCAACACGAGACCGACCACGACGAGCACGAGCACCATCGGGACCCACAGCCGGTACGGCTCCAGGTAGTCGATCAGATAGTCCCAGCCGCGCCCCCACACGGAATGCGACGCCTCCTTGGTGAGCGCGGGCATCGGAACGACCAGGCCGTAGTAGCCCATCCGGAAGATCTCGTAGCCCAGCGGCAGCAGCCCCGCGCAGCCCAGGGTCGCGAGCGCCCTGGGCAAGCCCGGCCGGATCAGCAGCAGTTGGGCGACCGCCAAGACGACCGCGGTCGCCCCCAGATCGGGGCGCACCAGCGGGCCGAGGCCGAAGAAGACGGCGGTGGACAACGTACGGCCGAGGTGCTCGGCGCCGACCGGGCGCAGCCACGTACGGACCAGGAGCGACCATGACGTGCCGATCCAGGCCAACATCAGGCCGGTCTCCATGCCGGCCGTGGCGAAGTCCCACACCGAGGGCACGGCGATGAAGACGAGCGCGCCGACGGGGACGAGCGGGCGCGTCACGGCCAGACCGCGAAACAGCCGACGCGTGCCGTCGAGGGCCACGACCAGGCCCGCGACGGACAGGAACAGGCCGGTGTAGACGGCGGTTCGGGCCAGGTCGAGCGGGCTGATCGCGCCGAGCAGCGCGAGCAACCACTGCCACAGCGTGCTGGTCGCGGTCTCCACGCGTTCGCCCTGGTTGTACACGGGGCCGTTGCCGGCGAGGATCTGCCGGGCGGTGCGAGTGAAGATCAGGCCGTCGTCGGTGATCCATCGTCGGTGCCAACCCATGATCGCGAACACGAGCGTGGGCAGCGCGATCGCGGCCACGTCGGCCCGGTACAGGCGGGCGAGCCGGCGCCGAAGCGGGTGAGGGGCGGGCGCGGCGACCTCGGTCGGACCGTCCGCGGTCAGCACATCGTTCACGTGGCTCGGGTTCCCTCGATCTACGGGTCGGCAGGAGTGGCGCGGTGTCGACCGCGGCCGTCTCGAGACGGCGCCGGGGCCGGCGACCGCACCCACCGACACGTCGGCCAAGGCCCGGATCCGCGCGGCGCGTTGCTCAAGGTACTGCCGAAGACCGGATGCCGGGCACCGGCCCGCGTCGAACACCCCGCGCCCGTACGTGTCCGGCGCTCACCGCCCGGTGCGGCGGGGGACCGCGCCCACCGCGAGACCTACGCCGGGAAGGCGAACGTGTAGCCCTTTTGCACCAGCCACGGCAGGAGCTGCTTGAGGGCGGCCAGTGTCTGGGAGCGTTCGCCGCCCGCGTCGTGCATCAGGATTATCCCGCCGGGCTTGAGTTCCTTCTTGGCATTGGCCAGGATTTTCTCGGTACCCGGGCGCTCCCAGTCACGGGTGTCCACCGACCAGTCGAGCGAGCGCATGCCGAAGCCGGCGGCCGTCGCCCGGACCTGCGGCGACCAGTCGCCGCCGGGCGCGCGGAACCAGGACACCGCGGCGCCCGAACCGGACGCGGCCACTATCTGGTCGTGGGCGGTGGCGATCTCGTACCTGATCCGAGCCAACGGCCGCTTGGCGATGCCCTCGTCGTGGGTCACAGAGTGGTCGCACAGCCGGTCGCCGGCCGCGACGACCTCCTTGACCAGGTTCGGGTTGGCCTTCGCGTTCGGACCCAGCATGCAAAACGTCGCGTGTGCGTCGTACTGCTTCAACAACGCGAGGACCTGCGGTGTCCACTGCGGGCTCGGCCCGTCGTCGAAGGTGAGCGCGACCGTGCGACCGCCGGTCGCGGTGCTGCGCACGATGGTGTCGGGGACCAGCGGCGGCGGGATCGACGCGTTCGGATCGGCGGCGGTCGGCACGTCCGACGGGGTCGGCATCGGCTCCGCGCTGCCCTCCCGACCGCCCGGCTTCGCCGCCCGGTGTCCCGAGTCCGACGAACACGCGGTGCCACCGATCGCGAGAGCGCCGGCGACGGCGAGGACGGACAGGCCACGCAGGGCGCGGTGGGCGCGCGGGGTGCGCGGGGTGCGGTGGGTGTCGCGGGCGGTGAGGCCGATCATGGAAGCTCCAGGGAACCGATCGGGGGCGGCTGTCTGTTCGAGACACGTCCGCACCCAACGAAGGAGTTCCGTACAAGGGCTCGCCTTTGCGGTGTTTTTGGCCTCGCTTGCCCCCTTGGCCCCTCGCTCCCGTCGCCACGGTCGCCTCCTCGCTCGCTTCGGGGACCGGCGGTCGCGCTCAGCGCGCGTCCAGCCTCGCCAGTGTCGTGGCCAGGTCGGGGGCGTCGGCGGCAGGCCGATTGTGCGGCAACCTGCCCAGTACGGCGGCCATGCCGCACGTGTCGCTGACCGCGGAGAAGACCAGGCCGGCGCCGACCCCCGCGGACAACACCCGGGCCTTGGGGGAGAGCCGGCCCGCCGCCAGGCCGAGCACGACGAGGCCGCCGGCGACCAAGCGGACCTGACGCTCCATCGGCCACACCTCGCGCGCGCCGGCCGGGCCGTCGAGTTCGTGGCCCGCCGCGACCCAG
>NZ_WWJX01000878.1 GCF_009865215.1 Streptomyces sp. SID3343 | reverse complement strand
GAGGTCAGCGGCAGCCGGCTGCGCGCCGCTGCCGAGGGCCGCGCGCACCTCGCGCCGCACCGCGACCCGGAGGTCACCGAGGCGGTGCGCGCGGCGGTCGAGCCGGAGCGCTCGGTCGCCGCGGCCTACCTGACCGAGGGCGGCGGCAACGACCTCACCCTGAGCCTGGTCGCGGCCGCCGCTCCCGAGGTGCTCACCGAGGCGGCCCGGCGCATCGTCGGCCGGCTCGCCGAGGACGACATCGTGCGCGCGCGCCTGGACCGCGGCCTCGACCTGGCGATGCTTCCGCCGGGTAGCGTGCTCGACGCGCAGGCGCTGTACGCGCGCTGACCGCCCCGGCACGCACGAGGGCCGTCGTCCGGTCGAACGGACGACGGCCCGCTGGGCTCTCGGGGCGGTGCCGGTTGTCGGGGCCCCGTGGGGGACCCCGTCGGCGGTACTAGCCGTAGACGGGGCCGGTCAGCTTCTCGCCCGGGCCCTTGCCCGCCGTGTCGGGGAACGTGGACGCCTCGCGGAACGCCAACTGGAGCGTCTTGAGGCCGTCGCGCAGCGGTCCCGCGTGATAGGAGCCCACCTCGGGCGCGGCGGCGGTGACCAGGCCCGCGAGGGCGGTGATCAGCTTGCGGGCCTCGTCGAGGTCCTTGTGCTGTTCGCCGTCCTCGGCCAGGCCGAGCTTGACCGCCGCGGCGCTCATCAGGTGCACCGACAGCGTGGTGATCACCTCGACGGCGGGCACGTCGGCGATGTCCCTGGTCAGGACCTCGACGTCGGCGGGTTGACCGTACTGACCGGCGGACGGGTCGGGCGTCGTAAGTGGGGCGCTCTCGCTCATGTGCCCAGTCTCGGGTATGCCCCACAATCGGGGAACAACGGGGCCCTTCGGTCCGTTCGAGCCAGTGGTAAGGTTGTGTATCGACCGACCGGGCATTCGCATGCCCGGCCTGCAAGTGGAGGCTCCGTCTCCCACCCGATCGACCTCACGGACGACGGGTACCGGTCCGATGCGGCGCCCTGACGGGTGTATCCGCGTCTTCGTTCGTCGTCCCCAGGGGCGGCGGCGTCACCGGTGGTGGAGCCTCGCATGCAACCGTGCGAGGCTTTTTTGCGTGGCCCAAATGGCTTTCGTGAGGGTCTGGCTCGGGGGAAGCTACAAACGAGACACATGTGGCCGCTTCGCCCGCGGCCGCTTCAGGTATGAGGAGGCCCCATCAGCGCCGAGCCCCGCATCAACGACCGGATTCGCGTCCCCGAGGTGCGACTCGTTGGTCCTGGCGGCGAGCAGGTCGGAATCGTCCCGCTGGCCAAGGCCATGGAACTTGCCCAGGAGTACGACCTCGACCTCGTCGAGGTCGCGGCCAACGCCCGGCCGCCGGTCTGCAAGCTCATGGACTACGGCAAGTTCAAGTACGAGTCGGCCATGAAGGCCCGTGAAGCGCGCAAGAACCAGGCGCACACGGTCATCAAGGAGATGAAGCTCCGGCCGAAGATCGACCCGCACGACTATGACACCAAGAAGGGTCACGTCGAGCGGTTCTTGAAGCAGGGCGACAAGGTCAAGATCACGATCATGTTCCGTGGTCGCGAGCAGTCCCGGCCCGAGTTGGGCTACCGACTGCTGCAGCGCCTGGCGACGGACGTCGACGAGCTTGGGTTCATCGAGTCGAACCCCAAGCAGGACGGCCGCAACATGATCATGGTTCTGGGCCCGCACAAGAAGAAGACCGAGGCCATGGCCGAGGCTCGCGAGGCACAGGCCGCCCGCAAGGACGCGCGCCGTGTGGCCGTCGAGGCCGGGGACGACCACCCCGACGAGACGGACTTCGACACGGAGGCCCCGCAGGCCGCCGAAGCCGCGACCGAAGTGGTCGAAGCCGAGGCCGCCGAAGCTCCGGCAGCCGAGGCCCCCGCCGCCCCCGGCGGCGAGCCGAAGGCGCAAGAGCAGGTCTGAACCGGTACGGGTCGCCCCGCACCAAAGATTTGCAACCACACCTGTGCCTGCCCGGTCCCCACCGGGCGGGTACGGCATGACGAGGAGACTGCGGCGACATGCCGAAGAACAAGACCCACAGCGGTGCCAGCAAGCGCTTTCGTATCACCGGCTCCGGCAAGGTGCTGCGCCAGCGTGCGGGTCGCCGTCACCTTCTCGAACACAAGCCCTCGACCGTGACCCGGCGTCTCGCCGGCACCGTCGAGGTGGCCCCGGCCGACGTCAAGAAGATCAAGAAGCTGCTCAAGAAGTAAGAGCAGCAAGCAGTCGTCGCACCGGCTGACGAGAACCCACCGGTCGGCGACAGGCGTCGGTCCCAGACTTACCCGGGCCGTGGTCGACACACCGCGGTCTGACATCAAGGAGTTCATCAAGTGGCACGCGTCAAGCGGTCAGTCAACGCCCACAAGAAGCGTCGCGTCATCCTCGAGCGGGCGTCCGGCTACCGCGGCCAGCGGTCCCGTCTGTACAGGAAGGCCAAGGAGCAGGTCACCCACTCCATGGTCTACAACTACAACGACCGCAAGAAGCGGAAGGGGGACTTCCGTCAGCTGTGGATCCAGCGCATCAACGCCGCTGCCCGCCTGAACGGAATGACCTACAACCGCTTCGTGCAGGGCCTCAAGGCCGCCGGTGTGGAGATCGACCGCAAGATGCTCGCAGAGCTCGCGGTCAACGACGCCCCGGCGTTCGCCACCCTCGTCGAGGTAGCGCAAAAGGCCCTCCCGGCCGACGTCAACGCGAAGCGCGAAGACGCCGCGGCCTGAATCGGGCCCACACCTGCGTCCGAGGCGACGCCCCCACCGGGGCGTCGCCTCGAACACAGGCACAGTGCCTCGACACAGGCACGGTTTCCCCGGTCGCGACAGGCTGAGAGCAGAGAACGGTAACGCGATGGCGAGCCCCGAGCTGACGTCCACCCGATCCCCCCGAGTGGCGGCGGCCCGGCGGCTCGCCAAACGCGCTTTCCGGGCCCGGGAGCGGCTGTTCCTGGCCGAGGGACCCCAGGCCGTGCGCGAGGCCGTGGCACTGCCGGGCGTGCTGCGCGAGCTGTACATCACCATCGAGGTGGCCGAGCGCTACCCCGACCTGGTTACCGGCGCGCACGACGCGCGGGTGCCCGTGTTCACCGCCACCGACGAGGTCGTCGCGGCGATCAGCCAGACGGTCACGCCCCAGGGCGTCGTCGCGCTGTGCCGCTTCGTCGACA
>NZ_WWJX01000877.1 GCF_009865215.1 Streptomyces sp. SID3343 | reverse complement strand
GTAGACCTGACCGACGCGGCCCGCCTGGTGTTGCGTGGCCTGCGATGAACGGCGGCCACGTACTGGCGGTACGTCTGGACGCGCTGGGCGACGTCCTGGTGTGCGGACCGGCGCTGCGCGCGCTGGCGGCGGGTGCGAGCACGGTGACCGCGCTGGTGGGCCGGGCGGGCGCGGCGGCGGCGAGACTGTCGCCGGGCGTCGACGACGTGCTGGTCTGGGACGCCCCGTGGGTGGGCTTCGACCCGACGCCGGTGTCGCGCGCGGACACCGAGCGGGTGATCGACGCCGTGGCCCGGCGCGCGGTGGACGAGGCCGTCGTGTTCACCTCCTTCCACCAGTCGCCGTTGCCCGCGGCCCTGTTGCTGCGCCTGGCGGGCGTGCGCCGGATCAGCGCGATCTGCGCGGACTACCCGGGGACGCTCCTGGACGTGCGCCATCGCGTCGACGAGGGCGTGGACCGGCCGGAGACCGAACGGGCGCTCGACCTCGCGCGCGCGGCCGGCTTTTCGCTCCCGCAGGGTGACGACGGCCGGCTCGCCGTGCGCCGGCCCCTGCCGAACGTGCGTGCTCTGACCGGCGCCACGTCCTACGTGGTCCTGCATCCGGCGGCTTCCGTGCAGGCCCGGAGCTGGTCGCCCGCCCGGTGCGCGCAGGCGGCGCGCGCGCTCGGTCTGGCCGGACATCGAGTGTTGGTCACCGGTGGCCGGGCCGATGCCGAACTGACCGCGTATGTCGCGACCCGCGGCGAGGCGACGGATCTGGGTGGGCGTACCGATGTCGCCGAACTGGCCGCGGTTTTGGCCGGCGCCCGGGTCGCGATCGCCCCGAACACCGGGCCCGCGCACCTGGCGGCGGCCGTGGGCACGCCCGTGGTCAGCCTGTTCGCGCCCGTGGTGCCGGCGGCGCGGTGGGCCCCCTACGGCGTCCCCACGATCCTGCTCGGCGACCAGGCCGCGGCCTGCGCGGGCACCCGATCCCGGCAGTGCCCGCTGCCGGGACATCCGTGCCTGGAGTCGGTGACGGCCGAGGACGTGGTCGTGGCCGTGGACGAACTGCTGGTGAAGGGAACCTCGCGGTGAACATCTTGATGTGGCACGTACACGGTTCCTGGGCGACGACCTTCGTCCAGGGCGACCACCACTACGTGGTGCCCGTTCTGCCCGATCGCGGTCCCGACGGCGTGGGCCGCGCGCGCACGTGGGACTGGCCGCAGAGCGTGGTGGAGGTGGCGCCCGAGCACCTGCGGGAGCAGCGGATCGACGCGGTGGTGCTGCAACGCCCGCACGAATACGACCTGGTGCGCTCGTGGCTGGGTGCGACTCCGGGCGAGGACGTGCCCGCCGTCTACCTCGAACACAACGCACCGGACGGTGACGTACCGCTGACTCGGCACCCGATGGCGGACCGAAACCTGCCGATCGTGCACGTCACGCATTTCAACGCGCTGATGTGGGACTGCGGCCCGGCATCCACCACGGTCGTCGAGCACGGTGTGCTGGACCCGGGCGCGCGCTGGACGGGCGAGCTCCGGCGCTGCGGCGTCGTGGTCAACGAGCCGATCCGCCGAGGGCGCCACACCGGAACCGACCTGCTGGCCGGGGTGGCCGAGGCCGCCCCGCTGGACGTGTTCGGCATGGGGGTCCGCGGACTTGCCGAGCAGGTGGGCCTGTCGCCCGACAGGTGCGCGGTCCACGAGGATCTGCCGCAGGAGCGCATGCACGCCGAACTGGCCCGCCGAGCCGTCTACTTCCATCCCATGCGCTGGACCTCGCTGGGCCTGTCGCTGCTTGAGGCGATGCACCTGGCGATGCCCGTGGTGGCGGTGGCGAGCACCGAGGCCGCGCGTGCGGTGGTGCCCGGAACGGGCGTGGTGAGCGCGTCCGCGGCGGAGCTGCGCGAGGCGGTACGCCGCTACGCGCACGATCACGAGGCCGCGCGCGATGCCGGGCTCGCCGCCCGTGAGGCCGCGCTCGCCCGATACGGGTCGGAGCGTTTCCTCCAGGACTGGGACGCCGTGTTGAAGGAGGTCGTGTCGTGAGAGTCGCCATGGTGTCCGAACACGCCAATCCGATGGCCGCGTTGGGCGGCGCCGACGCGGGCGGTCAAAACGTGCACGTGGCCGCGCTGTCCGCCGCGCTCGCCCGCTTGGGCCATCGCGTGACGGTGTACACGCGCCGGGACGACCCGGACGCGCCCGCGACCACCCGGCTGTGCAAGGGAGTCACCGTCTCCCTCGTCGACGCGGGGCCCGCCAAGCCCGTTCCCAAGGACGAACTGCTGCCGTTCATGGACGAGTTCGGGGATCGGCTCGCGAACCGCTTCCTGGTGCGCCGGCCCAGTGTGGTGCACGCGCATTTTTGGATGTCGGGCATCGCCGCCCTGCGCGGAACCCGGTCGTCCGGCGTGCCCGTGGTGCAGACATATCACGCGCTGGGGACGGTCAAGCACCGGCATCTCGGGTCGGCCGATCCGAGTCCGGCGGGACGGATCGCCGCGGAGATCGCGGTCGGGCGCGACGCCGCCCGGGTCGTGGCGACGTGCAGCGACGAGGTCTTCGAACTCGTGCGCATGGGGCTGGATCGGGACCGGATCAGCGTCGTGCCGTGCGGTGTGGACACCGAGCACTTCTTCACCGAGGGTCCCGGCGCGCCGCGTTCGAGGCGACACCGGTTGTTGGTGGTGGGTCGGCTCGTCGAACGCAAGGGCATCGATCTGGTGGTGCGCGCGCTCGCGAAGTTGCCCGACACCGAACTGGTGATCGCCGGCGGACCGGTGCAGGGGCCGGTGGCGGCCGATCCCGAGGCCGAGCGCCTGATCGGGATCGCCCGCGAGGTCGGCGTCGAGGATCGGGTCGCGTTGCTCGGCAGCGTCGACCGCCGGGCCATGCCCGCCCTGCTGCGCAGCGCGGACGCCGTGGTGTGCACGCCGTGGTACGAACCGTTCGGCATCGTGCCGCTGGAGGCGATGGCGTGCGGCACTCCGGTGGTGGCCAGCGCCGTCGGCGGTCTCCGGGACACCGTCGTCGACGGTGTGAACGGTCTCCTCGTACCGCCGCGGGACGTGGCCGCGCTCACCGAGGCGCTGCGTCGGCTGCTGGAACAACCGGAGTGGGCACGGCAGATGGGGCAGGCGGGCGCGCTGCGGGCAGTGTCCCGCTACGCGTGGCCGCGGGTCGCGCGCGAGACCGCGGAGATCTATCGCGGTGTCGCGCTCGCGCGCGAGGCGCGCGGTCGCAACCGGGCGGTGACCGGATGAACGCGCCCGAACGCCGGCGGATCGT
>NZ_WWJX01000876.1 GCF_009865215.1 Streptomyces sp. SID3343 | reverse complement strand
GATCACCACGGGCGGGCCGTCGTCGGGCCCGGCGCCGGCGACGACCGCCGAGCCGGTACCGGCCACGACCACCACGCCGCGCCCGGCCAACGGCGGCGCGAGCAGGAGCGGGGGAACGTCGCCGGACACCACGAGCGATCCGGTCAGGCCGGCCGCGTGGGCCGCGGCGGCGAAGCGGTCGATCTCGGCCGAGGGGGTGTCCACGCCGACCGACGCGGTCGCCAGCCAACCGGTGGACGGGCCGTCACCCACATGCCGGGCAATCGCGCGGAACAGGTCGGCGAGTGTGTCACCGGCCGCCGCGCCGACCGAGGCCGGGTTGACCGAACCGCGCCGCATCCGGCTGCCGTCGGACAGCGCGGCCGTGGTCGTGGTGCCGCCGGCGTCGATCGCCCAATACGTCACGTTCCGGTGCCTCCGCAGTCAGTCGATGTCGAACGCCGCAGGTCACGCTACCTGGGCAGGATGCCGGCTACGGAGGCCCGTTGGGCAGTACGGTGGGCCGCACTCTCGGTCACCACGGAAGGACGGAGTGTCGATGCGGCACGGCGGCAGCGTGCTCTCCCTCGTGGCGCCCGCCACGAGTTGGGGCCTGTTCTGGGGCGGCTGGGCCGCGCTGATCCCCACCATGCAGAGCGATCTGGGGCTGGGCGACCGGCAGTTGGGCCTGGCCCTGTTCGCGGTGCCGGTCGCGGCGGTGCCGGCGATGCTGCTCACCGGTCCGCTCGCGCGCCGACTGGGCCCGCTCACTCTGCCGTTGGTGACGGCCCTGTTCGCACTGGGCACGCTCGCGGTCGCGCTGGCCGGCTCGCGCTGGACGTTCTCGGCCGCGTTGTTGCTGGTCGGGGCGGCGAGCGGGGCGATCGAGGTGGCGCTCAACGCGACCACGGCCGCGCGCGAGGCGCTGACCGGCGAGCGGTTGTTCAACAAGGTCCAAGCGGCGACGCCGCTCGCGATGGTGCTCGCGGCGCCGGCGGTGGGCCTCGCGTTGAACCCGGGAGTGTCCCCGCGGGTGATCCTGGTGGTGATCGCCGCGCTCGTCGCGGTCAGCGCGGTCCTGGCGATCGATCGACGCCGGTGGGAGGAACAGGACGCGGCCGAGGAATCGGAGCCGTCCCGGGACCTGCACGGCGACCACGCGGAGGACCCGGGCGCGTCCCGCCGTTTCGTCGCGATCCTGCTTCTCGTGGGCACCGTCGGCGGCACGGTCCTGCTGATGGAGAACACCGTCGAGCAGTGGGGCGCGATCCACCTGCGCGACGCGTTGCACGCGGGTTCGTTCGTCGCCGCGTGCGGCCCCGCCGCCTACATGGCGGGTCTGTCCGTCGGCCGGATGCTCGCCCAGTGGCGCGGCGACCGGGTCGCCGATCGAACCCTGATCGCGGTCGGCGGCGCGGTCGGCGGGATCGGCCTCGCGGTCTCGGCGGCGGCGTGGAGCACGGCGAGCACGCTCGCGGGCTTCGCCCTGGCCGGTATCGGGTTGGCGCCCGTGGTGCCCACGTTGCTCGCCGCGACCGGCCGCGCGGTCGGTCCGCGGCGGCGTCCGCACGCGATCTCGATGGTCACCACCGTGTCCTACGCGGGCTTTCTCGGGGCGCCGCCGCTGGTGGGCGTGTTGGCCGGATGGTTCGGACTTTCGGCCGTGCTCGGAATCATCGCGCTGTGCGGGGTACTGGTGGTGATGGGCAGTCAGGTCCTACGCCTGCTGCCCGCGGTGTCGGATACGTCGTCGGATACGTCGGAGGTGGGTCGGTGACACGCGTCCTGGTGCTCGGTTCCGGCTACATAGCCGGCCATGTCGGCACCCGCCTGGCGCGCCTGGGGCACGGCGTGGTCCTCGGGTCGCGGCGACGGCCGGCCACGCCCGAGACGCGCGGTCTGCGCTGGTTGCCCACCGACGTGGCCGATCGGCGGCACGTGCGCGAACTCGTCGACGCGATCCGCCCGGACGCGGTGGTGGCGGCGCACGGACCGTCCGACATCACGTGGTGCGAGGCCGAGCCGGATCGGACGGCCGCGGTGCACGCGGACGGCGCACGGCATGTGGTCGACGCGCTCGCGGGCCGGGCCGCTCGGTGCGTGTTGATCTCCACGGACAACGTTTTCCCGGGCCGGGCCGACAGTTGTAGCGAATCCGATCCCACCGAGCCGGCCAACGCCTACGGCCGCGCGAAGCTCGCCGCCGAGCGGACCTTTCTGGCCGCGCCCGACGCTCTCGTGCTGCGGGTCAGCCTCGTCTACGGGTGGGACCGTACCGGCCTGCGGCCCAACTTCTTCACCACGTGCGCCGAACGCCTGCGCGTGGGCGAGCCGGTCGCGGTGCCCGACGCGCACTGGAACACGCCGGTCCTGATCGACGACGTCGCGGCGTGGACCACCGCACTCCTGGACGCGCCGCACACCGGCGTGCTCCATCTCGGCGGCCCCCGCCGCCTCTCGCGCCTCACGTGGGCGCGGCACATCGCCGAGACGTACGGCGTCGACCCCGCGCTCGTGAGCGCCGTCCCGCAGGGCGACACCGCCTACGCCTGCCGCCCGCGCAACGCGTGCCTGCACAGCGAACGAGCCGCCCACCTGCCCGAACTGCGCGGCCTGGAACCGCTCGACGTGTTCGAGGCCGATACCGCGCTGATCACCGGCCGCGTCACCGCCACCACCACCACCACCACCACCGGCACTCCCGCTGCCACCGCCATTGCCACCGGAAAGGACCAGTCCTGATGGACCGTCATCTGTTCCTGGCCAGCAAGCGCGCCGCCGTCAGCTTCGCCCCGGACCCCGCCGACGGCACCCTTCGCCCGTGGCTCGCGCCGGGCGGTACCGGAAACGTCGTGGCCGAACAGGCCGGGGTGCTCGACGTGACCTGGATCGCGAGCGCGGACACCGACGACGACCATCGAGCGGCCCGGGAGCACCCCGACGGCCTCGACCTGCAACTGCGTTCGGGCCGCGACATCCGGGTGCGCCTGCTGCGGCACGACCGGGACACCTTCGACGTCGTCCAGAACTACCTGACCGCGCAGCTGATGTGGGCCGCGAACAACTACGGGTGGGACAAGTGGACGACGCCGACTTTCGGCGCCGAGACCTACACCGCGCTCGACCGATTCGCCGAGTTCACCCAGGACTTCGCCACCGCACTGCTCGCCGACTCGGCGCACGTGGCCGAGCCCGTCTACCTCGTCCACGACTACCAACTCGTCGGTGTCCCGGCCCGGTTGCGGGCGCACCGGCCTCTCGCGCCGATCCTGCTCTTCGTGCACATCCCGTGGCCGTCGCCGGACTACTGGCGGATCCTGCCCAAGGCGATGCGGGTCGGCATCCTGGAGGGCATGCTGCCGGCGACCACGATCGGCTTCTTCGCCGACCGGTGGACCCGCAACTTCCTGGACTGCGTGGCCGATCTGATTCCCGACGCCGACGTGGACCGCGACGCGGGCGTGGTGCGGTGGCGTGGTCGCCGCACCGGCGTGCGCACGATGCCGCTCGGTTACAGCCCACTGGCCCTGGAGGCGGACAAGCCCCGGTTGCCGGACGGGATCGAGGAGTGGGCCGGATCGGGCCCGCTGGTCGTGCACAGCGGCCGGACCGACCCGATGAAGAACGCCGAACGGGCCGTGCGCGCGTTCGCGTCGGCGCTGCGCTCGGAACCTCGCGTGCGCGGCACCCGACTTCTGGTCCGGATGAACCCGAACCGGTTGTACGTGGAGGCCAACGCGGAGTACGTCCGGCGCGTGGAGTACGCGATCGCCGAGGCGAACGCCGAACTGGGCGCCGACACGGTGCGGTTGCACTGCGACAACGAGGTGGAGCACACGATCGGCTGCTTCCGACGGGCCGACGTGTTGATGTTCAACTCGACCGTGGACGGCCAGAACCTCAGTACGTTCGAGGGGCCGTTGGTCAACGAGCGCGACGCCGACGTGATCCTGTCGGAGATGTGCGGGGCCGCCGAGGTCCTGGGGCCGGTGTGCCGCACGGTCAACCCGTTCGATCTGGTCGAGCAGGCCGACGCCCTCGTCGCGGCGCTGACCGCCCCGGCTGCGGAGCGGGCGGCGGCGGCCGCGCGGCGGCGCGAGGTGGCCGCGCCGTGGACCCTGGAGGCGTGGGTGCGGACGCAGTTGGAGTGGCTGGAGAGGGACCACCGCGACGCAGCCGAGCCCGGTACCGAGCCCGAAGCCGAGCCCGGTACGGAGTTCGAAGCCGAGCCCGGAGCCGCCCCGGCGGCCGATCTCCCCGCCGAGCCGGTGACCGACCCGGGGTCGGAGCGCCGGCATGGGTGAGCCCGTGTCCGCCACGCAAGCCGCGCAGGTCGCGCAATACCAGCTCGGCGACGCGGTGTTGGTGCGCGGCGAGGGCATTCGCTCGTGGGACGACACGGGCCGCGAGTACCTGGATTGCGTGTCCGGCACGTTCAACCTGTTGCTGGGCCACAACCATCCGGAGGTGATGGCGGCGGTCCGCGCGCAGACCGAGGAACTGACCTTCGCGAGCTCGTCCTTTCGTACCGGGCCCACCGACCGGGTGATGCGCGACCTGGTGGAGATGAGCCCGGCCAACCTCACCCGGGTCAACCTCCGCAGCAGCGGCGGCTCGACCGCCAACGAGGGCGCGATCAAGATCGCCCAGCACCACACCGGGCGCCGCGACGTGATCGTGCCGTTTCGCGGTCACGTCGGGCAGACGATCGCGGCGACGGCCTTCAACGGCAGCGCCCGGATGCGCGAGCCGTTCCCGGTGCACGGCGCGGGGGCGGTGCACGTGCCCGACGCGTACTGCTTCCGCTGCTTCTACCGGCAGACGCCGGACACGTGCGGAATGTTGTGCGTCGAGCGGATCGAGGACTTCATCACGTACGCGAGTTCGGGCCGTGTCGCGTGTGTGCTGATCGAGCCGATCAGCGGGATGGGCGGCAACATCGTGCCGCCGGCGGGCTACTTCGAGGCGCTGCGGGCGCTGTGCGACGAGCACGGGATCGTGCTGATCTTCGACGAGATACAGACCGCGTTCGGCCGCACGGGCGAGATGTTCGCGGCCGATTATTTCGGTGTTCGGCCGCACATGATGACCGTCGCGAAGGGCCTGACCGGCAGCGGACTCCCGCTCGCGGCGATCCTGACCGAGGAGCGGATGGCCGGCTGGGACCGCTCGCTGCACGGCTTCACCCACGGCGGGCACACCCTCGCGGCGGCCGCTGCGGTCAAGACGCTGGAGATCATCCGGCGGCCCGGCTTCCTGGAGAACGTCCGGGCGGTGGGCGCGATCCTGGTCGAGCGGCTGACCGCGCTGCGGGCCGAGCATCCGGTGCTCGGCGACATCCGCGGCCCGGGCCTGATGCTGGGCGTCGAACTGGTCCGGCCGGACGGTGCCAAGGCGCCGCAGGCCGCGGCCGCGTTCCAACGCGCCCTGCACGCGCGGGGCGTACTCACCCGTGTGTCCGAGCACGGCCTCGGCAACGTGATCGAACTGCGTCCGCCACTGATCCTCACCCCTCCCGAGGCGCACGTGATCGCCGACCGGTTCGGCGACGCGCTGGAGTTCCTGCGCCGCGATTCACCCCGCTGGGACGCGGCCCCGTGAGGGTCGAACTGGGCCCACACGGGCCCGCGTTCCACCCCGCCCCCGCCGAACGCCCGCCCGGCGAACACGCGGTCCGCGTCCGGGTCGAACTCGCCGGCGTGTGCCGCTCCGACCTCAAGGAGGTGGCCCGCGAACGGCACGGCGCGAGCCAGTTCGGCCACGAACTCGTGGGCGTGGTCACCGAGTCCACGCTGCCCGCCGCGCTGCCCGCGGGCGCGCGCGTGGTGCTCGATCCCAACGTCCGGCTCGCCCGCACCACCGGCTTCGCCGCCGCCCTGTACGCGGCCGGCCCCGCCGACCTCCTGACCACGGCGCTGCCTCGCGTCCCGGACGCGCTGCCGGCCCGCCGGGCCGTCTTCGCCGAGCCCGTGGCCTGCGCCCGGCACT
>NZ_WWJX01000875.1 GCF_009865215.1 Streptomyces sp. SID3343 | reverse complement strand
GGGCCGGGCGCTGGAGGAGGCGCGCGGCGCGATGAACCAGGCGCGGGCCTTCGCGCACACCCACAAGCACAGCGAGCAGACCGCGCCGCCGGTCGTCGACGAGCCCACGCCGCGCGCGGTGGCGGTGTTGCGGGTGGTGATCCTGTGTCTGCTGATCGTGCCGCTGCCCGCCCGGGTCCTGGCCGCGGGCCGGCACTCGACCGCCGAGCAGGCGCTGTTCGCGGTTTTGCTGCTCGCGTTCGTCGCGCTGTACGTCCGCAACTGCGTACCCGCCGACGGTGGCCGGCCCCGGTGGTGGCCGTGGACACTGGCGGCGCAGGTCGCGCTCGCGTACGTGCCGCTCGTGGTGTTCGACTTCAGGACGTGGTCGGTGGGCCTGTATCTGACCGGGCTCGCGCTCGTGTTCGTGCGCGGTCCGTGGCGGTGGCTCGTCGCGGCGGCGTTTTCGGGCCAGGACCTGTTCTTCGGAGAGTGGAGCACCACCACCCTCGACGCGGTCTACAACATCGTGTGGGTCGTCGAACGCGCCGTGCTCGTCTACGGATTGGTCCGCATGGCCGAGTTCGCTCGGGAGCTGATCCGGGTGCGGGCGGAGCTGATCGCCACCCATGTCGCGCGCGAGCGGCTGCGCTTCGGGCGGGACCTGCACGACCTGTTGGGTTTCAGCCTGTCGGCGCTCGTGCTCAAGAGCCAACTCGCCTTGCGCCTGGTGGAGCGCGACCCCGAGCTCGCCCATGCCCAGTTCGTCGAGGGCCTGGTGATGGCCCGTCAGGCGCTCACCGACGTGGACACGGTCGCCGGCGGGTATCGCGGGATGTCGCTCGCGGTCGAGGCACCGACCGCGCACGGCATCCTGTCGGCGGCCGGGGTGGCGGTCGAGCTCACGGTCGACGTGGGCGTGCTGCCGGCCGACGCGGACACCGTGCTGGCGACCGTATTGCGCGAGGGCACCACCAACGTGTTGCGCCACAGCAGCGCGCGCCGGTGCTCGATCACCGCGTTCGTCGAGGCCGACGGCGGCGTGGTGTTGACCCTGGCCAACGACGGCCTGCGCTTTCGGCCCGCGTCCGACGTGGGCTCGGGGTCCGGGAGCGGCCCGGGGATGGGCCTGACCAGTCTCCTGGGCCGGCTCGCCGCCCTGGGCGGGACGTTGACCGCCGAGGCGGTGGGCGGCGAGTTCCACCTGTGCGCGCGAATACCCGGGCGGCGGGCGGACGATCCCGTACCACTCTCCGACGCGGGCTCGGCCGCTCGCGCCCACGAACCCGGGTCATCGGCATGAGCCGTGCGCCCCGAAACTCCCGACGCCTCGGCACCCGGCACCCGGCACCCGGCACCCGGGCATCGCGACACCCGGAACGGCTCGAACACGCCGTGCCCACCGAACGCGTCGAAGGCGACAATTCATCCCTCATCGGGCTCGTCCATCCCGCCACCGCCGCAAGATCACGTCGAATCCACCCACCCGTACCGAGAGTTGGACTGTGGGTGGTCGTCCGTCGGTGGTCGGATGGGGTATCACTGCATTGTCGACCGCACGTCGCGCTTCTACAGTCCTGTAGATTCACTTCCGGGCGGCACTCGCGTGATCAACCCGGATCCGCCCGTACCCCGATACACACGAGGGAAGGAAGCACTGCCATGGGAGTCAGCCTCGCCAAGGGCGGCAACGTATCCCTGTCCAAGGCCGCACCCGGCCTCACCGCCGTGGCCGTCGGCCTGGGCTGGGACGCCCGCAGTACGACCGGTGCCGACTTCGACCTCGACGCGAGCGCGCTGCTGCTCGGCAACGACGGTCGGGTCCTGTCGGACCTGCACTTCGTCTTCTACAACAACCTGACCAGCCCCGACGGCTCGGTCCAGCACACCGGTGACAACCTCACCGGCGAGGGCGAGGGCGACGACGAGGTGGTCAACGTCGACCTGGCGTCCGTGCCCGCCGACGTCCAGCGGATCGTCTTCCCCGTGTCGATCCACGACGCGGCGGCCCGCGACCAGTCCTTCGGTCAGGTGCGCAACGCGTACATCCGCGTGGTCAACCGCGCCGACAACAACGAACTCGCGCGCTACGACCTCACCGAGGACGCGTCGACCGAGACGGCGATGGTCTTCGGCGAGCTCTACCGCAACGGCAACGAGTGGAAGTTCCGCGCCGTGGGCCAGGGCTACGCCTCGGGCCTGGGCGGTATCGCGAAGGACTTCGGCGTCAACGTCTGAGCGGCACTCGCCTACGCGTCACATTCGTCACACATCAGGACCGCATCGCCCCCGGTGCGGTCCTGACGGTCGTCCGGGGGGACGAACTCCGCGATGTGCGGGGAACGATCCGGCCCGTCCGACGGTTGTTCATGAACCCGTGGAGTGGTGGCTCTGCCGCCCACAGCAAGGAGAACGCGACATGGCCGGTCTGGACAAGCTGATCAAGAAGGCGACCGACTACGCGAAGAAGAACCCGGACAAGGTCAAGTCCGTGGTCGAGAAGGTGAAGGCCCAGGCGACCAAGCGCAAGGGTCACTGACATCGGCGTCGTGACACCGGCTCGTGCACCGGCTTCGTGACAGCGGCTTCGTGACATTGCTCGACCCGCGGTAGGACGACGGCGCCGCTCCTCCCGAAGGAGGACTTCGGTCACCCATTCGGGAGGACGCGCGCCTCGGGCCACTGCCGTAACTTTGGCCCGTGCAGTGGTGGAATCGATGGTGGCGTGCCCATCCGCGGGTCTCCGACCTGGTGATCATCGTCTTGGTGTGCGTCCCTCCGGGGATCGCCTCCCACGACGGCTGGCGGCCTGTCCCCGTGCAGATCGTGGCGTACACGGCGCTCGCGTTGCCGCTGCTGTGGCGGCGCGATCACCCGCGCCGCGTCGCGGTGTTGCTCGTGGTCGTGGCACTGCTCCAACTCGGGTGCCGGATCTGGGGGACCGAGGTCCACCGGGGCAGCGTCGTGCTCGCGATGATGGTCTACACGCTGGCCGTCCGGGGGATGCGGCTCCAGGCCGCGGCCGTCGCGGGGGTGACCCTGACCCTGACCATGTTCTTCGGCACGTCGACGGCCCTCCCCACGCCCGGCGCGATGTCCGCGCTCGACCGAGGCGACACGGTCGCCCTCCTGGTTGTGGTGTGGCTGCTCGCCGAGTATCTGCGGGCCCGCCGCGCGTACATCGCCGAGTTCGAGGAGCGCGCCAGGCTCGCCGAGGCGCAGCGCGACGCGATGGCCCGCGCGGCCGTCGCCGAGGAGCGGGCCAGGATCGCCCGCGAGATCCATGACGTCCTCGCGCACAGCGTGACCGTGATGGTGGTCAACGCCGAGGGCGCCAAGCACGCGAAGGCCCGCGACCCCGCGGTCGTGGACCGCACGCTCGACATGATCGGCGCAACCGGCCGCGCCGCGCTCACCGACCTGCGCCGCCTGCTCGCGGTGCTGCACTCGGATCGGGACTCCCCCGCCGGCGACCGGGATCCGCAGCCGACCATCGACGATCTGGCCGACCTGGTCGCCAGGTGTGCGAACGGCCGGGCCGCGATCGAACTCGACACGATCGGCGACGCGCGGTCGTTGCCGCCGGCCGCCGCCCTACAGGTGTATCGGATCGTGCAGGAGGCGCTGACCAACGTGGTCAAGCACGCGGCCCCCGACGCGTCGGCCCGGGTGAGCGTCGACTTCGGTCGGCCGCAGGGCGAACGCACGGTTCGGATCGAGGTGTGCAACGCGGCCGGGAGTGCGGGCCCGGCCGCGTTGCCTTCGTCGGGGCGTGGGCTCGCGGGCATTCGCGAGCGGGCCGCGATGTTCGCGGGCGAGGTGTCGGCCGGTCCGCTGCCGGAGGGCGGCTACCGCGTGCGGGTGAGTCTGGTCCTGGCGGCGCACGAGAACGACGGCGGGCCGCACCGAGCGAGCGACGACGACGTCGCGCGCGACGCGGTGACGACTCGCTGAACGACGCACGCGCTCTCGCTCACGAGGGCTCGCGCACGCGCCGGGCGAACGCGTCGAATCCGGCCGCGAACGCGGTCGAGTCGGGCGGTGGGGCGCCGGCGTCGAGCCGGCCCAGCACCGCGGAGCCCAGGCCGCTCATCCGGACCATCTCGTCGCCGAGCGCGTCCACGTCGTCGGGCCACGGGAAACTCGGTTGGACCAGATACAACGCGATGAGGCCGTGCAGCGCGGCCAGCATCCGCAGCGACATCCTGACCGGGTCCCCGGTGAGCACGCCGCTCTCCAGGCACGGCCGCAGCGCCTCCTGTACGTGCAGCAGACAGGCGTCGGCGGCGGTCCGGCCGGTGCTCTGACGCATCATCAACAAGCGGTACTGGACCGGGTGTCCGATGCCGAAGCGGACGAACGCCCCGCCCCTGCGGCGCAGTGCCTGGAACGCGTCGTCGACACTGTCGCCGGCCTCGTGCATGGACGCGCCCAGGTCCTTCCAGACCTGGAGGCACACCGCTTCGACGAGCGCCTCCTTGTCGGCGAAGTGCAGATACACCGAAGGCGTGGTGACGCCGACGCGTGCGGCGACCGCGCGCAGCGTGAGCGCGCTTTCGTCGCCGGCCTCGTCGAGCAGGTCGGTCGCGGCGCGCAGGATCTCGTCGCGCAGCAGCGCGCCGTCACCGGGACGGGCACGGGCACGCGAACGGCTGGTGGGAGGCACGGACCCAGTTGACAGGGCCGACTTGACGCTGTCAACTTGACATCGTCAACTTCAGGTGAGGGGTTTGGGATGACCACTACGTCGCAGGCAGCAGGACCGACCGGCCTGGAGCAGTTGCAGGCGCTGCGGGACAACGGCATGCCCAGCGGCATCGGTCCGTTCATCGGCATGGAGCCGGAGGAGGTCGAGGACGGCCGCGTCGTGTTCACCGCGTCCGCGCGGCCCGAGTTCGCCAACCCGATCGGCACGATGCACGGCGGGATCGCCGCGACCCTGCTCGATTCGGCGATGGCGTGCGCGGTGCACACCACGCTGCCACCGGCAACCGCCTACACGTCACTGGACATCTCGGTGCGTTACCTGCGCCCGGGGCCGCTCGACGGCAGCAAGCTGCGGGCCGAGGGCCGGGTGATCCACCGCGGCCGCAAGATCCGCACCGCGGAGGCCGAACTCACCGACGATCAGGGCCGGTTGCTCGCCACGGCGACCACCACGTGTCTGATCATGCCGCTCGGCTGAACTCCGTCGATACGCGTGGCCGGCGAGGGCGCCGGCGCTCGCTCGCCGGCTACCGCCCGCCGTCGGCGCCGATCCGCTCGACGCCCGCGGGCA
>NZ_WWJX01000874.1 GCF_009865215.1 Streptomyces sp. SID3343 | reverse complement strand
GTGCGGCACGCGCGTGCCTCGGCCGCGATCCGGGTCGTACGCCGGCGGTGGGGCGTACCGCGTGGGTGGTCGTTTGCGGGGTCCTGGGTACGACGATGCCGTGCGAGGCACGGGAAGCGTCGGGGCTTGTCGGGCGGCTCGGGGCGGAGGCGGGTTTCGGGGGCCGCGCGCATGATGATCACCATGCCGGGAACTCTGACTGTCCGGTTTTGCTCCGGCGGCGACGCGAATCCGTCCCGCCCGGCGATCCCCTTCGGAGCGGCACGCTCCACCCGGCGGGCGTGATCCCCGCGGAGCCGCGAACCGGTACCGCCGATACCCCGGAGTACCCGGCCCCCCAGCGCATCCGGAGGCACAGCATGGACAGCCGTCGTCGGTTGACCGAGGCGTTCGACACCGTGTCCGCGTGGGCGGACACGCATGCGGGTCCCCCCTCCGATTCCTTGCCGTCGGCCGCCGACGAGCACGTCGAGCGGCAGTTCGCGGCGTTGGCCGATCGGATGCGCGGTGGCGGCAACCGGTCGTCGGCCCAGCCCGCCTACACCGGATACGCCCTCAAGCCCCCGCACGCCGCCGCGGTCGCGGGCCACCTCGCCACCGTGCTGATCGACTCCGACGGCAGCGTGACCGATGCCGACGTGACCGCCGCCGACCTGGAGGAGGAGATCGTCGCCGAGCTGGCGTCGATGCTCGGACTGCCCGATGCGGTCGGTCATCTGACGTCGGGCGCCACGGTCGGCAACCTCCGAGCTCTGTGGGTGGCGCGGGAGATCCACCCCGAACTCGGCATCGCGCACAGCGCCGACACGTACTCCGCCCACGAACGCATGTGCGAGCTGCTGCGCACGCCTTCCCGGTCCGTCCCCGTCGACGCCGCAGGGCGGATGGACCCGGACGCGCTCGCGACGGAACTGGCCAAGGAACGGGTCGGCACCGTCGTGGTCACCGTCGGCACCCCCACCCTCGGCGCCGTGGACCCGGTCGCCGACATCGTGACGTTGTGCCGCGATCACGGCGTCCGGGTCCACGTGGACGCCGCCTACGGCGGTTTCTTCGCCCTGGTGAGCGACGCCCACGAACTGCGCGACACTCCGACCGCGCGCCACCTGCGGGCCGTCGCCGACAGCGACTCGGTGGTCGTGGACGCGCACGAGCACGGCCTGCACGTGCACGGCTGCGGCGCCGTACTGTTCCGGGACACCGGCGTCGGCGGGGCCGCCCGACACGACGCGCGAGCCGTGGACTTCGGCTCCGAGGCCCTGCGTGCGGGCGACCTCGGCCTCGACGCCGAGCGCTTCGACACCGCAGCCCTGTGGCTGACTCTGCGGGCCCTCCCGCTCACCCCCGGGGGCCTGGGCGAGTCGCTGGCGGCGGCCCTGCGCGATGCGCGGCGGTGGCGCGAACTGATCGACGGGGAGGCGGAGCTGATGCTGTACCAGGAGCCCGAGTTGGACATCCTGACCTATCTGGCTCTCACCGGCGAGACCCGGCCGCGGCTGTCGTCGGTGGAGGCCGCCAGTCGGCACATCCTGCACGCCGGCGCACACACCACCGGGCATCCGGTGCACCTGAGTACGCTGCCCGTCCGCGTCCTCGACTTCCTCCGACGCCACCCCCACTCCGTCGCCGATCAAAACCGGACACAAATCCTGCGCAGCGTGCTGTCCGCGCCGGAGCCCGAGTCGCACGTCGATCTGCTGCACGCGCGCGTCGCCGCACTCGCGGCCACCGCGCCGCGCTGAAGCCGAACCGGCCCGTACGGCCGGCCGCCGAGGCCGACGGTCACCCTGCGTTCGTCCGGATGCGGATTCGGCCGGTCACGGCTTGTATGGGTGAGACCGATGGATCCCAGCACACGGGAGCTGACATGCACGTGATGAGAGCGGTCGAAGGCCCGGAGAGCGTCGTGTGGCATGCGATGGAACGCGAGGACACCGCAATGTGCGGGGCTACGGTGCTTCCCTTCGAGGACGAGCACGGCACCCGCCTGGGGGAGACGTTCTGCCTGGCCTGCATGGCGGAGGTCGAAGTGGTCGCCCGTCCGGTGGCGACACCGCAGTCCGGAATCTGACCCACCCGTCGACGCGAGGCCCACCCGGGAACTCGCCGCCGCGAAACCGTGAGATGGGGGAAGGGTCCGATCGGGTCCGATTCGATGCCGAGTCGGACCCTTTCCCTTTTCTTTTTTTACTTTTTTCCTTTACGGCTTCCCGTACGGCTTCCGCTTCCTTTGTGGCCGGGCTGTCCTTTCGGCCGAGTCGCCGACTGTCGACGAAGGCGGACGAGGGGGAAGGTATCGATACGTTTCGGTACGTTCGCACCTGCGCGAGGTGTACACCGCGCTTTGTCGATGGTCCGGAGGCGTAGCGCGGCGATCACGCCTCGGGTACGGTCGTGCCTCAGCAGTCGTGGTTCGAAGAAGTTCGCTCGTGACCGCAGTCACGAGCGTTTTCGCTGTCGTGGGCACCCTCACGAAACCAGGACGATCACCTGCGGCCTCGCACAGTGCGTGGTTCGCGTTACATCCCTGATCGAGGAGCGTTCGGCCGTGGCCAGTGGCACCGTGAAGTGGTTCAACAGCGAAAAGGGTTTCGGCTTCATCGAGCAGGAGGGTGGCGGCCCGGACGTCTTCGCCCACTACTCCAACATCTCCGGTAGCGGATACCGCGAGCTCCAGGAGGGCCAGAAGGTGACGTTCGACGTCACCCAGGGCCAGAAGGGCCCGCAGGCGGAGAACATCGTCGCCTCCTAGTGTGCCGCCGTGCCGCGACGGACGTCGGTCCGTCGCGGCACGGCACATCCGGTGCGGCCCGGCTCAGCGGATCGGGCCCCGACCCCGCCGGGACCAGCGCATCCCGAGGTAGACCACGTCGGCGACGAAGAGAACGACCGCGAGGACCAGCAGATAGAAGAGTCCTTTCGCGACGACGCCGACGATGCCCAGCACGATGGCGATGATGACCAAGAGCAGAAACAGGACCATGGCGCGGCTCGCTCCTTGATCGAGAGGGTGATCGAGGATTCAGCGCCGGGCGAGTTGCCGCTCGCCGTCCGCGCCCGGCTGGTAGGGCAGGCCGTAGTGGCGGAAGATCGCCTCCTCGTCCTCGGCGGGCAGGACGTCGTCCGTGCCGATCGCGGGGCTGTCCTTCACCAGGTTCTTGGGATAGGCGACCTTGACGTAGCCGGGACCCACGATCGCCTTGCCCAGCGGGACGAATACCAGACGGTGGCGCGTGGGCAGTCCGACCTGGACGGTGGCCATGGCCGGCTCGTCGCTGCGGGTGTCGACGTAGATCGCTTCCAGGGAACCGATCTTGTGCCCGTCGGGATCGACGACGTCGTGCGTGCGCCACTCGCGAATATCCCCTACCTCGATCACCGGAACTCCCTTCGCCCGATCGGCGCTCGCTGCCGATCCGGGCCAGACGGACTGTGTTGTCCGTGCAGCCTGCCCGGTCCGCGCGCGAACAAAAGTGCGTGACGAGACGACGGGTGGGCGGGTATCCGATCGTGACCCGCCGCGCACGGCGCCGACCAGGTGCCGACGGCCGCGTCTGCTTCGGGTCGATCGCACCGGCGCCTCGACGAGTTCGCCGGCGGGGTCGACGACATGCCGTGTCGCGGTTGACGGTTGCGGTTCTCGGGCAGGTCGGGGTGGTTGGATCGAGTGTCGACCACTGCACACGGATGGGATACGGCCATGCCCCTGGAAGGCGAGTACGAACCGAGCCCCGACAAGAGGGCTCGCGAGCAGGTCGAGTTGTACGAGAGTTCCGGCGGTAAGGAGGGGACGACGATGCGCGGGCTGCCCGTCGTCATCCTGACGACCGTGGGCGCGAAGAGCGGCAAGCTCCGTAAGAGTCCGCTGATGCGGGTGGAGAAGGACGGTGCCTACGCCGTGGTCGCCTCACAGGGCGGCGCTCCCAAGCACCCGGTCTGGTACCACAATCTCGTGGCCGATCCCCGAGTGGAACTCCAGGACGGTGCGGTACGCCGGGACATGATCGCCCGTGAGGTCACCGGGGCGGAAAAGGGTCCGTGGTGGGACCTGGCGGTCGAGGCGTTCCCCGACTACGCGGATTACCAGAAGAAGACCGATCGTCAGATTCCGGTCTTCGTCCTGGAAGCGGCCTCCACCGACCACTGACCGACCACGGTCGCGCCCTGGGAGGCGGTCCCGAGGGCCGTACCGACGTGCGCCCTCCCGATCCGGACGGATCGGGAGGGCGCACGTTCGTACGCGGTGCGGGCGCCGCAGCGGGGGCTGCGCCGGCGGGCGGTCAGCGGGACGCGGGGTGTGCCCCCAGGAGGGCGCCGGCGCCCGTGAGGGTGAGGATACGGGCGACGTTGGGTTGCGCGTCGTGCAGGCGTAGTTCGGCGCCGACGGCGCGCGCGGCGCGCAGGCCGTGCAGCAGCGCGTTGAGGCCGGCGCAGTCGCAGAACGAGACCGCGCTCATGTCGACGCAGATGTCGAGGGGGCGGTGCGCGACGCACTCGTCCAGGGCGTGCCGTACGGCGGGGGCGGTGTCGAGGTCGATCTCGCCGACGAGTACGACCAGGCAGTGCCGTCCCACGGTGACCGGGTATGTGCCGAGAATCGGGGTGGAGGGCATGGGTGTTCCTCCTTCATGCGACCTTCGAGCAACCGTGGACCTCGGCTTGTCGACGACTTCGCGAGCCCGGGTCCGTTCGGCGAGCGACGCTTACCTATATAGCCCACGGCACCAAGGTTGACAAGCTGAGGCTCAACCCTGGTTTCGGGCCGAAACGGCCCAGTCGTGGGAATCGCCCATGGTGGTGACGCTCAACTCCCATCCCCAGCCGGGTGGTTGAGGTCCGGTTGCGGCAACGGGTGCGGGTGGTCGCGGAGCCGATGGCCCGCAATCGGGTGAAACATCCGGTTGACGTCGGAAGAATCGGATGATTGGCGCCATGTGGTAACTACTGTCCCGGTATGAGCCATGGCGCGAACAGTCTCGCGGCGTCCGGTTTGAAGATCGACTGGGCCCAGATGCCGACCTACAACACGATCATGTCCGTGGCCGCCGGAGCCGGGTTGCTGCTCGTCGTGGCATTGGGGTGGCAACTGCTGTCCCCCGGGCGGAAGATCGCGCCGGAGGCGTGGGCGTTGGCTTTCGGCGCCCTCGGGTTCGTGCTGATCGTGACGGGTCTGCACATGACCCTCACGTGGCCGCTGGCCGGTCAGGGTTTCCCGTTCGACAACATCGTCTTCGGCGAACCCGCCCTGGCCTTCGGCGTATTGCTCGCGTGCGCGTCGCTCTACCTCTGGAAGCGGGGAGCCGCCCTGGTCGAGGACCCGGACCGGCTCACCCGCCTGACGAAACTGGCGTCGCCCATCTCGGTGTTCGTGTTCGGCCTGGGCCTGGCCTGCTTCGGGATCGCCGCCGCGGGCTGGAAGTACACGTTGTTCGCGGCGCCTCCCGAGGAGCCCGTTTCCGGTGAGTTCGCCGATCATCCGATGTTGGAGGCGAGCTTCATTTCCAGCCTCTACGTCCTGGTCGGCATCGGCGCGGTCCTGTTCCCGCTCGCGCTGCACCGCCCCAAGGGCCGGCCGGCACGCGTCGTCGGGGTGGCCTGGACCCTGTCCGGGCTGGCCTTTCTGTTCTTCGGCGGCCTGAACTATTTCACGCACATCGGGCTGATCGTCAACACCATGTGACGACAGCGGGCACGACTGCGGAGCGACCGCGGGGGACGGTCACGGCTGGGGCGGGTCCACCCGTTCGAGCTTGGTCCAGCCGGTCCAGCCTCGCGTCCTCAGCAATTCGATCAGCCGACGGGCGGGCGGGGCGGTGTCGAACGCCAGGGTGTCCATGAGCTTGGCGAACGGTGGCTCGATGTCGGCGTCGTCGACGTAGTCCTCGCCCTGCTCGTCGGCCATGCGCGTGATGTAGGCGGCCAGTTCGTCAGCCAGTTCGGCCAGCCGCGGGTCGTCGTCGGCCCGGTCGAGGGCTTGGCCCAGGGTGCGGTAGAAGTCGACGAGCTGGGGGTCGGCGAGCTGCTCCCGCTTGCGTGCCATCCACTCCGGGACTCGCTCGGGGGAGTGCGCGGCCAGCGGGATCCAGCCGTCGCGCTCGACCCGGACGATCCGCTCGTCGACCCCGAGCGCCCGTAGCCGGTCGAGGAACTCGACCACCTCCGGGGGCAGTGCCAGGCTGTCCCCGGACGCGAGCCGGGCGATGTGTTCGCGGTGTCGCCGTCGTTCCCGGATCTCCGCCCGTAGGCGCCTGTCGATGTCCGCGATCGCCGCGGCGAATTCCTCCTCGCCGGCGCGGAGCAGCTCCCGTACGCGTGCCAGGGGGACGCCGGCCTCGGCCAGGGTCCGGATCTTGATCAGCTCGACCACGGCGCCGGCGTCGTACCGCCGATAGCCCGAGTGGTCTCGCTCCGGTTCCGGCAGCAACCCTTTGGCGTGATAGTGCCGTATCGCGCGCACCGTCACCTTCGAGTGGGACGCCAGCTCGCCGATGGTCAGCATCGAGCCAGTATCTCCCGGTTCGCGCCCCGGGTTCCGTAGAGACGCCGAGACCACAGGTAGCCCGTTGATCCGATCAGCACGCACCAACCGACGGCCCACAGCGTGTCCGAACCGTCCGGCGACCCGGCCGACAGACCGCGGATGGTGTCCATGATCGGCGTGAACGGCTGGTGCTCGGCGAACCACCGCAGCCCGACCGGCATCGACTCGACCGGCACGAACCCGCTGCCCACGAACGGCAGCAACACGAAGATCATCGGCAGGTTGCTCGCGGTCTCCGGATCCGGCGCGGCCAGACCCAACGCGACGGTGAACCAGGTCATCGCGAAGGAGAGCAGCGCGAGCAGAGCGATCAGGCCGATCCACTGCATCGGCGAGGCGGCGGTCTCCAGGCCGAGCAGGAACGCCACCGCGAAGATCACCGCGAGCGCGTGCGCGGTCTGGATCATCGCGCCGAGCACGTGACCGGTCAGCACCGAGGACTTGGCGATGGGCATGGTCCGGAACCGGTCGATGATCCCGTTGGTCATGTCGGTGGCGACCAGGACCGCGGTGCCGATGGACACGCTCGCCACCGTCATCGTCAGAATTCCGGGAGTGACGAATGTCAGGTAGTCGCCGCGATTCCCCGCCCCGGCTCCCGGCACACCGGCGCCCATGGTGCCGCCGAAGACGTAGACGAACAGCAGCAGGAACAGCAGTGGCTGGCCGATCAGCATCACCGTCATCGACGGGTAGCGGGCCATGTGTCGCAGGTTGCGACGCAGCATGGTCGCCGCGTCGCGGAGGGCGTACGTCGCGGTGCTCATACCGGGACCCCCCGGGAAGACTCGTCGGTGGTGGGCCGGCCGGTCAGGGCCAGGAACACGTCGTCCAGATCCGGGGTGTGCACGGCGAGCCCGGTGACCGCGCGGTCGTCGATGCGGTCCAGCAGCCGGCGCAGGGTGGTGAGGCTGCCGTCGTGTGGCAGGGTCACGGTGAGGGACTCGGCGTTCGGGCTCGCTTCGGGCAACCGGCGGGCCAGCTCGGCCACTTGCTCGCCGTCGGCGGCCCGGAGTTCGATGTGGCCGCCGGGGACCAGCCGCTTCAACTCGGCCGCGGTGCCCTCGGCGACCAGTCGGCCCCCGTCGAGCACACCGATGCGGTCGGCGAGCCGGTCGGCCTCCTCGAGGTATTGGGTGGTGAGGAAGACGGTGACCCCGTCGGCCACCAGTTCGCGCACGATCTCCCACAGCTCACGGCGGCTGCGCGGGTCGAGGCCGGTGGTCGGTTCGTCGAGAAAGATCAGCCGCGGCCCGGCCACCAGCGTCATCGCCAGGTCCAGTCGCCGCTTCATCCCGCCGGAGTACGTCGCCGCGCGGCGGTCGGCGGCATCGAGCAGGTCCAACCGCTCCAGCAGTCGCCCGACCACGGCCTCCGCGCGGCGTCGGCCGAGGTGGCCGAGATCGGCCATCAGCCGCAGATTCTCCCGCCCGGTCAGCACCCCGTCCACGGCGGAGAACTGCCCGGTCACGCCGATCGACGCGCGCACCCGGTCGGCCTCGCGGCGGATGTCGTATCCGGCGACCCGGGCCGTACCGGCGTCGGCGGGAAGCAACGTGGACAGAATCCGGACCGTGGTCGTCTTGCCGGCCCCGTTGGGGCCGAGCAGGG
>NZ_WWJX01000873.1 GCF_009865215.1 Streptomyces sp. SID3343 | reverse complement strand
GGCCGCCCCTGGAGGGCCTGCCGGAGTTGCGTGCGTGGTTCGCGCGCGACATCGGCGGCACGGTGGCCACCTCCGACGTGCTGATCACCTCGGGAGGGCAGAGCGCACTGACCACGGCGATGCGCTCACTGGTGGCACCGGGCGCGCCGGTGCTGGTCGAGTCGCCGACCTATCCGGGGCTGCTCGCGATCGCGCGCGCCGCCGGGCTGCGGCCGGTGCCGGTGCCGTCGGACGCCGACGGGGTGCGCACCGACCTGCTGGCGGACGCGTTCGCGGCCACCCGGGCACGAGCCTTCGTCTGCCAACCACTGTTCCAGAACCCGACCGGCGCGGTGCTGTCTCCCGATCGACGCGAGGACGTGCTGCGTATCGCCCACGCGGCGGGCGCGTTCGTGATCGAGGACGATTTCGCTCGCCGGCTCGCCCACGCGGACGCGCCCGCACTGCCCGCGCCGCTGGCCGCCGCCGACCCGAACGGCGTGGTGGTGCACATCCGTTCGCTCACCAAGCCCTCGTCGCCGAGCCTGCGGGTGGGTGCGCTCAGCGCGCACGGCCCGGCGTTCGAACGACTGCGCGCGGTACAGGCGGTGGACAGCTTCTTCGTGCCGCGCCCCCTCCAGGAGACCAGCCTCGAACTCGTCGGTGCCCCCGCGTGGCCACAGCACCTGCGCGCGCTCGGGTCGGGCCTGCGCGATCACCGGCAGGCCCTGATCGGCGCCCTGGGGCGGCTGTTGCCCGATCTGGTGCCGGATCGGTTGCCCTACGGCGGCTACCACGTGTGGCTGCGGCTCGCGGACGGCTCGGATGTAGCCGCGCTGACCGCCGCCGCGTTGCGGGCCGGCGTCGCGGTGACGCCGGGCGGCGCGTACTTCACCGCCGAGGCTCCGGCGCCGCACATCCGACTGAGCTACGCCTGCGCGGAGGGCACGCAACAACTGGTCGAGGGAGTGCGGCGGTTGCGGCACGCGTTCGTCGAACAGGGCGAGGCGTCGGATCGGTTCTGAGGCGCCGGCGCCGCACGGGCACGGGCACGCCACGACGTCACGTGCGTGGTGTGGTCCCCACGGGTACTTCGAAGATGATCTCCAGCCCGTCGATCTCGTCTATCTGCTCACCCACGCGGACGAATCCGAAGCCGACGATCGTGGCCAGCGACGCGGCGTTGTCCGGGCTGATGGTCACCCGCAGCGTTGCCACGTCGGGTTCGGCGGCGGCTCGCTCGGCCATCGCCGTGAGCATGGCCCGGGCGTAGCCGCGGCGGCGAAACTCGGGGACCACGGAGTAGCCCAACTCGACCATGCCGACCCGGTCGGGCGGCCCGTGAAAGCCGGAGTAGCCCACCACGACACCCTCCGTCTCGGACACGGCCGCACGCGCGAACCACCGTGCGCTGCCCGGGTCGTCGGCGACCTGGGCCAGGCGCATCCGCCAGAGCCGCCGCGCGGTGTCGGTCACGAAGTAGTCCGGGAGGGTGATCCCCGCGGCAGCGCCGGCCGCGTCGAGATCGCCGTCGGCCAAGGCGGTCATCGGCGGTCCGGCCAGGTCGACGAAACGCACGCGCGGGGGCGCGGTGGAGTCCGAGGGGGCGGATGCGGGGGTGGGCGAAACGGGTCCGTTGGTCATGTGCGGATCATCGGTGGGCGGTAGGGCCGTGTCCACCGGATTAGTCCCTCCTGTGGACGGCCCTGCGGGGTGTGGATACTGCGTTGCCGCCGGTCCGGACGTCTGTGAGGCTCGGCGAAACCGCAACGGAGCTTTGAGTTTCGGAGTCTTCGAACCTTCGAACCTTCGAGTTTTCGAGTGCGAGTGCGAGTCCGAGCTCGATCAGAGGGGGAACAATGAATGCCGTTCGCGAGGATCAGCCGCTGCGACCCGCACCGACGAGTGGCTTTCCGGAATGGCTACCGGAACTGCGCATGGTCGAACTGGGTTGGCTGGACCACATCCGCACCACGTTCGAGGCGTACGGTTTCGCCTCGATCGAGACGCCGTCGGTGGAGGCCCTGGACGTCTTGACCAAGAAGGGCGAGACATCGCAGGAGGTCTACACGCTGCACCGCCTCCAAGCGGATCCGGACGACGACAGCGACGCGCGCCTGGGCCTGCACTTCGACCTGACGGTGCCGTTCGCGCGTTACACGGCGCAACACTTCAACGATCTCGTCTTCCCGTTCAAGCGCTATCAGATCCAACGCGTGTGGCGCGGCGAACGGCCGCAGGCGGGCCGCTTTCGGGAGTTCGTCCAGTGCGATATCGACGTCATCAACGTCGATCGAACCCCGCTGTACTTCGACGCCGAGATGCCGCGGATCGTGCACGAGATCCTGACCGCCCTGCGCATCGGCGAGTTCCGCATCCACGTCAACAACCGCAAGATCCTGGAGGGTTTCTTCACCGGCCTGGGCATCGCCGATCCGGTCGCGGTGATCAGGGCCTTGGACAAGCTCGACAAGCTCGGGATCGACCGGGTCGCCCGGTCCCTCTCGCAGGACCTGAAACTCGACGACGCCCAGGTCGCGAGTTGTCTGAAGCTGGCCGGGATCCGCGGCGAGGACTCGTCGGTCGTCGAGGAGATCCGAGGGCTGGGGGTGCACAGCGACCTGTTGGCCGAGGGTCTGTCCGAACTGGCTTTCGTGCTGGACGCGTTGGCCGATCTGCCCCGCGGGTCGGTGATCGCCGACCTGTCCGTCGCCCGGGGTCTGGACTACTACACGGGCACGGTCTACGAGGGCAGGTTCGTCGAGTTCCCGGATTTCGGCAGTATCTGTTCGGGCGGTCGCTACGAGAACCTCGCCGGTGCCTTCATTCGGCGAGCCCTGCCCGGGGTGGGCATCTCCATCGGACTGACCCGGATCTTCGCGAAGCTCGCCGCCGAGGGTCGCCTGCCGATCGGCCCCAAGAGCCCCACCCAGGTCCTGGTCGCGGCGCCGACGACGGAGTCGTTCGCGGCGGCGGTACGAACGGCTGCGCGGTTGCGCGGGCGGGGCATCCGGACCGAGGTGTACCACCAGCCGGACAAGCTCCAGAAGCAACTGCGCTACGCACTGCGGAAGGGGATCCCGTACGTGTGGTTCCCGCCCACGGAAGAGGGGGCCGGGCACGAGGTGAAGGCGTTGGACTCGGCGGAACAGGTGGCCGCGGATCCGGAGAGTTGGGCGCCTCGGGTGGGCGTGGTCGGGGCAACCGAAGCGGGCGGGTAGCGCGCTCGCGGGGCGGACAAATCGGTGGCATCGACGGTGGGCGGCGGTTCAGGATGCGGGCATGACGCATACTCTCCTGGCGTTTCTCGGTGCCTGCACCCTGATCGCGGCAAGTCCGGGCCCCAGTTCGGTTCTGATCATCCGTCACTCGTTGCAGAGCCGGCGCGCGGGCTTGATGGCCGTGCTCGGCAACGAGACCGGCGTCTTCGTCTGGGGGCTCGCCGCCGCCTTCGGCTTCACCGGTCTGTTGGCCGCGTCCCGACTCGCCTACGACGTCATGCGCATCACCGGCGCGGTCGTCCTGGTCGGCTTCGGCGTCCAGGCGATCCGCGCAGCCCGCCGCGAGGGCATGGCCGGCCTCACCGCCGAGCAGACGGCGACCGGTGGTGCCGCGACCGAACCGGAGCGCGGAGCCGGACGGCGGGCGTACCGCGCGGCCCTCACCCTGAACCTGGCAAACCCGAAGGCAGCGGTGTTCGCGCTGTCGTTCCTTCCCCAGTTCGTCCCGGCGGGCGCGCCGCAACTGCCCACGATGGTCGGCCTGGCGGCAGTGTGGGCGCTCTACGAGATCGGTTTCTACAGCCTGTACGTCGCGTTCGTGCGGCGGATGCGCTCGGTGCTTTCTCGCGTCGCGGTTCGGCGGCGGTTGGAGGCGACCTCCGGGGTGGTCATGGTGGCGTTGGGGATCCGGATGGCCGTCGACGCCTAGTTCGTGGCGGCACGGCCCTGGGGGTTGGTCGGGGCGGGGCGTGGACGGGATGGTGGCGGGGGGCGTTTTGGTGGGGTCGGGGTGGGTGTTCCCACTCGTCCACCCGTTGCGCAGGGGTCGGGGGCCGCGGGTTTACGGCTCCCGGTGGGGCCTGGTCGGGCCACTGGTGCTTGGATGCAGGGGGGTGGTGTACACGAAGGGGGTTTGCGGATCATGCGGCTTGTACATACGTCCGATTGGCATCTGGGTCGTACGACGTATCGGCAGTCGCGCGACGGGGACTTCGAGGCGGTGCTCGCGGAGATCGTCAAGGTCGCCCGAGACGCGCAGCCGGATCTGATCGTGCACAGCGGGGACCTCTTCGACACTTACCGTCCGGCCGTGCGCGATCAGATGCTCGCGATGCGTACCCTCGGCGAATTGCAGGCCGTGGCGCCTACCGTGGTGCTGGCCGGCAATCACGATTCGCCCGCGCTGTTCGCGTTCCTGGACTTCATGTCCGCGAGTGGGGCCCGGCCCGGCGAGAAGCGGCTGACCTTCGTCGGTGCGCCGCCGGGCGCGGACCGCACCGGCGTGCTGGATGTCGAGACCCGCGCCGGGGATCAACGGATCCGGCTGGCCACACTGCCCTTCATCCACGCCAACCGGTTCCTGGACCTGTCCCCCGAGCCCGGCACCGCGCACGCCGACTACGCCACGGGCCTGCGGCGGGTCCAGGACGCTCTGCTGGCCGAATTGCACGCCGGCTACGAACCCGATCGGGACGTACTGGTCTTCGCCGCCCATCTGTTCGTGGCCGGTGCCACCCCCTCGTACAGCGAACGCGCCCTGGACATCACCGACACCTACGCGACGGACCCGGGCCACCTGCCCGCGGTCGCCTACGGAGCTCTCGGGCACATCCACAAACCGCAGGCCGTGTCGGGTACCCGGTTCGCCGCCCGCTACGCGGGCAGCCCGCTCCAACTGGACTTCGGCGAGACCGGCGAGACGAAGAGCGTGGTGATCGTCGACGCCGATCCGGGTCGGCCCACCCGAGTCGACCTCAAGCGGCTGCGCTCGGGGCGGCGGCTGGCCGAGTTCACCGGAACGCTGGCCGAACTGAAGCTGCGCGCCGCCAAGTTCACCGGCACGCTGCTCAAGGTCACCATCGTCAGCGAGTCCCCCGTCCCGCAGCTCGCCCGCGCCGTGGCCGCGGCCGTCCCGGGGGCCACGGTCGTCGACGTCGTCGGCGACTGCGCCGCGGAACGCGTGACCCCGCTGGGCCGCGACACGGCCGAGGTCGCCGAACCGGAACTCGCCGATTCCTTCCGCGACTACCTGTCCGCCGCCGGCACCCCGGGGCACGTCGCCGACGACGTCCTCGCAGGCTTCACCGCCCTGCTGGCCACACTCGACGACGAGGCGCCACCGCCCTGCGCCGCACAGGATCTCCTGGAGTCCGCGTTGCGCGACCCGTGGACCCACGACCACACCCGCATCCACGACCACCCCCACGGAGAGCCGGCATGAGGCCCATCACGCTGACGTTCTCGGGACTGCGCAGCTTCCCGGGGACGTGCGGCCCGCTGGACTTCACCGGCAAGAAGCTCGTCGGAATCCTCGGCGACACGGGGGCGGGCAAGTCCACTGTGCTCGAAGCGATGACCGCCGCGCTGTACGGCAAGTGTTCGTGGAGCGAAGTGGGAGTCGGCCAGCTGATCTCGGAGGGCAGTGCGACCATGTCGGTCGACTTCGTCTTCTCCGTGGGCGGCGAAAGCTGGCGCGTGCGCCGGGCCTTCCACGCCGATACCAAGCCCACCCAGGCCCTCTTGGAGAACCTGCGCACCGGCACCGCCATCGACAACGTGGGCAGCGTGAACCGGCGCATCGTCCAGTTGCTCAAGCTCGACTACAAGAGTTTCAAGACCGCCGTACTCCTGCCCCAGGGTCGCTTCGACGCGCTGCTCAACGCGACCGACGCGGAGCGTACCGCGATGCTCAAGTCGATCTTCGGGGTCGACGAGGTCCAGCGGATCCGCAGCCGTTCCGAGGTCGCCCGGGATCGCCTCGCCCAGCTCAACCACGATGCCGAGACGGCCCTCGCGCGGCTCCTGGACGACCCGATACAGGCTGCCGACGAAGCCGAGGGCGACGAGCACCGGGCTACGGAGCGAGCCGAACGCCTGCACGAGCGGCTGCGGACGTTGCGCGCCCGCCAGGAAGAGGCGATCGCGGCCCGGGAACACGCGCGGGCGACGGCCGCGGCGGACGCGATGCTGGCCGCCCATCGCGTGGACGACGCGCACGCGGCC
>NZ_WWJX01000872.1 GCF_009865215.1 Streptomyces sp. SID3343 | reverse complement strand
GCGGTCGGCGCTCCGAGCTCGCGGCCGGATCACCGCTCGGCTCACGACGCCCCCGCGCGGAGCGCGGCTCGTCGGGATCACGGGGGTCACGGCGCCCGTCGCTCAACGCGGGTTCCTTTCGGGTGAGATCAGCGAATCGACTCGGTACGGAGTCGCCAGGCCTTGCGGTTCTCCGGTGACCGGGCCGGCTCGGTCGGGCCCCGCGGCCCGGGCTCGGCTTCGGTGCGGTGTGGGCCGGCCGTGGGTTGGGGGCTGCGGGGGCGGGGGTGTTCCCACCCGCACCACCCGTTGCGGGAGCGTGGCGGGCTGCGGTTTTACCGCGAACGGGCCGGCTCGGTCGGGCCCCGCGGCCCGGCATCGGCTTCGGTTTCGGGCAGTACTGGCGGGATGGGCCCGGCCTGGGAGTGGGACTCGGCTGCGGTCTTGGCGCGTCAGCGCCCACCCTTTCGGGTCGCGTCGAGTGTTCGACGAGCGCAGCGAGGAGAGCGGCCGGAGGCCGCGCTTTTCGGTGGAGACTTCGGGGCCGGAGCGAAGTGGAGGACCCGAAGTCGCGAGCGGAGTGCCGCTTTTCCGGAGGAGCGAAGCGGGGGAGGAAAAGTGGTGCTCCGCGAGCCGGCTTCGAGAACAAGCACCGCCCCCGCCCGCCGTGCTCCCCGACCCCGGCTTCCCCCGCCCCACCGAACCCTCCGAAACCGGCCCACCCCAGACCGAGGCGACGTTCAACGGCCCGGCTCTACGCCCGCGGCACCGGGCGCCGCCTCCGGCCCAGGCGCCGCACTCGAAGCAGGCGGCAAGTCCAGCGGCCCCAGCGACCCTTGAGCCGGAGCCCCCGGGCCACCCTGCACCGGCGCCCCCGCCGCAGACCCGGCCGCCGCCGGCGCCCCCGACGCGACCGGCGCTTCCAAAGCCCCCGAAGCCCCCGGAACAACCGGAACAACCGGCGCCCCCAAAGCCTCCGAACCACCTGAACCGCCCGAACCGCCCGAACCCCCCGCAACCAACGGCGGCCTGGAAACAGCCGCCTTCGGAACGCCCAGGACCTGCCCCGTCGCCGGGTCGATGAAAGCCGGGCTGCCCCCCGGGACCATGCCCATCTCCTGCGCGCGCCGCGCGAGTTCGCCGGGTGCCGCCTTCGCGTCCAGTTCGCGTTGGAGCGCCTCCCGCTCGTCCGACATCTGGTCCTGCTGCTTCTGGAGGCGGCCGACCTCGAACGAGCCCTGGTTGAGCGCGGTGTTGAGCAGCAGCAACGACAGGAGGCCGCCCGCGAGCAGACCGACCACGAGCACGACGAAGGGCGTCCGCGAGGACCCTTTCGCCTGGTGCGCGGCCAGCCGGATCCGGGTGAGCGTCTTCGTCGCGCCACTCATGCTCGGCTCCCCCGCCCGCCGCCGTCCGTCACAGGTCTTCCCGCACCCGCTCCGCGGCCCGCAACCGTACCGAGGCCGCACGCGGGTTGACCGCGTTCTCGTGCTCGCTCGCCTTCTCCGAGCCGCGCGTGAGCAACTTCAGCCGCGGCTGGAGATCCTCGGGCACGATCGGCAGGTCCGGCGGCGCCTTGCTCGCGGCGCCGGCCGCGAGCACGCGCTTGGTCATCCGGTCCTCCAGCGAGTGGTAGGACATCACCGCGATCCGCCCGTGCAGTGCCAGCGCCTTGACCGCCGCCGGCAACGCACGCTCCAGGACCGCGAGTTCGCCGTTGACCTCGATCCGCAGGGCCTGGAACGTGCGCTTGGACGGGTTGCCGCCCGTGCGCCGCGTCGCCGCCGGGATCGCGGTCCGGACGATGTCGACCAGCCGAGCGCTGTTGGTGAAAGGCTCCTTTTCCCGCTCGCGCACGATCGCGTCCGCGACCCGTCGCGCGAACCGCTCCTCGCCGAAGTCGCGCAGGATCCGGGCCAGATCGCCGGCGGTGTACGAGTTCAGGATGCCCGCGGCCGTGATGCCCACGGTCGGGTCCATCCGCATGTCCAAGGGCGCGTCCTGCGCGTAGGCGAAGCCGCGATCGGCGCGGTCGAGTTGGAGCGAGGAGACGCCGAGGTCGAACAGGATGCCGTCGATCCGCTCGATCCCGAGCCGGGCCAGCACGTCGGGGAGTTCGTCGTACACCGCGTGCACGAGCGTCGCGCGCTCGCCGAAGCCCGCGAGCCGGGCGCCGGAGCGTTCCAGGGCCTCGGGGTCGCGGTCGAGGCCGATCAGATGGACCTCGGGGAAGGTCTTCAGGAGCGCCTCGCTGTGCCCGCCCATTCCGAGCGTCGCGTCCACCACGACCGCACCGGGTGCTTCCAGCGCGGGCGCCAACAACTCGACGCACCGTTCGAGCAGGACGGGAATGTGGGCGGGTGCCGTCACGGCCCCTCCACCATCGTCGCGTTCACTGCCGGCCCTTCGTCGTGCGGAAACCCGCAGTCTAGGGGCTCGATCGCAGCGTCCTCGGGAAACATGCCGCCAGGTCCCCGCCCGCTCGTCTGGGGAAGTGACCTCTGGCACCGGGGAAGGTGTGCCAGAAAGCTCGGAGCGGGTGGAGGCCTCGTCGCATGTGTCACGAAGGCACAACGAGAGACGCACACAAGACGAAACAAAACGAACGACGTGCGCACAAAGCGTACAGAGCACATGGAGCGCACAGAGCGCACCCGGAAGGCTTTCACAACAAGCCCGGCAGCACCTCCTCGGACAGCTCGGCGAAGGACTGCTCCTGCTCGGCGAGGTAGTCGTGCCAGGTGCCGGCCGACCACAGTTCGACCCGGGTGTTCGTTCCCACGACCACACAGTCGCGGTTGTCCCGATCGAGCCCCGCGTAGTCCCGCAACGGTTGCGGCACGAGCACGCGGCCCTGTTTGTCCGGGACCGCGTCGGACGCGCCCGCGTAGAAGACCCGCATGTAGTCGCGAGCCGCCTTGGACGTCACCGGCGCCCGACCCAGTTGTTCGGCCACACGGGCGAATTCCGCGACGGGCCACACATAGAGGCAGCGTTCCTGCCCCTTTGTGATCACTAGGCCCTCCGCCAGTTCGTCCCGAAACCTGGCCGGCAAGATCAACCGACCCTTTTCGTCCAATCGGGGCTCGTATGTGCCGAGGAACACGGACACCTCCGGCCGCCGTCTGGAGCTTCGCGGCTCCATTTCCCGCCACTCTACTCCACGAAACCCCACGGTCAACCCTTTTCGGGCGGGACGCTGCCCACGCAGAACCGATAAAACCGCAGGTCAGGCCGGTTGCACCGGAAGAACCACCCGATTGCGCGCCCCCGTACGCCGGGCCCGCGCACCCAGCGCCGGTTTCCGCCACTCGGGGATTGGGCTCGCCGTACGAATCTCCCATTACGGGACAAGAACCCATAGGCCCGAAATGGTGACGAGACGAGCATCGAACCGGACTGTGATCCCCACCACGAGGCGCGCGGGCCCTTCGATCGCTAACGTCCTGACCATGGTCGATCGCCTTGTAGCTGCCAACCGCCACTACGCGGAGGGATACCGCGATCCCGGCATGTCCGCCAAGCCGGTGCGTCACACCGCAGTGGTCACGTGTATGGACGCCCGCCTGGACGTACACGCGATGCTGGGACTGGAGCTCGGCGACACGCACGTGATCCGCAACGCGGGTGGTGTGGTCACCGACGACGTCGTGCGCTCGCTGACGATCAGTCAGCGTCACCTGGGCACCACCCAGGTGGTACTCATCCACCACACCCAGTGCGGCATGCTCACCGTCACCGAGGACTTCCGCCGCGAACTCGAAGCCGACACCGGGCTACGCCCGCAGTGGGCGGTCGAGGCGTTCGTGGACCTCGACGGTGACGTCCGCCAATCGATGAACCGGGTGCGCCTGTCGCCGTTCCTCCTGCACCGCGACACCGTGCGCGGATTCGTGTACGACGTCACGACCGGATTGTTGCGCGAGGTTTTCCCCCTGCCCGACGTGCAACCGGACGACGCCTCTCCGCAGTCATAGTCTCGGCCGAACCTATTCCGATCGTGCGGACCGCCCGCCCGATGCGTCGACTACTGTCCACAGGCGCATCGGCCGCTGTTCCGGGTAGCCGTCACCCAACAGGGTGACGGCAACGCGCGCGACCGGGAGAATCGGCCTGTGGCCCTGATTCGGGGCGTGTACAACGCGGTTCCAGGGAGGGGCACGGGTGTCGACGTTCAACGATCAGGCCGGTCTGGGGGATCTGACGGTCATCTCCGATCGGATCCGCGGGGCCATGGAGACCGTGATCGAGGGCAAGCCCGAGGTGGTCCGCCTCGCCTTGACGGTGCTGCTGGCCGAGGGTCACCTGCTGGTCGAGGACGTACCGGGAGTCGGCAAGACGATGCTGGCCAAGGCCCTCGCGCGCTCGGTCGACTGCAAGATGCGCCGGGTGCAGTTCACCCCCGACCTCCTGCCGTCGGACATCACCGGCGTCAGCGTCTACGACCAGGAACACCGCGAGTTCGAGTTCAAGCCGGGCGCGATCTTCGCGAACATCGTCGTCGGCGACGAGATCAACCGGGCGTCGCCCAAGACCCAGTCGGCGCTTCTGGAGTGCATGGCGGAGCGCCAGGTCACCGTCGACGGCACGACGTACGAACTCCAGGCGCCGTTCATGGTGATCGCGACCCAGAACCCGGTCGAGATGGAGGGCACGTATCCCCTCCCCGAGGCCCAGCGGGACCGCTTCATGGCCCGCGTGTCGATGGGCTACCCGGCGGCAGACGCCGAACTGCGGATGATCGGCGGACACAGCGCCGGTTCCCCGCTCGCCGACCTCTCCCCGGTCGCCGACGCCGACGACATCGTGCGGCTCGTCGAGGCGGTGGGGAAGGTACACGTCTCCCCCGCCGTCGCGCGCTACGCGGTCGACCTGGTCAACGCGACCCGGCGCTCGCCGGAACTGCGCCTCGGCGCGTCCCCGCGAGCGACCCTGCACCTCGTGCGCGCCTCGCGCGCGCAGGCCGCCCTCGACAACCGCGACTACGTCCTGCCCGACGACCTGCAGACGCTGGCCGTCGCGGTCCTCGCGCACCGACTCCTGCCGACCGCCGACGCCCAGATGGCCCGGCGCACGCCCGAGCAGATCGTCACCGACATCGTCCGCCAGGTGCCCGTTCCCGGCGCGCCCGACGGGCAGACCCCACCGCAGGCGCAGGGCCGCGCCGGCGCGCAGCACCCGGCGCCCGCACCGCCCGCACCG
>NZ_WWJX01000871.1 GCF_009865215.1 Streptomyces sp. SID3343 | reverse complement strand
GGCGCGCGGCGGGGTCGGCGTGCTCAGCGGCGGCGGGGCGCGGGGGTGAGCACCGGGTCGGTGCTCCCGCGCGGCGAGAAGGCCCGCAGGAACGTGGTCACCCCGGCGGTCACCGCGCGGTCCAGGGCGGCGTCGTCGACCGGGCGGGTGCCCAGCGCGGTGAGGGTGGGCAGGTCGCCGGAGATCAGCCCGAGGAACTGGCTCGCGGCGGTGACCGGGTCGTCGATGTCGAGGTATCCGCCGTGCGCGAGCCGGGCGAGCCGGCCCGCGAGTGCGTCGACGATCTGTACGGTCGCGCCCTCGCGGATCGTGTCGTACAGGTCGGGAAAGCGCGCGGCCTCGGCGTACACCAGGCGCTGGAGGGCCCAGCCCTTCTCGCCGGCCTGGCATTCCACCACGCGGTGCGCAATCGCGGTCAACCGCGGATGCAGGTCCTCGGCGTCGGTCGGGAACGCCTCCAGGGCGGCCAGGATCCGGCCGCGCGACTCGATCGCGGCCTCGATCATGACGGTGCGGAAGAGGTTTTCCTTGCCACCGAGGTGGTTGTAGATGGTCGGCTTCGACACTCCGGCCTCGGCCGCGATCGCGTCGATGCCCGCGAGCGTGTAGCCCTCGCGGGTGAAGACGGCCTCGGCGGCGGCCAGGATCGCGCGGCGTTTGTCGATCCGACCGCGCGTTGCGCCCTGCGCCGCGGCGGCGCTCGTCGCGCCGTGTGCCGTTGACCGTTTCGTTCCCTCGACCATGTTGCGACATTACCAGACGTGCTGTTAATTTTTACTCGTGAGTTTAGTTATCTGACCTAGCCGGTAACGTCTCGCCGGGAACCCCACCCGGCAACCTGGAGTCCTCCATGGCCGCCGCACCCCCCGATCCCGAAACCCGGATCGACGGACCCCTGCTCCGCCTGATGCTCGTGATGCTGCTCGGCGGCGTCATGGGCATCCTGGACACGACGATCGTCAACGTCGGCATCGACACCCTCGGCGCGCACTTCGACGCGCCGCTCAAGACCATCGAATGGGTCGCCACCGGCTACCTGTTGGCGCTCGCCGCGACCGTCCCCCTGGCCGGCTGGGCCGCCGAGCGCTTCGGCGGCAAGACCGTGTGGCTGGTGGGCCTGACCGTCTTCCTCGCCGGCTCCGCGCTCTCGGCCCTCGCGTGGAACGCGGAGAGCCTGATCGCCTTCCGCGTCCTCCAGGGCATCGGCGTCGGCGCGCTGGAGCCCACCTTGCTGACCATGTTGGCTCGCGCGGCCGGCCCCAAGCGGGCGGGCAAGATGATCGGCATCGTCGGCGCCGTGGTCACCCTGGGCCCGATCCTGGGCCCGGTGCTCGGCGGCGTGCTGCTCGAACACGCGAGCTGGCGTTGGATGTTCCTCATCAACCTGCCGATCGGCCTGATCGCGCTGGCGTTGGCGTACAAGGAGATCCCGGCGGATCCGCCGCGCGAAGGCGATCCGTCACCGCTGGACGCGCGCGGAATCGCGCTGCTGTGCCCGGGGTTCGCGGCGGTCGTGTACGGCCTGTCCCAGGCCGCGGGCGACAGCGGCTTCGGCGCCCCGCAGGTGATCGTGGCGCTGGTCGCGGGTGTGCTGCTGATCGCGGGCTACGTGGCGCACGCGCTGCGCGCCCGGTACCCGCTGATCGACGTCCGCCTGTTCGCCATCCGCGGCTTCGCGGGCGGCATCGGCGCGGTGTTCCTGACCGGGATCCTGCTCTTCTCGCTCCTGTTCCTGATTCCGCTCTACTACCAACTCGCCCGCGACCGCGGGGTGATGGCCGCCGGGCTGCTGCTGGTGCCACAGGGGGTCGGCGTGTGGATCGGCATGCCGATCGCCGGCCAACTGTTCGACAAGGTGGGCGCCCGGGCACTGATCCCGTTCGGCGGCGTGCTCGCCGCATTGGGCATCCTGGGCTTCTCGACCGCCGACGGCGGCACCAACACCGGGCTTCTGCTGGCCTATTCGGTGGTCACCGGCGCCGGCCTGGGCTTCGTCGGAGCTCCCGCGATGTCGTCGGTCTTCGGCTCGGTTCCCCCGGAGTCGATCCCCAGCGCGACGGCCGCCGTCTACCTCAGCAACCAGATCGGCGGCACCTTCGGCATCGCCGTGGCCGCCCTGGTCCTGCAAAGGCGCAGCGAGAGTCACGCGGTGATCGCGTCGTTCCAGGGCACCTTCGCCTACCTGATCGCAATCGCCGCCGTGGTCGGCGCCGTCGGCCTGATCCTGCGCAAACCGACTTCGGCCGCCGCCCCCGACCTCGTTCCCACCGAGCCGCAACCCGCCCACCAGGAGGTGTGAGCCCCGACTCGGCCGAAACGATCCCGGCGTCGAGGGGGCGATACCGGCTTCTCGACCCCTCGATTCCGAGGTCGTGTCGGGTGGCCGGGGTGGTCGAAGCGTCCCCTCCCGGGGTGTCTCCCTCGCCCGCCGGCTAGCATCCGACTATGCGGATGATGGATTCGAGTATCCGAATACGTGTCGACGCCCACGTCCACGTGGCCTCGGCGGATCGGGCGCGCTATCCCCTCGCGCCCTCGGGGGTCGGCAGCCCGTGGTTTCGCGCGGACGACGTCGGCACACTCGACCTCTTGGCCGCGCTCGACAGCGGGGGCGTGGAGCGGGCCGTCGTCGTCCAGGCGGTCGGGGCGTACGGGTACGACTGCGCGTACGCGATCGACAGCGTACGGGCCCACCCGGATCGACTCGCGTTGGTCGGGTCGGTGGACATGGACGCCGCCGATCCGGCCCGCGCGCTGTCGGTCCTGGCTCACGAGGCGGGTGAACTTCTGCGTGGGGTAAGGGTGTTCGGCGTGCACGGGCACGACCCGCGCTGGCTGGACGACGGCCGCGCCGACGACGTGTGGGCGCTCGCGGGCGACCTCGGCCTCAACGTCGTCCCGGTCCTGTTCCCCGCCGCGCTCGGCCGCCTCGGGGCGGTGGTGGCGAGGCATCCGGACGTCCCGGTCGCGCTCGACCACTGCGGCTTCGTCGACCTGTCGGACGGCGCGCCGTTCGCCGCGGCCGGCCCGCTTCTCGACCTCGCCGCGCTGCCGGCCGTCCGGGTCAAGGTGTCCTCGCACGTCCTCGAACTCGCCGCCGCCGCAGGCGATCCGGCCGACCTCGTCGACCGCTTGGCCGCGACCTTCGGGGCGCACCGCGCGGCCTGGGGGTCGGATCACCCGCAAACCACCGGGCACACGTATCCCGAGATGGTCGCCCTCGGCCGACACTCGGCCCGCCGACTCGCCCCCGCCGACCGGGAGAGCTTCCTCGGCGGTACCGCGCTCGCACTGTGGTGGCCGTCCGCATGAGGCCCCCTCGGCGGCTCCGCCTTGTGGCCTTTGATTTCGGCCGTGTTGGGCCGATTCGGCGAATATTTTCTTTCGGGCGTCCGGTTCGTGGCTTCGATCAGGTGCCCACCTCGCGGCGGATAGCGTGGTGACCATGACCGCTGATCGATCCTGGGGTTCGCCCGTGGACGACGTGGACGCGGCGTTGATCCGCCGGCTGACACGCAGTCCCCGGGAGTCGTACACCGACCTGGCGGAGGCGACCGGCATCTCGCTCGCGGCGGCCCGGCTGCGGGTGCGCAAGCTGATCGCCGACGGGGTCCTGGTGGTCGGCGGGCGGGTGGATCCGCGTCGGGTCGGCACGGGCGCGTTCGGCTATCTGTTCGTCGCGGTCGAAGGCCCCAGCGCGCCGGTCGCCGCGCGGATCGGCGCGTTGCCCGAGGTGGCTTTCGTGGCCGGCCTGGTCGGCGGTCTGGATCTCGCCCTGGAGGTGCGGGCGTCCTCGACGGCGGATCTGATGACGGTGACCGCGACGCTGCGCGCGCTGCCCGGGGTCGGCGACGTGCGGTCGTCGGTGGTGCACGAGTACGTCAAGCAGGACTGGTCCGGCCTGGGCGACCGTGAGCCACGCCCGTGGGTACGACCCACCGCGGGCAACGGCGAGGTCGGCGAGCCGGACGAGACCGACCGCCGGGTGGTGGCCGAACTGGTCGCCGACGGCCGGGTCACGTATTCGTCGCTCGCTCGTGAGGTCGGCCTGTCCCAACCGGCGGCGCGTGCCCGGGTCCAGCGACTCCTCGATTCGGGGCTCGTGACGATCGCCGCACACCTCGACCCCGGCGCGGCCGGCGTCGACACGTTCGGGGCGGTGGCCCTGACCGTCACCCGCCCGGCGGGCAAGGTAGCCGACGTGTTGGCCACGATGCCGGAGACCGTGTCGGTCGCGACCACGCTCGGCGCGTACGACGTGTTCGTGGAGTACTGGTCGTTCGGCGAACGGCACACGGGCGAACTGCTGGAACGCATGCGCGCGGTGGCCGGCGTACGGCGCCTGCGCTCGTTCGGGTACCTCTGGGTCGGCAAGGAGGACGCCGGCGGCGGCCCCCGGCTCGCGGACGCGGTGGGCGCCGGCGCGCAGGCGACCCGCGCACGGCGGGACGGCGGT
>NZ_WWJX01000870.1 GCF_009865215.1 Streptomyces sp. SID3343 | reverse complement strand
GACCAGCGCCGCGACCGGCCCCGCCGCAGCCGCCTACGTAGCCAACTCCGGCTCCGGCACCGTGTCCGTGATCGACACCGCGACCAACACCACGACCGCCTCGATCGTGGTCGGCGGTGCGCCGTACGGCCTCGCCGCCAACCACGCCGGCACCCGCGTCTACGCGGCGAACTACCAGTCCGGCGGCATCTCCGTCATCGACACCGCCACCAACGCCGTGACCGCGACCGTGTCCACCGCGGGCGCGCCGTTCGCGATGGCCGTCGATCCGGCCGACACGCGCTTGTACGTCGCCCAGGGCAACACCGTGCTGGTGATCGACACCGCGACCAACGCCGCCGTCGCCACGGTCGCGGTCGGCACGAACCCGATCGCGGTCCTGGTCGCCCCCGACGGAGCGCACGTGTACGCGGTCAACAACGCCGGACACAGCGTCTCCGTGATCGACCCCGCGAGCAACCTCGTCGGCTCGACCATCGCGCTCGCCGGCTCCCCTGACGGGGCCGCGTTGAGCCCGGACGGCGCACACCTGTACGTCGTCGACAACGCGACCGGCCTGGCCGTGATCGACACGGCCGGCGGTGCCGTCACCGCGTCCGTCCCGATCGCGGAGGGCAGCGGGGTCGCGGTGAACCCGGCCGGGACGAAGGCCTACGTCACCGCGTTCCCGGCCGCCGTCAAGGTCGTCGACCTGGCCACGAACACCGTGACCGACACCGTCGACGTGGGCTCCTATCCCGCCAACCTCACCGTGCACGCCGCCGGCGGTTACGTGTACACGACCAACACCGCCTCCGCCGACGTGTCGGTGATCGACGCTGTGACGAACACCGTCGTGGCGACCGTCCCGGTCGGCAGCGTTCCGTACGGGATCGTCGTGATCGGTATCCTGCGACCGCGCCCCGCCGTCACCGCCGTGACGCCCGCGAACGGCCCTGCGGCCGGCGGCAACCAGGTGACCGTCACCGGTACCGACCTGGCCGGCGCGACGGCTGTCACGTTCGGGGCGGGACATACCGCGACCGCGGTGTCCTGCACGGCGACGTCGTGCATCGTGACCGCCCCGGCGGGCGTCGCGGGCGGGGTGGACGTACAGGTCACCACCCCCGGTGGGACCAGCCCGGTCACCGCAGCCGACCGATACACCTACATCGCGGCGACCGCCGACGTCACCGTCACCCTCGCGGCCACCGGTGTACCGGCCCTGCTCGGCGCGCACATCGACTACACCCTGACCATCACCAACACCGGACCCGCCACCGCGACTTCGGTCACCGTCACGGCTCCGCTGCCGGCTCCGCTCAGCCCCACATCGCGCGACTGCCCGATCACCGGCCGGACCGTTACCTGCACCGTCGGCCCACTGGCGAACGGCGCGTCGACCACCAGGGCCTTCACCGTTCCGGTCGGCCTGCTCAGCATCAACACCGCCTTCGCGGTCACCGCGTCGCGCACCGCAAGCACACCGACCGACCCGAACCCCGCGAACAACGCCGCCACTCGAACCTGCCTGGTCGTCACGTCGTTGCTCATCAACTGCTCCTGATCCTTCGACTCTTCGCCCGGCGACTCTTCGCCGAACGACTCTTCGTCGAGCCACTTTCGTCGAGCCACTTTGTACCGAACGGGCGCGAAGAGTGACCGTCAGGCGCCACCAGTCGCAGTCGCAGTACGCCGACCGCGAACGTGGCTGATCCGCTCTGTGCGAGGAGAGGCGTCCCGGTGATGATGGAGCGCTCGCGACCGCGAACTTCCCTGCCACCGGGACGCCTTGCGGTTCGAGACGGCGAAAGCACCTCGCGTGGACGGACGAAAGTGATCGAATGACAACATCCCCCGCTCGTGTCGATCCGCCGGTACCTCCAGTGCCGCCGGCCGAGGAAGCAGCTCCGGCCTCGGCCGCGCCGCACGCATCCCCCGAGAAGCCGGCCGGGGTCACCCCGATCGAGCTGTTCTTCGACCTGGTCTTCGTCTTCGTCCTGACCCAGGCCACCCACCAGGTGGAGTCACACCCGGGCTGGTCCGGCCTGTTCCAGGGGCTGTTGCCGCTGGCCGCGCTGTGGTGGATGTTCGGCGCGTTCAGTTGGCTGACCAACGCGGTGCGGCCCGAAGCGGTCAGGCTCCGACTGCTGTTGGTGCTCACCATGGCGGCGTTCTTCGTGATGGGGCTCGATCTGCCCTACGCGTTCGACCCCGACGGGTGGGCGTTCGGACTGGCGTTCCTGGTGGCCGTCGGCATGCACGTGGCGCTGTTCCTGACCGCGACCGAGGCATCGGCCCGGGCCGGGATCGTCCGACTCGCCCCGTTCAACGCGTTCGGCGGCGTGTTGATCCTGACCGCGCCGCACCTGCCCGACGCCGGTACCTGGGCATGCTGGGTGGCAGCCGTCCTGGTGCTGTACCTGGCGATGGTGATCGGCCGGATCCGCGGCTTCGTGGTCGAGCCGCATCACTTCGTGGAGCGGCACGGGTTGATCATCCTGATCGTGCTCGGCGAATCGGTCGTCGCCGTGGGCATCGGCGCGGGCGGTCGGCCCGTCGACTGGCAACTCGCGGGTGGGATTCTTCTCGGCATCGCGGTCGCGGCGGGGATCTGGTGGACCTACTTCGCCGGCGACGACGAGCGGGCCGTGCGGGCCCTGTCGGACGCGCCCGTGGAGCGTCGCCAGACGCTGGGCTACGTCGCCTTCGGCCTCGCGCACGCGGTGATGATCGCGGGCATCGTGCTCGTCGCGGCCGGGATCTCGGACGGCATCCACCACTTGGGCACCGACACCGACCGCTGGTGGCTGGGCTCCGGGGTCGCGGTGTTCCTGCTCGGTCACGCGTGGCATCGGCACGTGTTGAAGACGGGTCCGATCGCCGCCCGGATGATCGCCGCGGTGGTCGTGGTGCCGCTCGCGGCGGTCGCCGCCTTCGCCGGGTGGGCCGCGCTGACCGGCGCGGTGGTGGTCCTCGTGGCGATGACGCTCGCGGATCACTTCGGACCACAGGGAGAGTCGGCGGCGGCTCGGGTGGGGAGGGCCGAGCAACGGGGGTGAGGCTGCTAGCGTCGCCGTCCATGAACGAGAGCGTGTACGTCGGCAACGCCGGCGCGGACGCGGCGCTGGACCGGGGCTGGCTCCTCGGGCACTTCAAGGACGCCGACGACCCCCGACACAGCGAGGCCGTCGAGATCAAGTGGGGTGTCCACCCGCCCGGCGACGAACGCGCACAATGGGTGCGCGGCGAGCAAAGGACCGCCCTCCTGGTCCTGATCAGCGGCCGCTTTCGAGTGGAACTGCCGGGCCGGAGCGTGTTGTTGGCCAAGCAGGGTGACTATGTGGTGTGGGGGCGCGGCGTCGATCACTCGTGGTACGCGGAAGAGGAGTCGGTCGTGCTGACGGTCCGTTGGCCGTCCGTACCGGGGTACAAGGTGCCGGACGCCGTGGCCGGCGGAGCGGGTGACCCGGCGGGTGACGAACCCGGACGGCCGAAGTTCGGACTCGGCGGACTCGGCGCCCCCTGAAGGCTTCGACCGCCCCTGAGGCTTCGGCGGCCTGTGAAGGCTTCGACCGCCCGCGAGGCTTCGACGGTGCCAACGTGCCGGGGCCACGACGCCCGTCCGCCGGCCGACCCCCGCCTGCGTGGCGGCGACCCGGCGGACGCGTCCCACGTCGTCGTCCCGTCGATCCCCGGGCAGGTCTTCTCCGGACCGACCACGGAGACCGGCCGGGGATCGGCCCGGATCGCGCGGGCCCGGGCAGCGCCGAGCACGGTCCCGGCCGATCGGCTCGGTGTTGTCCCTGCCGGCCTGGTGGTCGGGTAGTGTTTGCGGCTCAGGCACGGCAACCAGGCCCCGCACGTTCGGCGGGCCGGTCCGCCGGCGCAGGGAGTGAACGTACCGAGGAGGTGGGACCCATTACCGCTGTGGCAGTTCGGGTGCTCTCATCCCGCGGTCGTACGGTCCACTCGACGTAGTTCGCGGTTCACCGTCACCGTTTACCTTCGCCGGTTTCCGGTCCCCGGGAGAGCGCCCTTCGGTACCCCGAAAGGCTCTCATGTCGATGTCCTCGTCACCTCGCTCGTCGCTTTCTCCGCTCTCCGGGCGTTCTCCGCTTACTCCGCGTTCTCCGCACTCACCTGCCTTCACGCCTGCTTCGGCCCTGACTTCGGACGTCGTCGTCAGGCGGCTACGGGCGGCCGGCTGTGTATTCGCCGAGGACGAGGCGGAACTGCTTTTCTCCGCCGCCGGCTCGCCGGCCGAACTCGCCGCGATGGTCGAGCGGCGCATCGTCGGTCTGCCGCTCGAACACGTACTCGGCTGGGCCGAGTTCTGCGGCCTTCGGGTAGCCGTCGACCCCGGCGTCTTCGTACCGCGCCGCCGTACCGAGTTCCTCGCCCGGCAGGCCGCCGAACTGCTTCGCCAAGCCGCCGCCGGCCAAGCCCGGCGGGGCGCGTGCCGTGCGGGTGGCCGCACCGGTCGGGCGCTCGCCCTTGCTCCGGCCCGCCCGGTCGTCGTCGACCTGTGCTGCGGTTCGGGCGCGGTAGGGGCGGTGTTGGCCGCGGCACGGACCGAGATCGATCTGTACGCCGCCGACATCGACCCCGCGGCGGTGCGCTGTGCCCGACGCAACATCGGGTCGGGCGGGTCGGTGTACGAGGGCGACCTGTACGACCCGCTGCCCGATACGCTCCGGGGCCGGGTCGATGTCCTGGTCGTGAACGCCCCGTACGTACCCACCGAGGCGATAGGGCTGCTGCCTCCGGAGGCGCGGATCTACGAGTCGCGGGTGGCGCTGGACGGCGGTGTCGACGGCCTGGACATCCAACGCCGGGTCGCCGCCGACGCCTTGGCGTGGCTGGCCCCGGGCGGCCGGCTCCTGATCGAGACCAGCGAACGCCAGGCACCGCGGACCGTGGCCACCTTCGCCGACCACGGCCTGGCCCCGCGAGTGGTCGAGTGCGACGACCTGGACGCCACGGTAGTGATCGGCACCAAACCGACGAACGCCGGCGACCGGACCGGGCGCGTCTGACCGCGTGCGCCCGACCGAGTGCGCCTGGGCCGAACGCCCGCGTGCGCCTGACCGCGTGCGCACCTGACCGAGTGCGCCTCAGCCGTGCATCTGACCGCGTGCGCCCGACCGCGAACAATCTGACCCGTGCGCCCGACCGAGTGCGCCTGACCGAGTGCGTCCGACCGCTCCGGTGGCCGAGGTGAGTTCCGAGGCCCATCCCGCCCGGGGCCTCGGATCTCGGCCCCCGCCGGGGCCGCACGCCTCACCCCGGCCCGAGCAGGTCGAGAATTTCCTCGGTCGGGCGCACGTCGCCGAACGATCGATAGACGGTGTGCAGCGTGGCGTTGTGGTCCCGGTCCCTCCCGGTCGCGTTCGCGTCCGCGACCATGACGACGCGAAAACCGAGGGTGGCGGCGTCGCGTGCCGACGACTCGCAGCACACGTCGGTGACGGTGCCGGTGATCAGGACGGTGTCGATGCCGCGCTCCGCCAACAACTCGGGGAGCGAACATCGGCCGGGGAAGAACGCACTGGTCGCCGACTTCTCCACCACCAAATCGGCGGCGTGAACGGTGAAGTCCGGCCACAGTCGCCCGATCAGGGGTCCCGTGCCGCCGGAGGTCCGGTAGCGCTCGGCCACGTCCGGGCCGTGGAACTCGTCGGATACCGCTGATCGTTCACCAACGGCGGGAACAACCCAGGCGACCGCCCCGCCCGCCGTCCGCACGTGGTCGGCGAGGCGGCCGATGTTCGGCACGATGCCGAGGCAGTAGGGATTGGGCGCCACAAAAAACGGCACCATGTCGACCACCACGAGAGCGGTGCGCGCCGGAACGAGGTGGGTGTAGGCGAAGCGTCGGCCACGACGGCTCTCGTGACGGGCGTACTCTCGGCCGTCGATCGACCAGTCGTGCGGCCTCGGTTCGTCGTTGCGCGACACCGTGTCCCCCGATCGCTCGACCCGACCCGACCCGACCCGACCCGACCCGAC
>NZ_WWJX01000869.1 GCF_009865215.1 Streptomyces sp. SID3343 | reverse complement strand
CCGTGGCAACAGACCACACCCGGCGGGGCGATGGCCGTCACGGGCGATCCCGAGGTCGTCCTGCGGCCCGACGGAACCCTGGGAACCTACGCGGTCCTCGCCGACGGCAGCGTCAACGGACTCGGCCAAAAGAAACCCGGCGGGAACTTCGACGCCGCCTGGCAACGACTCAGCGAAGCGGGACGGTTCGTCGGCCGACCCTCCATCGTGCAGTTCCCCGACCACACCGTCAGCATCTACGTCCGAGGCACCGACGGCGCCTTCTGGGCCACCGGCAACAAATCCGGTCCCGGAAGCGACTTCAAACCCTGGCAACAAGTCTGAGCACGTCCGAATCACCGCCCGGTCATGAGAAGACCTCGATACAGGCCCGCTGCCGCTGCCATCCGAGCCTGGCTCCGGGCCGGGCCGGGGCGATGCGCGTCCCCCACGCCTACGGACGCGGCGGCGCCCTGGCCTCCCCGAAGGACTTCCGGAACGGATCACTTGCACAAAGGACCTGACACGCCCCCGGGGTGGATCCCAGAGTGAGGGTCAGGCGTCGGCCGCCGGTTCCGGTGGAAAACGGTGTCCGGTTCCCGGGGCGGGTGGGTGGGGTTGGGGGCTCGGCGCTCGTTCGCGCTGTTGTACGCGGTGGCGGTGTGGGAAGCGGCGCAGTGTCTCGCGCATCCGGGCGCGGGCCCGTTCGATTTCGATCGAGTCCAGGTGGGGGCACAGATCGAGGAAGACGTCCCAGTGGGGGCGGGCCGCTTCCAGGTGGCCCATGTCGGCGAGGGTCTCGGCGAGGGTTGCCTCGGTCAGTGCGGTCGCTCGCCGGTCGAACGGGGCGCGGTGGCGTGCGGCCTCGAACGAGGCCAGGGCATGGGCGGGTTCGCCGAGGACTCGGAACGTCTGCCCGCTGCGGAAGTGCAGTGCCGAGTGGGTGTAGGAGGTGAACGCGCCCGGCGGCGCGGTGGAGCGGTCCTGGTGGCGTTCGGCTGCCGCCAGGTCCGTGCGGGCCGATCGCGTTCGCCCCACGAGGGCGCCGCTGTGGGCGCGTTGGCCGAGGAGGAAGGCCATGACGGCGGCGTCGCCGTGCGGGCCCGCCTGTCGCACTGCCGCGTCGGCCAGTTCGAAGGCGTGTGTGTGGTGTCCCAGGCGCATGGCCTGGACGCTCATCGCGCGCAGTGTGATGGCGCGCATGCGGTTGTTTCCGGCTTCGGCGGCGAGGTCGAGGGCGATCTCGAAGTACGCTCGGGCCAGCCCGGGGTGGCCGGAGTCCGCCGTCGTGTCGGCGAGCAGGTGGGTGAGTTGTGCGACGTCGACGAGCAGTTGACTGTGCAGTTTCGGCGATGACATGGCTGCGGGCAGGTGTCCCGCGTCGTGGGCGAGGTAGAGGCCCAGCCAGGTTCGGATCCGCCGGCCGCCGTGGCGGGCCGAGAGGTCGGCGAACGTCTGCGCCATCTCCTGGGCGGTGCGCGAGTCGGCCGACGTGACCGCACGGCCGTCGCCGGCTCGGGCGCGGGGTGTGGGCCGAGTGGCCGGGCCCCGGCGGAGCGGTGGGTCGGGGTCGGTGGGGGCGAAGACGGTGCGGACGAGCGCGGCGTGGCGGGCGGGGTCGACGTCCGCCCGACACAGGTCCCTCAGCCGCTCGGCCGCGTCGGGCCCCCGGGTCCTGTCCGTCAGGAGCGGCCCCGGTCGGGCGTCGGGCACCAGGCCGGTCTCCTGCGGCGATATCGGTCGGCCGCATCCTCGGCTGAGCACGGAGGCGACCAGCGCGGGGACCGGGTGGCGCGGCCGGGTTCCGCCGAGCCAGTGCGCGACCGCGGATCGGTCGTACCTCAGACGCACACCGTGTGCCGAGCCCGCCGCGTTGACCTGGCGGGCCAGGTCTGCGGCGCTCCAGTCGACCTCGGTCAGCAACGCGGCGAGGAGCGTGTTGGGTTCGCGGCTCGACATGCCCACCCCCGAGGCCCCACGGCCCGTGTCCGGATCAACCGGATTTTCCCACCTGCTCCGGTCCCTCGCAACGGATGCCACGGATGCCACGGATGCCAAGGACCGGGTCAGGCCGTGTCTCCTCCTCCGGCGACGCGAATGAAGACTCCTGCGGGGATGGGGGCGGGGGGACGTCGGTCGCGGGCTCGGCCTCGCGGTCGTGGGGTCGCGGTCGGGCGGCAAGGGGCGGTCGCCCGGGGAGACAGGCGAGTGAATGAGGATCTTCCATGACCAAACCATATGATTGGTTGCACGATTGGATGGGATGCCTCGCCGATGGCGAAGGGGGACGAACGTAGTGCGCAGACGCTCGGGCGCCTCCCGCCGTCCCATCCCCCCGGCGGGGCCCGGAGCGCGGCGCGGTCGCGCTGCGACCCGATGAGGGGTCAGGACCAGGTGACGGGAAGCTCTACCGGCCGGGTGAACAGGTAGGTGTCCGGTTCCCAGGCGATGTCCTCGTGTTCGGCCGCCGACGCCAGGTCCGGCAGGTGTGCGAACAGGACCGACAGCGCGGTCTCCAGGTACATGCGGGCGGTGTTGACGCCCAGGTAGAAGTGGGGGCCGTTGCCGAAGGTGACGGCCGGGTCCTCCTGCGCGCTGTGGCCGAGGCGGAACCGCTCCGGCTGTTTGTCGAACCGAGATTCCACAACCTTCTCCTTCACTGTCGACCGGACGTCCGTTCTCGAGGGCCGAGCGCATGCCGCCGACATCCACACGGGATCGGGACGTCGCCGCCGGCCGGACGGGCGGCCGGAGGCCCTCTTCGGTCGGAGAGCCCCGTACCGGCGAAGCGAGCTCGCGGGGCTGCTCTTCACGTGCGGTCTTCTTGCCGTGAAACGGCGCGGTAAAGGCCGGCGAACTGCCGGACCCGTGAAGGCGTTGAACGCTTGTGCGCTTGTGAACGTCGATGTCCGGGCGCGGCACGCACTCTAGCCGCGTCTCGCCCGGGCCCGGGCCCGGGCCCGAGTCCGGACGACGATGTCGCGAACTGCTGCGGACGCAGTACGGGCAAGTGTCTGCGTCCGCACAACGACATCGGCCCCGCAAACCGACAGAGTCGTCCAGGGAGCCCGGAGCCGCCCGTATCGGGGGTTGTTTCCGCCCGCCGAGCGACAGCCGAGAGCGTGATCCGGCCACTCGATCCCCCGGGCTTCGGTAACCTGCCGCGACCGCCTCGGAGGCGTGATGTCCGCTCTTGCCCGCTGGTGCCACGAACACCGCCTGTCGGTGGTTTTCCTGTGGGCGGGGCTGCTCGTCGCGCTCGCGTTGTCGGCGCTGTTCGCGGGCGCCGCGTACAGCAACGACTCGAAGATGCCCGACACCGAGTCGGCCACGGCGATCGAACTCATGCGGGACAACGCCCCCGACTCGGCAGGGGCGAGCGGCACCGTTGTGTGGCGGGCCGGTGTCGGCGAGCTCGGAGTACGCGAGCGGATGACCGCAGCCCTGGAACACATAGCCCTTTCCCCCGGTGTCGCGGCCGTCGTCAGCCCCTACACCGAAGCGGGCGCGCGGCAGATCGCCGCGGACGGGCGCACCGCCTACGCCACCGTCAACTTCGCCGAGGACGAGGATGACCTCGCCGAGTCCGACGTCGACGCCGTCCGCGACATCGCCACCGCGGCCCGGACCGCGACCCTGCACGTCGAACTGGGCGGCGGGGTGTTCACCGAGGCACCCGCGGTGTCCAAGTGGAGCGAACTCGTCGGGATCGGCCTGGCCTGCCTCCTGCTCCTCCTGGTCTTCCGTTCCGCCTGGGCCGCGGTCCTGCCGGTGATCACCGCCGTGGCCGGGGTGGTGACCGCACTGATGGCCACGATGCTGCTCGGCCACGTGATGACGCTGGCCGATGTCACCCCCACCTTGGGCGCCCTCATCGGCCTGGGCGTGGGCATCGACTACGCGCTGTTCATCGTCAACCGGCACCGCCGCAACCTCATGACCGGCGTCGATGTGGCCTCCTCGATCGCCAAGGCGATGAACACCTCCGGGCGGGCGGTGGTGTTCGCCGGGCTGACCGTGGTCGTCGCCCTCCTGGGGATGCTCGTTCTCGGCATCGGCATCCTCAACGGCATGGCCGTCGGCGCGGCACTGACCGTGCTGCTGACGGTCTCGGCCGCCGTCACCCTGTTGCCCGCGCTCCTGGGCATGCTGGGCCTTCGCGTCCTCGGCCGGCGTCAGCGTCGCGACCTCGTCGCCGGCGGTCCGCGCCCGAACACCGACGCCGACGACGGCGTCTGGGCACGCTGGGCCGAGCGGGTGCGCCGGCATCCGAAGCGGCCGGCAATCGTCGCCGTGCTGATCATGGCGATCGTCGCGATCCCCGCGCTGTCGATCCGGCTCGGCGCGGCGGACGCGGGCAACGACCCGGCGTCCTCGACGAGCCGCAAGGCCTACGACATGCTGGCCGACGGATTCGGCCCCGGCTTCAACGGCCCGCTCGTCCTGGCCGCGCAGACCCCGGACGACACCTCCCGCCGGGCGCTGTCCGACCTGGTGGATCGGCTCGGCGCCACCGACGGTGTCGCCGCCGTCACCGCGCCCCCGGCCGTACCCGGCACGACGTTCTCCGTCGTGTCCGTCGTCCCGAACTCCTCTCCCCAGTCCGCACGGACCGGCGATCTCATCGACCACGTGCGCGACGACATCGTCCCCGCGGCGGAGGACGGCAGCCGACTGCGCGTATACGTCGGCGGAACCACCGCGTCGAGCAACGACTTCGCCGCCACGCTGATCGCCAAGCTGCCGCTGTTCATCGGGATCATCGTCGCCCTGGGCTTCCTGCTCCTTACCGCGGCCTTCCGCAGTCTGCTGGTCCCGCTCATCGGTGCCCTCACCAACATCCTGACCCTCGGCGCCGCGCTCGGGGCGATCGTGGTGGTGTTTCAACACGGCTTCGGCACCGAACTGCTGGGAGTGGGTTCGGCAGGGCCCGTCGAGGCGTTCGTGCCGATCCTGGTCATCGGTGTGATGTTCGGCCTGTCCATGGACTACCAGGTGTTCCTGGTCAGTCGGATGCACGAGGAATGGTCTCGCACCGGCGACAACCACCGCGCCGTCCGGGTCGGCCAGGCCGAGACCGGACAGGTCGTCGCCGTCGCGGCGGCGATCATGTTCAGCGTGTTCGCGGCGTTCGCCGGCGGTGGCATGCGGGTGATCGCCACGTTCGGCGTCGGCCTGGCCGCCGCCGTCGCCCTGGACGCCATCGTGGTACGGATGCTGCTGGTACCGGCGCTGATGCACCTGTGCGGGCGCGCCAACTGGTGGCTGCCGAAGTGGCTCGACAAGGTACTGCCGCGAATCTCGGTGGAAGGCGCACCGGAGTCCGAGCAGCCCGCCCGGCCCGCCGACGAGCCGGTGTCCGCCGGCCGTTGACCATCCGAATCCCAGACCGGTCGGCGCGGGTTCCCTGCCGCGCCGACCCGGTTGCGTACCGTGCAGGAGTGCGTATGTTCACCGCGACGCGGGACTTTCTCGCCGGTCACCGGCGGGCTCGTGACGCGGTCCCGGCCGCGGTCCTGGTCGTGGTGTCGGTCTTCGCCTCGATGGCGGGAGGCGGCGGCTGGCACGGGCCCGCGGCCGGCCCGGTGCTGTGGATGGCCGCCGCGTGCCTGCCACTGGTGTGGCGCAGCCGGTACCCGATGATGGTCACCGCCGTCGTGTTCGCCGTCGAGGGCATCCACCTCGCGGTTGTTCCGGACGCCGGGATCGTGCCGGGCGCCGGCCTGGTCGCCCTGTACACCCTGGCCTCACGGCTGCCCAGACCCACGTCCTGGGTGATCGGGCTGAGCGCCTCCGTCCTCATGACGGTCGCCCTGGCCGCGGCCCGCTCGGAAAGCGTCCTCTCCGTCGGCGCCCTGGCCTCGTTCGACCTGTTGGTGCTCGCCGTCGCGATCGGGGACACCACCCGCTCCCGGCGCGCCTACCTGGCGGCGCTCCGCGAGCGGGCCGAGCAAGCCGAGCACAGCCGCGAGGACGAGGCCGCCCGGAGGGTGACCGCCGAGCGCGTACGCATCGCCCGCGACCTGCACGACGTGGTCGCCCACCACATCACGCTGGTGAACGCCCAAGCCGGCGTCGCCCAGCACCTCGTGCGCACGGACGCCGAAGCCGCCCACCGGGCCCTCGGCCGGCTCAAGGAGACGAGCCGGGCCGCCCTCGACGAACTCCGGGCCACCGTCGGCCTGTTGCGCCAAGACGACGACACCGTCGACCCGCGCGCGCCCACGCCGCGCCTGGACGACCTGGAGGATCTCGCCGCGACCTTCCGCCGGGCCGGACTCCCTGTCGAAGTCACCCTCACCGGCGTCCGCCGCCCACCGTCGCCGTCCGTCGAGCTCGCCGCCTACCGCATCATCCAGGAAGCCCTCACCAACACCCGTAAGCACGCCGGTCCGGCCACCGCCCATGTCCGCGTGGACTACGGCGAGCACGTGCTGCGCCTGGACGTCACCGATGACGGCCGCCGGACCGTGACGCCCGACAAAGCCGGTTCCGGACACGGTCTGATCGGCATGCGCGAGCGCGCCCACGCCTTCGGTGGCACGCTCGGCACCGGTCCCGCGCCCACCGGCGGATTCCGTGTCACCGCCGAGCTCCCTCTGCCGCCGGCCCTCGGAGACACCCCGTGACCATCCGTGTCCTGCTCGCCGACGACCAGGCCCTCCTGCGCGGCACCTTCAGGCTTCTCATCGACAACGAACCCGACATGGAGGTGGTCGCCGAGGCGGCCAACGGAGCCGAGGCGGTCGACCGAGCCCGTACCGAACGCGCCGACGTCGTCCTCATGGACATCCGCATGCC
>NZ_WWJX01000868.1 GCF_009865215.1 Streptomyces sp. SID3343 | reverse complement strand
GCGAGGAGAGCGGCCGGAGGCCGCCGGCGGCGGAGCCGCCACCGCGCGCAGCGCGGCAACAGAGGGGCGGCCGCGCGAAGCGCGGTCGCTACTTCTTGCCGGAGGACACCGCGACCAGGCGGGTCGGTCAGGAGTCGTAGGCCCAGGACCGGCCGGATTGCCGGTACTCCTCGACGGGGATCGGTTGCACTCCGGGCCGCATCCGGGCGGTGTAGAGCAGTCCGTCGAGATGGTCGATCTCGTGTGCAATGAGCCGGGCGAGCCCGCGTTCGTACACGGTGGTCACCGTGCTGCCGTCGAGCGCGGTGGTCTCCACCGTGATCGTCAGTGGGCGGGGGACCATGCCGCGGACGTCGAAGAAGCTCAGGCACCCCTCGTACTGCTCGTCGGCTTCCTCGGAGGCCGCGGTGATCCGGGCGTTCAGAAGCACGATCGCAGGACTGTCGCGGCCGGGCGGCTGGACGGCGGCGGCGGCCCGGCCGATGCCGATCTGCGGGGCGGCCAGCCCCATGCCCTTGGCGAAGGGGTGGACCTGCCCGATGCGCTCCATCGCGGCGTACAGCTCATCGACGCACCTCTCGGCGGCCTCGCGCTCGGCGGGCAGGTCGAAGGGCCGGGACACCTCGGCGAGAACTGGGGCGCCGTACTGGACGACGCCGATCTCGCGCATCCGCCGGCTGGGCTGCTGCACCTCGGTCACCTGGACTCCTCGGCGGTCGCGTCGAGTTCTGGTCTGGCTCGGAAACGCCATTCCAAACGGTATCGGGCGTGCAGGGTGGCAGGGAGAGATGTGGCCGCGCCGCTGCCCCGACGCCGACCGTAACGCCGAGATCATCGCGCGCCCGAACGCCGGCCCCACGATGAGGAACCAAGAACGATATCGGCGATGACAGTCCGGACTGGGAGCGAACCAGCCGATTCGACGTCGTGAGCCAGCGGGCCCGCCACCGTGCGGTCCCGGCCACCCCACCGGCGGACCGGCCACCTTTGACCCGCGCACGGCGGAAGCCCTTTACGACATGCCCGCCTGGGCACCGCGACCACAAGATCCCGCGCCGCTGCCCGCACTCGCAGACCCGACAAGCGGCCGAGCCCACCCGGCGACTCCCTCGCGACGTCCACTCGGCCACCCCCTGGCGCGTCAGCGCCCACTGATCGATCGTCGACCAGTGATCGACGAGCCCGCGAGGAGAGCGGCCGGAGGCCGCCGGCGGCGCAGCCGCCACCGCGCGAAGCGCGGCAACAGGGGGGTGGCCGCGCGAAGCGCGGTCACCGCGGCTGTGTCCGATGACACCTGTCCGGGGCAGTTACCCGTCAGTACAATCCGGTGGTAAGCAGGGCCGCACCATGTGCGGTGACAGCGGACCGGCGGGGCGGTGCACCGGGGAGCCGGCCCAGGCCGCCAGTTGCCGTGTTCCGGGCGGTCCGGAACCCTCCGGAGGTATTCCGTGGCGAGCCAGACGCCCTCAGCTCAGCCCTCGCAGCCGGCCGCGCCTTCCCAGGCGATCCCGCGTGACCGCCCATGGGTCATGCGGACCTACGCCGGCCACTCCTCGGCCACCGCGTCCAACGCGCTGTACCGACGCAACCTCGCCAAGGGCCAGACCGGTCTGTCCGTGGCGTTCGACCTGCCGACCCAGACCGGCTACGACCCCGACCACGAACTCGCCCGCGGCGAGGTCGGCAAGGTCGGCGTGCCGATCTCGCACATCGGTGACATGCGGCAGCTCCTCGACGGCATCCCCGTCGAGGAGATGAACACCTCGATGACGATCAACGCGACCGCGCTGTGGATGCTCGCGCTCTACCAGGTCGTCGCGGAGGAACAGGGCGCCGACCTCGCCAAGCTCACCGGCACCACGCAAAACGACATCATCAAGGAATACCTCTCGCGCGGGACCTACGTCTTCCCGCCCGGCCCCTCGCTCAAGCTGATCACCGACACCGTGGCCTACACGGTCTCGAACATGCCCAAGTGGAACCCGACGAACATCTGCAGCTACCACCTCCAGGAGGCCGGCGCGACGCCGGTCCAAGAGATCGCGTACGCGATGTGCACCGCGATCGCCGTGCTCGACGCGGTTCGCGATTCGGGACAGGTGGCGCCGGACCGGATGGGCGAAGTGGTCCAGCGGATCTCGTTCTTCGTCAACGCCGGGGTGCGCTTCGTCGAAGAGATGTGCAAGATGCGGGCGTTCGTCCAGCTGTGGGACGAACTCACGCTGGAGCGCTACGGGGTTCGGGACGCCAAGCAGCGCCGGTTCAGGTACGGCGTGCAGGTCAACTCGCTGGGCCTGACCGAGGCGCAGCCGGAGAACAACGTCCAGCGCATCGTCCTGGAGATGCTCGCGGTGACGTTGTCCAAGGACGCGCGGGCGCGGGCGGTACAGCTGCCGGCCTGGAACGAGGCGCTCGGCCTGCCGCGACCGTGGGACCAGCAGTGGTCGCTGCGGATCCAGCAGGTGTTGGCGTTCGAGTCGGACCTGCTCGAATACGGCGACATCTTCAACGGCTCGCACGTGATCGAGGCCAAGGTGGCCGACCTGGTCACCGGTGCGCGCGAGGAGATCGACCGCGTGCAGGCGATGGGCGGCGCGGTCGCGGCGATCGAGTCGGGCTACATGAAGTCGCAGCTGGTCGGGTCGCATTCGGCCCGCCGGGCACGCATCGAGGCGGGCGACGAGGTCGTGGTCGGCGTCAACCGGTTCGAGACCACCGAGGTCAACCCGCTCACCGTCGACCTGGACGCGGCGATCATGAGCGCCGATCCGGACGCCGAGCGATCGGCGGTCGCGTCGGTGCGGGCGTGGCGGGAGAGCCGGGACGCGGACGCGGCCGAGGCGGCGATGACCCGGCTGCGCGAGGACGCGCGCTCGTGGAAGGCCGCGGCGGCGGTCAACCTGATGCCGGCGACCGTTGCGTGCGTACGGGCGGGGGTGACCACGGGCGAGTGGGCGCAGGCGCTGCGCGAGGAGTTCGGCGAGTATCGCGCGCCCACCGGGGTGTCCGGTGTGGTCGGCGTACAGGACGGCGCGGGGTTGACCGAGGTGCGCGGCGCGGTGCGCCGTACCGGCGAGGAACTCGGCGGCCGGTTGCGGCTGTTGGTCGGCAAGCCGGGTCTGGACGGGCACTCCAACGGCGCCGAGCAGATCGCCGTCCGAGCCCGCGACGTGGGCTTCGAGGTGGTGTACCAGGGCATCCGCCTGACGCCGGCGCAGATCGTCGCCGCCGCCGTCGAGGAGGACGTGCACTGTGTGGGCCTGTCGATCCTGTCCGGCTCGCACCTGGAGCTGATCCCCGACGTGCTGGCGCGCATGCGCGACGCGGGCATCGGCGACGTCCCGGTGATCGTCGGCGGCATCATCCCGTCCGCGGACGCGGTGACGCTGCGCGAACAGGGCGTGGCCGAGGTGTTCACCCCGAAGGACTTCGGGATCACCGACATCATGGGCCGCATCGTCGAGGTCATCCGCGCGGCCAACGGCCTGCCGGGGGAGGCCCCGATCCCGGCGTGACGCGGCGGACGGGTGTGACGCGGTGGACGTGCCCAAAGGCGTGGACGTGCCCAAAGGCGTGGACGCGCCCGCGGGGCGCGGACGTTCGTGAGGCGTGCACGTTCGTGACGCGGTAGGTGTGCGTGGGTCGGGCCCGGTACCGGATGGCTTCGGTACCGGGCCCGACCCGGTGCGCAGTTCCCCCGGGTGTCAGCCGACCGGGGTGTTCATGTCCGTGGTGAGCTCGGTCGGACTCAACGCGCGGTCGTAGACGCGGACATCGTCGATCAGGCCGGTGAAGTATTCGCCCCAGACGCCGTTGCCGCCGATCCGCAGGGCGCCGCCGGCGTCGACGATCGGGCCGGTGTGGGCGGTGGCGTGGACTTGGACGCCGTTGACGTACAGCCGCAGGGTGGTGCCGTCGTAGGTGGCCGCCACGTGGCTCCAGGCCGTGGTGGACAGGGGAGTGGTGCCGTCGGCGTAGGTGTCGTCGTTGCCGCCGCTGGTGTTGATCGAGGTGTTGGGCGCGTTCGTGCCGTTGGCGTACAGCGCGTAGGACAGGCCGCCGCCGCGTTCCTTGAGCATGATCGTGCGCCAGTCGGTGACCGCCGCGGGTTTGACCCACGCCTCCAGGGTCATGCCCGCGGTGAGCGCGAGGGTACTGCTGTGCGGGACCGTCACCATCGACGAAGTGCCGTTGAAGGACAGCGCGTTGCCACTGTGACCGGCCACCCACGTGCCGCCCGCCACAGTGCCGTTGTTGCCCTTGCCCGAGCTGTCGGCGACGACCGTGCCGCTGTTCGCGTCGAAGCCGTATCGGGCGACCGGGCCGGTCGGACCGCCGGTGACCTCGCGGTAGGTCGCGGTCACGGTCAGCGCGGTCGCGGGTGCGGTGATGTTGTGCGCGGCCGCGCCGCCGTCGGACCACGAGAGGAACTCGTAGGTCTTACCGCCCAGGGTCTGCGGCGACGGCGCCGCGATAGACGAAGTCCCGCCCACGATCACGGTGTTGGTGAACGGTGCCGGGCGTTGCGCGGAGAACAGGCCCAGGGTCAGGCCCGGTGGGTTGGAGGCCAGTGTGACGTCGACGGTCCGCGGGTCCAGGCGCAGGCTCTTGACCGCGCTCAAGCCGCCCGAATCCGTTGCGGTCAAGCGGAGTTCGAGCCACGACGGATATTCGTGGTCGACCGCCGTGAACGTCCCGCTCGCGCCGCCCTGCCCGGTGATCTGGTGTTCGTGGCACGACGTCGGTGTCGTGCAGTGGTGCATGACGATCTGCCAGTTCAGGCCGGAGCCGGGGATCGTGCCGTCCTGGGGGTCGGTGGCGTGCCCGCTGAACGCGATCGGGTCGCCCACCTTCCAGGTGAGTGTCGACGCCGGCGAGTCGATCACCGGTATCGGGGGTGCGTTGCCCGCCGAAACGGTGATCGGGTCGGAGTCGTCGGTGAGGCCCACCGGATCGGTCACCCGCAACTTGGCGACACGCGTGCCGGGCGTCGTGTACGTGTACGTCGGGTTCGCGGCGGTCGAGTCGTCGAACGCCCCGTCACCGTCGAGGTCCCACGCGTAGGTCAGGCTCTCGCCCGGGTCCGGGTCGAAGGAGGCCGAGCCGGTGAAGGCGACCGTCAGCGGCGTCGTACCGGTGGTCGGGGTCGCCGTGGCCACCGCCGTGGGAGCGCTGCCGGTGTAGCGGATCCGGTGGATCGCGCCGTCCTCGAAGCCGACGTAGTACACGTCCCCTTCGGGCCCGGTGAGCACCTGGACCACGTTCACGCTCGTCGCGAACGCCTTGCGGGTGGCCGGGTCGGGCTGCCCGTCGGCGCCGGCCGTCATGCTCCAGATGCACCGGCGACTGTGGTCGGCGAAGAACAGCGCGTTGCGGTAGGCCGCCGGGTAGCGCTGCCCGGTGTAGAAGGTCACTCCCGAGACGGCCGAACCGTTGCCGGTGGGACAGCCGTCGCCCGGGGTCACCGGGGCGCCGTGGTCGTACGCGTAGTAGGGCGTCTGCACCGCCCCCGGTCCCGCCGCGTACAGGTCGGCGCACAGGTTCAGGCCGATCGACTCGTAGCCGCCCTGGCGGGCCGAGCCCTCGTAGCAGGGCCAGCCGAAGTTGGCCACGGCCGCGCTCGACGGCGTGAACCGGTCCAACTCCTCCCACGTGCTCCACCCGACGTCGCCCACCCACAGCTCGTTGGTGCCGGGCCGGAAACCGATCCGGAACGGGTTGCGCAGACCGGCCGCGACCAGGCGGCGCGCGTTCGCGTCCGGGTTGGCCGCGAGCGGGTTGCCGGGCGCGCCCGCGCCGGTGTTCGCGTCGATGCGGATGACGCTGCCGTTGAGCGCGTACGGGTCACCCGGGGTGCGGAAGTCCTGCGCGCGCAGGGCCCCACCCTCGGCGGTCGGCGCGGTCAACACCGTGCCCACCGGACTGGGCCCGTCACCGCACGGGTTGGCCGGTATCGGGTCCTTGCCGGGGATCGCACCGCTCGCCGGCGTCTGACCGTAGTCGGCCCAGTCGAAGCTCGCGCCGTCCCCCGCGGACGCGTACAGATAACCGTCGGGCCCGAACGCCAGGCTCCCGGTCGCGTGCGAGGGAAACTGCTGACACCAACCCTCGACGAGCACCTGCTCGGGACCGGCCGTGTCGCCGGTCGCGGTGAGCTTGGAGATCCGACCGGTGATCAGGCACCCCTTGGCCTGGGCGCCCGGTGGGCTCGGACAGTCGTCGTCGAGGGCGGTCGCGTTGCCCCAGTAGGGCGCGCTGCCCCCCGGACGCGCGTCGTGCGCGTACATCACGTACACCGACGGGTTCGTCGGGAAGTCCGGGTGCAGGGCGATGCCGAGCAGGCCCCGGTCCCAGAAGTTGTGCACCTTCGCCCGCAGGTCGGCGAAGATCGTCGGGGTGGGATCGGCGATCGAGTCGAACACCTTGATCACCCCGGACTTCTCGGCCACGAAGACCCGGCCGTTCTTCGCGAAGGCCACGTCCACGGGCTGGTTGAGGCCGGTCAGCACCGAGTCGTCGGAGAACTTGGCCGGCACCGCGGCGGCCTGCTGCGCGGAGCGCGCCGTCTCGGTCGACTGCTGCGCCGAACCGAAGAGTTCCGGACCGTCGGGGCGTGTCGGCGACGCCGCGACGGCCGAGGGTATGGACAGTGACAGCGACGCGAGCAGAGCCGCGGCGCAGGCGAGCCAGGCTCGCCCCGTCCTCGACCGTCGCCTCGTGCGTGGCATGCGGATGGAACCGGACATGGACGTCCCCCTGCTCCGTCTGTTCCAGTCGTTCCCGGCGTTGGCGCTGTTCCCCGAGTCCCCCGAGACGCTCGACCGTTCCTGCGCCTCTTGTGCACCATAGGGCGACTCGCCGGGCATCAACGGACTTTTCCGTAACCTCGTCCCGGAGCGGGAGGCGTACACACGTGCGCCGCGTGACCAGTTGGGAGTGTGCGCGTTGTTGTGAAGAGGGAGCGAAGGTTCGCCCGCGCTCGGTCCACGTGACATCGGGGGGTGGCAAGGTGGAACGTGCGGGGTCGAGGGCATGTTCGGCCCGCGCCCGGTCGCCCCGATGGGCGAGGGAAGGCGATGTGGCCGATCGTCGCCGGACGTATCGGCGCGCACCGGATGCGTGCTCAACGATCTTGTTACGAAGCCGGCTCCGAGGATCCGCCCGCCGGCCCTGCCCGGCACACTGATCACCGGTTCCCGCCCGGAGGTGTACCGGCTTTTCCCCGGCCGCGCCGGTGCGTCGAGGGACCACGACGGGGAGCACAGGGAGTGGCATGAACGGCGGCAGCGAACGGCCACAGGACGACGGGGCGAAACGGTTCGGTGACGAACCGGACAAGCCCTCGGCCGGCGCGGGCGGTTCGGGCGGTGCGGGTGACGGGGGCGGCGTGGGTGGTCCGGGCGGCCC
>NZ_WWJX01000867.1 GCF_009865215.1 Streptomyces sp. SID3343 | reverse complement strand
CCTACATCGCCTACGAACACGCCTGCACCCACCAGAACATCGCCGCCGGCGAACACGTGCGCTGGCTCCCCCGCAGCCGAGCATCCGACCTCCTCCTCCCCGGCAACGACCTGTGGGTCATGGACGACCGACTCGTGCGCTTCAACCTCTTCACCGGCAACGGCGAATTCCTCCACCACGTGGACCTCCACAGCACCGCCCTGGCGAAACAGTGCACCGCTGCCTTCGATGCGGTGTCGGAACGGGCCCTCCCGCACGAAGACTTCGAGATCTGACCCCGACCCGCCAACGGGCGCGGTGGGTGCCTTTTCCAGATGCCGTGATCCCTTTCAAGCAGCGCAGCAACCGCCCTCCGCCGGCCGGGCCGCTGAGAGGCGGTACCGGCCGGTGGGGGTGGGCATTGGCCGGCGGTCACCGTGATCGGGGAGGGTCGGGGCCGTTCGTGGCGAGTGGGAGCCCGGCCGAGATCGGTTGGCGGCCGGTGCCGGCCTTGGGGGCCGGTTCTACTTCAGGTGTCGGGTAAAGAACTGGGCTGCGGCGTCTCCCGCGAACTGCGGAACGCCGGTGTGGCCGCCCATGTTGGCGTTCAGCGTCTTCTCCTTGGAGCCGAAGGCGTCGAACAGGTCCAGGGCCGCCTGCCGGTCGTTGCCCTCGTCGTCCCACTGGAGCAGGACGTGCAGCGGGATGGTGACCTGCCGGGCCTCCTCGAACGAGGCGCGCGGCACGAAACTTCCCGCGAACAGAACGGCGGCCGAGATGCGCGGTTCGACCAACGCCAGCCGGGTCCCGATGGCGATCACTCCCCCCGAGTACCCGACCGGGCCGTCGATCTCGGGCAGTGAGAGGAGGGCGTCAAGGGCGGCCTGCCATTCCGGGACCGCCTTTTCGACCAGCGGGAGGACGAGCCGGTCCACGATCTCCTCGGCGACCGGCTCGCCGGCCTCCAGCGCCCGGCGCAGGTCGGCGCGGGCCTGTTCGGCGGCGGCGGAACGGGGCCGGTCACCGCTTCCGGGGAGTTCGATGGTGGCCGCGGCGAAGCCGTCCGCCGCCGAGTGCCGGGCCCGGCCCGCCAGCCGGGGGTACATCTTGTCCAGGCCACCGGGGTGGCCGACCAGGATCAGCGGCGTCGGCGTGGACGCGGACGCGGATGCGGGCGTCCACAGGATGCCGGGGATCTCGCCGAGGGTGAAGGTGCGTTCGAGGACGCCGTCGTCGAGGCGCTGCTCGGATGTGAAGGTGAGTCGCATGGTCGTGCCTTTCGGGAGAGCTCTGAAACGGCGCTCCCGGACGACCTATCGCCCGACCGTGACCCCGAAGGGGAGCACCCGTGTCGATACTGCGTTCACGGGTACCACCTCCTCGATCTCTCGCACGGCCTCCGGAAAGGTAGCAGCGGTCGCCGTGGGCCGCCACCGGGTTTACGGGGGCTCCGTGGCCGGGTGCAGCCGGCCCGCGGGTCGCTCCACCGATCGGCGCCGTGAGTTCGTCGAAGCCGGAAGCCGATGCGGAGCAGATCACCGGACGGGGCACCGAACGAACAGAACACCGGGCAGGTCACCGAACAAACAGGACACCGCGCAGGACACCGAACAGGGCATCAAGCAGGGCATGGAGCACGGCACCGAGCAGCGCCTCGCGCGGCGGGAAGTGCCTCGGCAGGGTCGCGAGCCCGACGCCGGCTCTGCGCGAAGATCGCCCCGAGGGCGGCGACGGCGCCGTCCTCGGGGCTCGATCGGGATGGTCAGCGGCGGGTTTCGATCTTCAGGTCGCCCTGGGTCACCTCGCGCATCCGGTCACTGGCGAGCAGGTCGTGCGGGTAGCCGAGTTGGATCGCGGCGGCCGCCTCCAGGCGGGCCAGTTGAGAGGCTGTGAAGTCGACCTCCAGGGCGCCCAGGTTGTCCTCCAGTTGGGCGAGCGTGCGGGCGCCGATGAGCGACGCCGTGACATCCGGGTTCCGCAGGGTCCAGGCCGGCCCGACCTGGGCGGTGGTGCGGCCCAGTTCCGTGGCGACCCCCTTCACCGCGTCGGCGATGTCGAGGTTGCGTTCGGTGAGACCGCCGTTGGCGATGTTGAAGTTCTTTCGGGTGCCGTCGTCGACCGCGGCGTTCGTCGCGTTCAGGTCGCCGCGGCTGTACTTGCCGGTGAGTACCCCGCCGGCCAGTGGCGAGTAGGGCCCCACGCCCAAGCCCATCTCGCGGGCCATCGGGATCAGGTCACGTTCCCCGCCGCGCTCGATCAGGTACGGGGCATGACGACCACCACCGTGGACACGACGCACGAATTGGCCGCATTCCTGCGGACCCGGCGCGAACGCCTGGACCCGCTCGATTTCGGCCTGCCGTCGCGTCGGCAGTCCCGGCGGACCCCGGGGTTGCGCCGCGAAGAGGTCGCCGAGCCGGCCGGGATCAGCATCGACTACGTTGTGTGGCTGGAACAGGCCCGCGGGCTGCGGCCCTCGGCGGACGTGGTGGAGGCGCCGGCCCGGGCGCTGCGGCCGGCCCCCGACGAACGCGACTACCTCTTCGACCTGGCCCGGCAGCGCCGCCGCGGTGCCGACAAGCCGGCCACCACCGCGACGGCGCCGCCGGCCGGGCTGGTCGCCGACCTGTCGCCGCTGCCGGCCATGCTGATGAACCACCGCTACGACATCCTGGCCTGGAGCAGCGAGATGGCCGGGTTGCTCCTGGATTTCGACACCCTGCCGCCGAAGCAGCGCAATGCGATGTGGCTGTGCCTGCTGCATCCGCAGATTCGCGAGTTCTATGTCGACCGGGACCGCGTCGTACGCGAGGGGGTCGCCCACTTGCGGGCCGCGTGGGCCGCGCATCCGGAGGATCGGGCGTTGACCGAACTCATCGCCGAATTCGGCACCCGCAACGAGGAGTTCGCGCGGTTGTGGGCCGAGCGGGACATCAACGTCAACGGCACCGGGCACAAGGTGCTACGGCATCCCGAAGTCGGAACGATCGCGGTGCATTTCGAAGTGCTCGTGCCACTTCAGGATCCGGACCAACGGTTGATGATCTGCCGCGCGGCGGACGACGAGAGCCGGTCGGCACTGGACCGGTTGCGCGGACGGTGACGTCGTCGTACCGACGTCACCGTGTGTCCTTCCGTGGGTTCTCCATAGTGCTCCGGTCGAACCCCTCGCCGACGATCAGATCGGCGCGTCGTCGGTCGGCGAGGGCAAGGCGCACGGACGCAGGACCATGAGCGACCCCTCCAACGTCGCCACCATGGCGAAGGGGAACCGGTCGAGCTCAAGGCAGAGTGCGACGTCATCGGGATGGACTCCCCGACGCACCCGCTGCGCCAATTCGGCGGCGGCACGTGACGCCGCGGCACGGCGGAGAAACTCGGCAGCATCGGTCTCGGCCCCGGTTCCGACGCCGGCGGCTCTCCGGGCGATGTACTGAGCGCACGCCAGGTCCTCCTGGGCCTGTCCGTCCTCGCCGGTGACCACGAACGTGACCCTGTCACTCGCCCGTGCCCGCAGGAGCCGAGCCGTTGCCTCCGCCACCACGAAGCCGGCACACAGCACCAGCGGCGCTTCCTTGACCGCGAGGGCACCGACCGTCCCCGCCGTGGTCTTTTGTACGACGGTCCGTCCGCCGAGGTCGACGGACCGCAGCAGGCCCGGCGAGTTGACCATGTCGAACCCGGGCGTGGGCGGACCGTCCTTGAGCGCCACCCAACCCGGGTGGCGAGCCTTGAGCGCCAGAGCCTCGTCCGGCGACTCGGCCAGAACGATCTTCTCCGCCCCCCGGGCAAAGGCCCAGGCGGCCACGGTGAAAGCACGCATGACGTCGACCACGACCGCCACGGACGGGACTTCGACCAGATCGGCGATACCGACGAAACGAGCGTCCATGCCGGTCATGCTCGCGCATGCCCCTCGGCCGCACCACCGACGACAGCGTTCAATCGCTGCTCGGCCGCGCTCGTTGCGGTCGGGCGTGCTGCCGCAACACATGCACGACACGGATCACCGCGAGCACACCGGCCGTCCACCTGCCCGCCACGAACAACGACTCGTCGACGGCCGAAGGGAGATCCCACACCCACGCCGGCCCGGCGATCACCGCGAACACCACGACCGCCAGAAAACCGGCACTGGCCAACGCGTACGCGATCTCGACGGTGACGACATCCCGCTCGGCCGAACTCCGAGGCCCTGTCCACATGCCCACATCATCGCAGCCCCGACCCACGATCACCTCGACTCGCACTCCACGAACACGAAGCCCACCGACCCATCGCGGTCGAGGCCGCGACGCGCTCGTGTTGCCGGCGGGGTTGGCGAAGGCTTGCTGAGTGTTCGCTGAGTGTGCCGGGGTGGTGTGTGTGGGATTCGGCCCGGACGGGGGCTTCGGGGACGCCGGACCCAGCGGACGTTCGGGAAGCTTGCAGTGGCGCGCCACTCGGGGCCGGCACGGTGCGCCCATGAGTCGATATGGATCGTGCCGACGAGCGGCGCGTCATCGGATCGGGGAGGCCGCCGGATGATCGAGATCGAGTCGCTGACCAAGCGGTACGACGGGAAGGTCGCCGTCGACGACCTCAGCTTCACCGTGCGCCCGGGGCGGGTGACCGGGTTCCTCGGCCCCAACGGCGCGGGCAAGACCACCACCATGCGGATGATTCTGGGCCTGGACGCCCCATCCTCCGGGACCGCCACGGTGGGTGGTCGAAGGTACGTCGACCTGCCGCGGCCGATGTGCGCGGTGGGCGCGCTGCTCGACGCGAAGGCGGCGCACCCGAGCCGAACCGCGCGCAGCCATCTGGTCTGCCTGGCCCGCAGCAACGGCCTGCCGGCCCGACGTGCGGACGAGGTGCTGGCGCTGGTCGGCCTGGAAGGGGTCGGGGGCAAGCGGGTCGGGCAGTTCTCGCTCGGGATGAGTCAGCGGCTGGGGATCGCCGCCGCGCTGCTCGGCGACCCGGGGATCCTGATGTTCGACGAACCGGTGAACGGGCTCGACCCGGAGGGCATCCGCTGGATCCGACACTTGATGAGGCGGCTCGCCGAGGAGGGCCGCACGGTACTGGTGTCGAGCCACCTGATGAGCGAAATGGCGCTCACCGCCGACCACTTGATCGTGATCGGACGCGGCCGTTTGGTGGCGGACAGCAGCCTCGAGGAGTTCATCGAACGCAGTTCCACCCGCTCCGTGCTGGTGCGCACCCCGTTCGCCGACGAGTTCGCCCGGGTGCTGACCGCGGTCGGGGCGACGGTACGGGTGGACGCGACGGGCGCGCTGACGGTGTCCGACCTGGAGGGCCTGGAGATCGGTCGGCACGCCGCCACCCACGGGGTACCGCTCGCGGAGTTGACGCCGCAACGGACGTCCCTGGAAGAGGCGTTCATGGAACTGACCCGCGACAGCGTCGAGTACCACGTGACGGACGGAGCGGTCGGATGAGCGCCGCGAGCGATACCCGGGACCGAGACCGAGACCGAGACCGAGACGGAGAAGGGCGTCGAGACCGAGACCGCACCCACGTGACCGACCCGGCCACCGGGGCGCCGCCGCGCCCGTACCGGTGGGCGGACGTGGCGTATTCCGAGTGGTCGAAGCTCTGCTCGTTGCGCTCCACCGCGTACACACTGCTGGTGACGATCGCGCTCGGCGTGGGCCTGGGACTCCTGCTGAGCGCGGCCGGCGCGGCCGGGTTCAAGGACGCGAGCGCGGCCGACCGTCTCGACTTCGACCCGACGGCGTCCAGCACCAAGAGTTACCTCTTCGCCCAATTGGCGCTGGGCGTGCTGGGTGTCCTGGCGGTCACCTCCGAATACGCCACGAAGATGATCATGCCCAGCGCGGTGTCCGTGCCTCGTCGGTCCTGGCTGTTCGGCGCGAAGGCCGCGGTGTTCGCCGGGGTCGCCCTCGTGGTCGGTCAGGTCGTCGGATTCGCCGCGTTCTTCGTCGGACAACCGGTGCTGAAGGCGCAGCAGGTCCCATACGTGAGCCTGGGCGATCCGCACGTGCTGCGCGCGGTCTTCGGCTGCGGCCTCTACCTCGCCGCGATCGGCCTGCTCGGGGTCGCGCTGGGCACCCTGTTGCGGGCCACGGCCGGCGCGCTCGCCGTACTGATGTCGTTCACCCTGCTCGTGCCGACCCTGACGACCGCACTGCCCGGCTCGTGGGAGACGAACGCGCAGAAGTGGTGGCCCACCAACGCCGGCAGCCGAATCATGGCGGTGCATCGCGATCCGGACATGCTCGGCCCTTGGGCCGGTTACGCGATGCTGTGCGTATGGGTCGCGGTGATCCTCGCGTTCGCCTTCGCGCTCTTCCGCCGCCGCGACGTGTAGGAAGCGGACGGCGGACGGGCAAGTGTCGGACGGGCACGCGACGACGGGGGCTGGGCATGAGGGGCGGCAATCACGGCGGGGCCGGCCGGTCGAGGGCCGGAGCGGATCTGCTCCTGGTGGTGGAGGACGAGCCCACCGTGCGTGAACTGCTGTCGGCGAGCCTGCGCTTCTCCGGCTTCGCGGTCGAGTCCGCGGCCACCGGCGACGAGGCACTCGCCATCGCCGGGCGCGACCGGCCCGATCTGGTCGTGCTGGACGTGATGCTGCCCGACATGGACGGCTTCGAGGTGCTCCGGCGCCTGCGCGAACAACGCGGCGGCGCGGCCGTGCCGGTGCTCTTCCTCACCGCCCGGGACGACACCGCCGACAAGCTCAACGGGTTCCTCGTCGGCGGCGACGACTACGTCACCAAGCCGTTCCAACTCGACGAACTGATCGCCCGGATCCGGGCGATCCTGCGCCGGGTTCGCGGCGAGAGCGCCGCCGAGGGCACGCTGAGCGTCGCCGATCTGGAGATCGACGTGACCGCTCATCTGGTCACCCGGGCCGGGCGGACGATCGACCTGTCACCGACCGAATTCAAGCTGCTGCGCTACCTGTTGGAGCACGTCGACCAGGCCTTGGACAAGTCCCGAATACTCAACGACGTGTGGCGCTACGACTTCGGCGGTGACGCGGGCATCGTGGAGTCGTACATCAGTTGCCTGCGCCGCAAGGTGGACCATGTCGAGCCGAAGCTGATCCACACCGTGCGCGGGATCGGGTACGTGCTGCGCAGGCCACGGCCGTGACGGACGCCGACGCGCGGCGCGCCACCGACGTGAGCGCCGCGCGGTCCGCCGGTGGCGGACCCGGCCG
>NZ_WWJX01000866.1 GCF_009865215.1 Streptomyces sp. SID3343 | reverse complement strand
CGCCGAGCTTTCCGTAACTGGCCGCGCCGTCCCGCCGAGCTTCCCGTCACTGGCTGCGCGTGTCGGCTGTGCTTCCGTGTCGGGCTCGCGCTGTCGGCTGTGCTCCCGTGTCGGGCTCGCGTGTGTCGGCTGTGATCGCATCGGCGCGGTGGCCGGGACCTGCGGGCGGCTGTGCCGCGACCCGGGCGACCCCGGGCGACCCCGGGCGACCCCTGGCCACCCCGCCCGCCCCATCCGCCCTCTCGCCCTCCGCTTTGGGTCGGCCCCCGCGCCGGCGCCTTGTTGGGTTCGGTGTGCTCGGCTTTGCCGCTTCGGCGGGTCTCTTGAGCGCCCCGCGCGGCTACTCGGCGCGCGCGTGATTCGGGAATGGTCCCTGCGCCCCCGCCCGCCCCCCGTCCGCCCCCGCCGTGTGGCTCCGCGTTGCCGGCGGCTGGGCCTTCGTCCGTCCCCGAGGGGCCACCGGCGGCTGCTGTGGAGGGGTTGCGTCGGCTGTACCGGCGGTGACGCAGTGCGAGCAACCAGCCGGACCAATTATCACAACTGATCATGGTCGCCAAATTTGATGAGCCTCAAGATCCGGTGTATAGGCCGATGGCGGTGCGGGGTGTCGCCGAACCAAGATCAACATCGTCCGTGAAAGGCCGAACGTTTCGGCGGCCAAAAATCTCACCGTGTGTGATTTTTGCCTACCTGCAACCGTTTCTGATCGATCATCAGGTGGTGAAGGTCACACCATGATCGTTCTGTACCCGTGTCGCAGATCACATCTGAAGGGGCCTAGTATGGGCGCCGTTCCGGCAGCTTGTGAACCCGGTCACATGCGTGACTTCGGGGGACTGAGAAGGGAGATGGGAGCGCGGTGAACCTGTACGCGCCGATCCTCGTGCTCGGGGGCATTGCCCTGGCCTTCGGAGTCGTCTCCCTCGTGATGGGAGCGCTTACCGGGCCCAAGCGTTACAACCGGGCGAAGCTCGAGGCCTACGAATGTGGCATCGAGCCGACGCCGCAGCCCGAGGGCGGCGGTCGATTCCCGGTCAAGTACTACCTGACGGCGATGCTCTTCATCGTCTTCGACATCGAGATCGTCTTCCTCTACCCGTGGGCCGTCTACTTCGACTCGCTCGGGATGTTCGGTCTCGTCGAAATGGCCCTGTTCGTCGCTGCGGTCTTCGTCGCCTATGCCTACCTGTGGCGTCGCGGCGGCCTCGAATGGGACTGACGACCGCCGGATCGGCGACGGCCGAACCGACGATCGCCGAACCGACGGCCTGGTAACCGACGGCTTCGTAACCGCCGAACCGACGACCGAAGCCCGCCGGACCGAAGCCCGCCGAACCGACGACCGAAGACCGAAAACCGCCGAACCGAAGACCGCCGAACCGACGACCGCGGGACTCACCAACGACTGACGGAGAGAGGCGCATCCGCGTGGGTATCGAGGAGAAGCTGCCCAGCGGCTTCCTGTTGAGCACCGTGGAAGGGCTGGCCGGCTACTTCCGCAAGGGATCGTTCTGGCCGGCCACGTTCGGTCTCGCGTGCTGCGCGATCGAGATGATGGCGACCGGAGCCGGCCGATACGACCTGGCCCGGTTCGGCATGGAGGTGTTCCGCGCCTCGCCGCGACAGGCCGACCTGATGATCGTCGCCGGGCGCGTGAGCCAGAAGATGGCGCCCGTCCTGCGGCAGATCTACGACCAGATGCCCAACCCCAAGTGGGTGCTGTCGATGGGCGTTTGCGCGTCCTCGGGCGGCATGTTCAACAACTACGCCATCGTCCAGGGCGTCGACCACGTGGTGCCCGTGGACATCTACCTCCCGGGCTGCCCGCCGCGGCCGGAGATGCTCATGGACGCGATCATCAAGCTCCGCGAGGAGATCCAGGCGATGCCGCTCGGCGTCAACCGCGAAAAGGCGGCCCGAGCCGCCGAACAGGCCGCCATGAAGGCGCTGCCCACCATCGAGATGCTGCCGGCGAGCGCGCGCCGAGGCGCGCACGAGCTCGACCCGGGCGTCCCCGTCGGCCAGGATCGGACCCCCTCCCAGGCGGAGGTCGATTCCCGGGCGCAGGCCGAGGCCCGAGCCCGCGCCGAAGCCCAGGTCCGCGCCACGTCGGGGGGCATCCGATGACCACTCCCGAGGAGAAGGCCCAGCTCCCGGTCCCGCGCGACGACCAGGGCGCCCCCACGGGCGAATCCATCGAGGTCCGCCACGGCATGTTCGGCGCGAGTGGATCCGGCGACACCTCCGGCTACGGCAAGCTCGTGCGCACGGTGGCGTTCCCCGGCCCGGCCGCCCGCCCGTACGGCGGCCCCCGCGGAAACGCCGACGGCGAGGGCGAGTTCGACCTCGTCGCCGACGAACTCTCCGGAGCCCTGGCCGAGGGCGGCATCGAGTTCGACGCCGCGATCGAGAAGGTCGTCGTCGACCGCGGCGAGATCACCTTCCACGTGCGCCGCGAGTCGCTGCCGCGGATCGCGCTGACCCTGCGCAACGACCCGGCCCTGCGCTTCGAACTGTGCAGCGGCGTCTCCGGCGTGCACTATCCGCAGGAGAGCGACCGCGAGCTGCACGCGGTCTACCACCTGCGCTCGATCACCCACAATCGGGCGATCCGGCTGGAGGTGAGCGTCCCCGACGCCGACCCCCACCTGCCGTCCCTCGTGAGCGTGTATCCCGCCCTCGACTGGCACGAGCGCGAGACCTACGACTTCTTCGGCCTGATCTTCGACGGCCACCCCGCGCTCACCCGCATCCTCATGCCGGACGACTGGCCCGGCCACCCGCAGCGGAAGGACTACCCGCTCGGCGGCGTGCCCGTCGAGTACAAGGGCGCCCAGATCCCGCCGCCCGACCAGCGGAGGTCGTACAACTGATGGCCGATCAGAGCACCACCACCCCGACCGCGCAGACCGCCCACGCGCGCGAGACGACCGAGGGCCGGGTCTACACGGTCACCGGCTCCGACTGGGACGAGGTCGTCCAGGCCGCCGCCGACGCCGACGAGCGCATCGTCGTCAACATGGGGCCGCAACACCCGTCCACGCACGGAGTGTTGCGGCTGATCCTGGAGATCGACGGCGAGACGGTCACCGAGGCCCGCTGCGGAATCGGTTACCTGCACACCGGCATCGAGAAGAACCTCGAATTCCGCAACTGGACCCAGGGCGTCACCTTCGTGACGCGCATGGACTACCTCATGCCACTGCACAACGAGACGGCGTACTGCCTTGCCGTCGAGAAGCTGCTCGGCATCGAGAACGACATCCCCGAGCGCGCCCAGGTGATCCGGGTTCTGCTCATGGAGCTCAACCGAATCTCCTCGCACATGGTCTGCCTGGCCACCGGCGGCATGGAGATCGGCGCGCTGACCGTGATGACCTTCGGGTTCCGCGACCGCGAACTGATCCTCGACGTCTTCGAGATGATCACCGGGCTGCGGATGAACCACGCGTACATCCGCCCCGGCGGCCTCGCGCAGGACCTCCCGCCGGGCGCCGTCGACAAGGTCCGCGAACTCCTGCAGATCCTCCCCGGCCGGATCCGCGAGTACGAACTCCTGCTCAACGACAACGCGATCTTCAAGGGCCGCACGGTGGGCATCGGCCACCTCGACCTCGCCGGCTGCATGGCGCTCGGCCTCACCGGCCCGGTGCTGCGCTCGACCGGGTTGCCGCACGACCTGCGCAAGACGCAGCCCTACTGCGGCTACGAGAACTACGAGTTCGACGTCGCGACCGTGGACACCTGCGACGCCTTCGGGCGCTACCTGATCCGCATCGAAGAGATGAAGCAGTCGCTGCGCATCGTGGAACAGTGCCTGGACCGACTGGCCCCCGGGCCCGTCATGGTCGGCGACAAGAAGATCGCGTGGCCCGCGCAACTCGCGCTCGGCCCCGACGGTCTGGGCAACTCGCTCGACCACATCCGCACCATCATGGGCACCTCGATGGAGTCCCTCATCCACCACTTCAAGCTGGTGACCGAGGGCTTTCGGGTGCCGCCGGGTCAGGCGTACGCGGCGATCGAGTCGCCCAAGGGCGAACTCGGGGTGCACGCGGTCAGCGACGGTGGCACCCGTCCCTACCGGGTGCACTTCCGCGACCCCTCGTTCAACAACCTGCAGGCCATGGCCGCCATGTGCGAAGGCGGCCAAGTGGCGGACGTGATCGTGGCGGTGGCGAGCATCGACCCCGTCATGGGAGGTGTCGACCGTTGAGTACGGACCTGGGCATGCCGATGCCCCCCGCGAAGCCGGCCCCGCCGTTTCCCCCCGAGGTGCGCGCGCGCCTGGAGGTGGACGCGAAGGAGGTGATCGGCCGCTACCCGCAAGCCCGTTCGGCACTCTTGCCGTTGCTGCACCTGGTGCAGGCCGAAGAGGGCTACGTGACCGGCACCGGGATCGAGTTCTGTGCCGACGTGCTCGGCCTGACCACCGCCGAGGTGTCCGCGGTCTCGACCTTCTACACGATGTATCGGCGGCGCCAGGGCGGTGACTTCCACGTCGGCGTGTGCACCAACACGCTGTGCGCGGTCATGGGCGGCGACGAGATCTTCGCGAGCCTCAAGGACCACCTCGGGATCGGCAACAAGGAGACCACCGCCGACGGCGTGGTCACCCTGGAGCACATCGAGTGCAACGCGGCGTGCGACTACGCGCCCGTGGTGATGGTCAACTGGGAGTTCTTCGACGACGCGACCCCGCAGTCGGCCAAGGAACTCGTCGACGGTCTGCGCGCCGGACAGGACGCGGTGCCCACCCGCGGCGCGCGGCTGTGCACCTTCCGCGACACCTCGCGCATCCTCGCCGGCTTCCCCGACGAGCGCCCGGGCGCGGTCGACGAGGGCGGCGCCGGCGGCGCCGCGAGCCTGGTCGGCCTGCGGATCGCCAACGGCACGCACACCGACACCCAGGCAACCCCCGCCCAGGTGACGCCGCCGCGCCGATCCACCGAGACGGCCGACGGCAGACCCACCGAAACCGCCACCGAACAACCCCCCGCGCCCAGTTCCCACGACGCCCCGGCCGAGACCGCCGAGTCGGACCCCGCCAACGCGACCCAACCCGACAAGGACAAGGACGGGGACCAAGCGCCGTGACGACCGACCCCTCCATCCTCACCCCGGTGCTCTCCGCCAACTGGGACGAGCACCAGCCCTGGTCCCTCGACACCTACCGCCGAGGCGGCGGGTACGAGGGCCTGACCAAGGCCCTGGCCATGCACCCCGACGAGGTCATCCAGACCGTCAAGGACTCGGGGTTGCGCGGTCGCGGCGGCGCGGGCTTCCCCACCGGCATGAAGTGGGGCTTCATCCCCCAAAACGACGGCAAACCGCACTACCTCGTGGTCAACGCCGACGAGTCCGAGCCGGGAACCTGCAAGGACATCCCGCTCATGTACGCCAACCCGCACGTGCTGATCGAGGGCGTGATCATCGCGTCCTACGCGATCCGCTCCGAGCACGCGTTCATCTACGTACGCGGCGAAGTGGTCCCGGTCCTGCGCCGCCTGCACAACGCGGTGCGCGAGGCGTACGCCGCCGGCTACCTCGGCAAGAACGTGCGGGGCTCGGGCTTCGACCTCGAACTCACCGTGCACGCGGGCGCCGGCGCGTACATCTGCGGCGAGGAGACCGCGCTCCTGGACTCGCTCGAAGGCCGGCGCGGCCAACCCCGACTGCGCCCGCCCTTCCCCGCGGTCGCCGGTCTGTACGCGTCCCCCACCTGCGTCAACAACGTCGAGTCGATCGCGTCCGTGCCCCCGATCCTGAGCAAGGGCGTCGAGTGGTTCCGCTCGATGGGCTCGGAGAAGTCGCCCGGCTTCACGCTGTACTCGCTCTCCGGCCACGTCAAGCGCCCGGGCCAGTACGAGGCCCCGCTCGGCGTCACGCTGCGCCAACTCCTGGACCTGGCCGGCGGCGTCCGCGAGGGACACCGGATCAAGTTCTGGACACCCGGCGGGTCCTCCACCCCGATGTTCACCGACGAGCACCTCGACGTGCCGCTCGACTACGAGGGCGTCGGCGCCGCCGGTTCCATGCTCGGCACCAAGGCGCTACAGATCTTCGACGAGACCGTGTGCGTGGTGCGCGCGGTCCTGCGCTGGACCGAGTTCTACGAGCACGAGTCGTGCGGCAAGTGCACGCCGTGCCGCGAAGGCACGTACTGGCTGACCCAGTTGCTCACCCGGCTCGAAGCCGGCCAGGGCACCGAGGAGGACCTGGAGACGTTGCTCGACGTCGCCGACAACATCCTCGGCAAGTCCTTCTGCGCACTCGGTGACGGTGCGGCGAGCCCGATCCAGTCCTCGCTCAAGTACTTCCGGGACGAGTACCTGGCGCACTTCGAGCACGGCGGCTGTCCCTTCGACACTGCGGCATCCACCGCATGGGCGAAGACAGCCTTGGCTTCAACCGGGGCAGGAGCGCACAGCTGACATGACCGTCACCACCAACACCGCGGCAGGCGGCCCACCGGCCCCCAAGCCCGAGGACCTCGTCACCATCTCGGTGGACGGAATCGACGTCAGCGTGCCCAAGGGCACGCTGGTGATCCGGGCCGCCGAGCTGATCGGCATCCAGATCCCGCGCTTTTGCGACCACCCGCTGCTCGACCCCGTCGGCGCGTGCCGGCAGTGCCTCGTCGACGTCGAGGGTCAACGCAAGCCGCTCGCGTCGTGCACCACCACCGTCACCGACGGCATGGTGGTGCGCACCCAGCTCACCTCTCCGATCGCGAAGAAGTCGCAGGACGGGGTGATGGAGCTGCTGCTCATCAACCACCCCCTCGACTGCCCCGTGTGCGACAAGGGTGGCGAGTGCCCGCTCCAGAACCAGGCGATGGGCGCGGGACGCTCCGTCTCGCGCTTCGCCGAGGTCAAGCGGACCTTCCCCAAGCCGCTGCGGATCTCCTCCGAGGTCCTCCTCGACCGCGAACGCTGCGTCCTGTGCGCCCGGTGCACGCGCTTCTCCGAGCAGGTGGCCGGCGACCCGTTCATCGCGCTGATCGAACGCGGGGCCCTCCAGCAGGTCGGCATCTACGAGAAGCAGCCCTTCGAGTCCTACTTCTCCGGCAACACGATCCAGATCTGCCCGGTCGGCGCCCTCACGTCGGCCGCGTATCGCTTCCGGGCCAGGCCGTTCGACCTGGTGTCCTCCCCGACCGCGTGCGAGCACTGCGCGTCCGGGTGCTCGCTGCGCGCCGACCACCGGCGCGGCAAGGTGCTGCGCCGGCTCGCGGGCGACGAGCCCGAGGTCAACGAGGAATGGAACTGCGACAAGGGCCGCTTCGCCTTCCGCTACGCCACCCAACAGGACCGGCTCACCTCCCCTCTCATTCGTGACGAGGAGACCGGCGAGCTGGTTCCCGCGTCGTGGTCCGAGGCGCTGACCGTCGCCGCGCGCGGTCTCGCCGCCGCACGAGGCAACGCCGGCGTCCTGGTCGGCGGCCGCGCCACGCTGGAAGACGCGTACGCCTACGGCAAGTTCGCGCGCGTTGCGCTCGACAGCAACGACATCGACTTCCGCGCCCGCGCGCACTCCGCGGAAGAGGGGGAGTTCCTCGCGGCGCACGTGGCCGGCACCGGACTGGGCGTCACCTACGCCGATCTGGAGAAGGCCCCCGGCGTCCTGCTCGTCGGCTTCGAACCCGAGGACGAGTCGCCGATCGTCTTCCTGCGGCTGCGCAAGGCCGCGCGCAAGGGCACGCTCAAGGTGTACGGCATCGCGCCGTTCGCGTCGTCGGGCCTCAAGCGGATGAGCGGCACGCTGCTGCGGGCCGCCCCCGGCACCGAGCCCGAATGGCTGGCCGCCCTCGCGGACCCGGCCGTCGACGGCGAACTCGCCCGCACCGCGGCCGAGATCCTGCGCACGCCCGGCGCGAT
>NZ_WWJX01000865.1 GCF_009865215.1 Streptomyces sp. SID3343 | reverse complement strand
CGCCCCACGTGATCGGGTCGGCGGCCCCGGCGGGGGGCGCGACGGTCAGCGCGGCGACGGTGACGACGCCGGCGAGCAGGGCGCGCACGGCGCGGGTCACGAGGCCTCACAGGTGGTGTCGCGGTCGGCCGGCAGCGTGCCGTCGACCAGATAGGCGCCGGCGGCGGCCAGGACGCAGGGGTTGGGTCGGAACGCGAGGATGCCGTGGTCGCCCTCGTCGAGCACGGTGATCTGCCGTGACGACGGCAGCGCGGCGTGCAGCGCGGCGGCGCCGGCGGGTGGGGTCGCGGGGTCGCGCGTGCCCTGGACGAGCAGCACGGGAGGCAGGTCGTGTCCGTCGATGGTGATCGGGGTGCGCGGTGGTACCGGCCAGAACGCGCACGGTGCGTTCATCCACGTGTTGGACCAGGTCAGCAGCGGGTTCGCGCGATGCAGCGCCTTCGCGTCGCGCGCCCAGACCCGCCAGTCGCGCGGCCACGGCCCGTCGTGGCACTCGATCGCCGTGTAGATCGCGGTCCCGTTGGCGTCCTGCGCGGTCGGCGCCCGATACAGCGCGGCGAGCGGCGCGACGTCGCCTTGGTCGTACGCCCGCAGGGCCTTGGCGAAGTCGGCCCACATCGAGGAGCCGTACAGCGTCCTGCCGGCCAGGTCGTACAGTTCGGCCGGCCCCACCGTGCCGCCGGCGGGCCGCGCCCGCACGCCGGCGAGTACGCGCGTGAAGACGTCGTCGACGTCGGGCCCCATCGCCGCCGCGAAGTCGCGCCAGCGAGCCTGGAACGCCACGTCCTGGCGCAGGTTGGCCCGATACCAGATCTGGTCCGGGCTCGGGTCGACGACGCTGTCCAGGATCATCCGGTCGACCCGCTCGGGGAACAGCTGCCCGTACACGGCGCCCAGGTAGGTGCCGTAGGACCAGCCGATGAAGCCGATCCGCGACTCGCCCAACGCCGCGCGGACCAGGTCGAGGTCGCGCGCGTTCTCCAGGGTGCCCAGGTGCGGCAGCAACTCCCCCGCGTGTTCGGCGCAGCCTCGGGCATAGCCGCGGGCACGCTCGACCAGACGCTGTTCGTCGTGCTCGGTCACCGGCACGGGGTCGGGCCTGGGGGCCTTGTCGTAGCTCTCGTCGACGCACGTGATCGGGTCGCTGTGGTGGTTGCCACGCGGGTCGACGCCGACGAAGTCGTACAACTCCCGCACCCGTTGCGGGAGTTCGCGTTGGGCCGGGCCGGCCAGCCACATCCCGCCGCCGCCGGGGCCGCCGGGGTTGACCACGATCGTGCCGCGCCGCTCGGCGCTCTGCGCCGGGGCGAGCGAGAGGGCCAGCGTGGTGGTGGGGCCCTCGGGGTGGTCGTGGTCGAGCGGTACCTCCAGGGTGCCGCAGCGCACCCCGGGCCCGATGTCGTCGGGACACGCGCCCCACGCGATGTCGGGCCAGACCCGAACGCCGTGGCCGGCCGGCGCGGCCAGGGATCCGGTCGCGGGACCTGCGGCGGCTCCCGCGAGCATGCCCGCGAGGGCCAGTGCGGCCACGACGATGCGTCGCACGCGCGGCGCCCCCTCCCCCGGGGCGATGCCCCGATCACCTGTCGATGATCGGGGCGAACGACCGGGAGTAGGGGGATATCAACGATCTGTCACCCGGGAGGACCAGTGCACTGCTCCGACGGGGCGACGCCGTGCGACGACCGGCCGGAGTGCGGCGGTTGCCGGAAAGGTCGTGCCGGTTGCGCCGACCGGGTCGGTCGGGTCAGGCGATGTCGACGATCGGGTCGCCGCTGATCACGCCGTCGGCCTGCATCTGCTCGGCGAGCTTGAGCGCTTCCTCGATCAGGGTCTCGACGATCTTCGACTCGGGCACGGTCTTGATCACCTCGCCCTTGACGAAGATCTGACCCTTGCCGTTGCCGGAAGCGACGCCCAGGTCGGCCTCGCGGGCCTCGCCGGGGCCGTTGACGACGCAGCCCATGACCGCGACGCGCAGCGGCACCTTGAGCCCGTCCAGGCCCGCGGTGACCTGTTCGGCGAGCTTGTACACGTCCACCTGGGCGCGCCCGCAGGACGGGCACGAGACGATCTCCAGGCCGCGTTGGCGCAGGCCGAGCGACTCCAGGATCTGGTTGCCGACCTTGATCTCCTCGACCGGCGGCGCGGACAGCGATACGCGGATGGTGTCGCCGATGCCCTGGGCGAGCAGCGCGCCGAAGGCGACGGCGGACTTGATGGTGCCCTGGAATGCGGGCCCGGCCTCGGTGACGCCGAGGTGGAGCGGGTAGTCGCAGCGCTCGGCGAGGAGGCGGTACGCCTCGATCATCACGACCGGGTCGTTGTGCTTGACCGAGATTTTGATGTCGCGGAAGTCGTGCTCCTCGAACAGCGAGCACTCCCACAGCGCGGACTCCACGAGCGCCTCGGGGGTGGCCTTGCCGTGCTTCTCCAGCAGGCGCTTGTCCAGCGACCCGGCGTTGACGCCGATCCGGATCGGGGTGCCGGCGGCGGAGGCGGCCTTGGCGATCTCGGCGATCTTGTCGTCGAACTGCTTGATGTTGCCCGGGTTCACCCGCACCGCCGCGCAGCCGGCGTCGATGGCCGCGAAGACGTACTTGGGCTGGAAGTGGATGTCGGCGATCACCGGGATCTGCGACTTGCGCGCGATCGCCGGGAGGGCGTCGGCGTCGTCCTGCGAGGGGACGGCCACGCGGACGATCTGGCAGCCGGAGGCGGTGAGCTCGGCGATCTGCTGGAGCGTGGCGTTGACGTCGGACGTGAGGGTGGTGGTCATGGACTGCACCGACACCGGGGCGTCTCCGCCGACGGCCACGTTGCCGACCATGATCTGCCGTGACTTGCGGCGCGGCGTGAGGGGCCGGGCAGGTACGGACGGCATTCCGAGCTGGATCGCGGTCATCTTCGCTTTAGTCCCGTGGGTCGGCGCGGTTGGTCGTGCTCAACGCTACGCCACCGGATGCTCCGGCGAGCGCGCCCCCGCCCACTCCGACCCACCTGTTGTCGGATCGACACAGGGTGAGCACGGAGCGGGCCGAACGCGCTATTTGTCTGACATCAAGTCAGCTTCACCGGATTGATCAGATCCGCGATCAGGACGAGTCCGGTGAACGCGATGAAGACGAGCGCCACGACGTAGGCCAGCGGCATCAGCTTGGCGACGTCGAAGGGACCCGGGTCGGGCTTCTTGCGCAGGCTCGCGATGCCCCGGCGCAGGGATTCCCACCACGCGCCGACGACGTGGCCGCCGTCGAGCGGGAGCAGCGGCAGCATGTTGAACAGGAAGAGCGACAGGTTGAACCCGGCCACCAGGAAGATCATGATCCCCACGCGCTGCGATGGGGGAATGTCGAGCGCGGCGATCTCGCCACCCACCCGCGCGGCACCGACCACACCCACCGGCGAGTCCTGGTCGCGCTCGTCGCCCTGGAAGGCCGCGCCCCACAGGGCGGGCACCTTCTGCGGGATGCGCAGCAGGCCGTGTACGGCGTCGTCGAGCCTGTCGCCCAGGTAGTCCACGGACTCGGACGCGCTCTGCCGCTGGATGCCGCTCGCGGGTGTGATTCCCAGGAAGCCCGTGGTGACGTATTCGCCCTTGACCGGCATGCCGTTGCCGTCCAACTTGATCACTTTGTTCTGTTCCAGCACCGGCTTCAGCGTGAGCTGCTGCCCCTTGCGGTCCACCACCATGGTGACCTCACCGGACGACTTGCGGATCAGGCCCTGGAGCTTGTCGTAGTCGTCGATCCGCTGACCGTTGAAGGACACGACGCGGTCGCCGGGCAGCAGTCCGGCGGCCTTGCCGGGGGCGGCCTTGGCGCCCTCGGGGCACTTGTCGGTCTTGGCGTCGGCCGAGACCACGCACTCGGAGACGATGCTCACGGTCGAGGTGGTCTCGCTGATCCCGAAGCCCATCAGATACACCGCGAACAGCGCGACGGCCAGGATCAGGTTCATGAACGGGCCGGCGAACATGATGATCGTGCGCTGCCAGGGCTTGCGCTGGTAGAACATCCGGTCCTCGTCGCCGGGACCGACCTCCTCGTAGGACGCCTCGCGGGCGTCCTCGATCATGCTGCGCCACGGCGACGTGCTGCGGGCCTGGACCTTGCCGGTCGCGTCCGGCGGGAACATCCCGATCAGCCGGCAGTAGCCGCCGGCGGGGATGGCCTTGAGGCCGTATTCGGTCTCGCCGATCTTCTTGGACCACAGGGTCTTGCCGAAGCCGACCATGTACTGCGGGACCCGCACACCGAACATCTTTCCGGTGATCAGGTGGCCCGCCTCGTGCCAGGCGATGGAGAACAGCAGGCCCACGACAAAGACGACGATGCCGAGGATCGTCATGAACAGGGTCAACGGGTTTCTCCTTGGTGGGCGATGATCTCGCGTGCCCGCCGGCGCGCCCAGTCCTCCGCGTCGAGGACGTCGTCCAGGGTCAGCCGGTTGCCGTCCCCTCGTACATCATGCTCGCCCACGACCTCGGCGACCGTGTCGGTGATGCCGTTGAACCCCAGGTGTCCCGCGACGAAGGCGTCGACGCACTCCTCGTTCGCCGCGTTGAACACGGCCGGTGCGGTGCCGCCGGCGCGGCCCGCGTCGCAGGCCAGACCCACTGCGGGAAACGCCTCGTGGTCGAGCGGGAAGAACTCCCACGTCGACGCCTTGGTCCAGTCGCAGCCCGCCGCGACGCCCGGCACTCGATCGGGCCAGGACAGGCCCAGTGCGATCGGCAACCGCATGTCCGGCGGGGACGCCTGGGCCAGGGTCGAGCCGTCCACGAACTCGACCATCGAGTGCACGATCGACTGCGGGTGCACGACGACGTCGATCCGGTCGAACGGGATGTCGTAGAGCAGGTGCGCCTCGATCACCTCCAGGCCCTTGTTGACCAGGGTGGCCGAGTTGATGGTGATCACCGGGCCCATGTCCCACGTGGGGTGGGCGGCGGCCTGCGCGGGCGTGACGTCGACGAGGTCGGCCCGCTTGCGGCCGCGGAAGGGGCCGCCGCTCGCGGTCACCACGAGGCGCTTGACCTGGTCGGCCCGGCCGCCGCGCAGGGCCTGGATGAGCGCGGAGTGTTCGGAGTCGACGGGCACGATCTGGCCGGGCTTGGCGATCGCCTTGACCAGCGGGCCGCCGACGATCAGCGACTCCTTGTTGGCGAGCGCGAGCGTGCGGCCGGCGGTGAGCGCGGCGAGGGTGGGGGCGAGGCCGATCGAGCCGGTGATGCCGTTGAGCACGACGTCGCACGGGTAGGCGGCGAGTTCGGTCGCGGCGGTGGGGCCGGCGAGGATCTTCGGCAGCTTGAACCGCCCCTTGGCGAAGCCGCGCTTTTGCGCCTCGGCGTAGAAGGCGAGCTGGAGGTCCTGCGCGGCCGACGCCTTCGCGACCGCGACGACCTCGACATCGAGTTCGAGTGCCTGCCGCGCGAGCTCGTCCACGCGTCCGCCGCCGGCGGACAGGCCCACGATGCGGAACAGCTCCGGGTGGGCGCGGGCGACGTCGATGGTCTGCGTCCCGATGGAGCCGGTGGATCCGAGCAGGACGACGTCCCGCCGGGCGGTCGGCTGGTCGGGGGCGGCGAAGGGCGCGTACGGATCGGCCAGGGAGTCCATCGGACCATTGTGTCCCGGCCTCCGGGGCTCGGGAGCACAGGTCACCCGATTCGCGCGGCCCGGCCGGCCGCGACCCGCGCGGGCCGGCGGGCGGGCCTCCCTCGGCCGCCCGCCGGCCCGGTGGTCAGCCCACCGGTCGGTGCACGTTCTCCACTTTGGAGGGCCCGGGCGTCGCGTCGGCGATCCAGGGGCCGTCGGTGGACGGGTCCAAGACGCCCTCCTCCAACCACAGGTGGTGACCCGCGAGGACGCTCTCGACCGCGCGCACGTCGAGGTCGTCGGTGTTGGTCCACAGTCGCCCGAACAGTTCCTCGACCCGTACCCGGGCCTGCCGGCAGAACAGGTCGGCCAGTTCGTACGCGGCCCGTCCCCGCTCCTCGTCCTGTCGGCGCAGCATGTCGGCCCGCACGCACACCGCGCTCATCGCGAACAGTTCGGCGCCGATGTCGACGATGCGGCCCAGGAAGCCCTGCTTGCGTTCCATCGCGCCCTGCCAGCGGGCCATGCCGTAGAACGTGGACCGCGCGAGCCGGCGCGACGCGCGTTCGACGAAGCGCAGGTGCGGCGCCAGGCTCGGGCCGCCCGCGGGGGCGAACTCGCGGTAGGACGTGGGTACCTGGCCCTTGCCCGCGACCAGCTTGGGCAGCCACTTGGCGTAGAAGACGCCCGCGTCCGCGGCGGCCTTGCCCTTGGCCTTGAGGTCGGCGTCGGGGTCGATGATGTCGCCGGCCACGGCGAGGTGCGCGTCCACCGCCTCGCGCGCGATCAGCAGGTGCATGATCTCGGTCGAGCCCTCGAAGATCCGGTTGATCCGCATGTCGCGCAGCATCTGCTCGGCGGGCACGCCGCGTTCGCCGCGGGCTCGGAGCGAGGCGGCCGTCTCGTAGCCGCGACCGCCGCGGATCTGGACGAGTTCGTCGCTGACCGTCCAGCCCACCTCGGACGCGTACAGCTTCGCGAGCGCGGCCTCGATCCGGATGTCGCGCCGGTCCTCGTCGGCCATCCGCGCGGTCAACTCCAGGACCGCCTCCAGGGCGAACGCGCTTGCCGCGATGTAGGCGATCTTGCCCGCGACCGCCTCGTGACCGGCGATCGGGCGGCCCCACTGCTCGCGCTCCCCCGCCCACTCGCGGGCGATCTTGAGCGACCACTTGGCGGCTCCCGCGCACATCGCGGGCAGCGAGAGTCGGCCGGTGTTGAGCGTGGTCAGTGCGATCTTCAGGCCCGCGCCCTCGGCGCCGATCCGGTTCGCGGCGGGCACCGTGACGTTGTGGAAGCGGGTGACGCCGTTCTCGATGCCGCGCAGGCCCATGAACGCGTTGCGGTTCTCCACGGTGATCCCGGGGCTGTCCGCGTCCACCACGAACGCGGTGATGCCGCCGCGCCGGCCCTCGGCCTCGGGCACTCGGGCCATCACCACGAGCAGGCCCGCGACCACGCCGTTGGTGGTCCACAGCTTCACGCCGTCGAGCGTGTACGACTCGCCGTCCTCGCTGGGCACCGCGGCGGTGGCCAGCCGCGCCGGGTCGGAGCCGACGTCGGGCTCGGTCAGCAGGAACGCGCTGACCTCACGCACGCAACGCGGCAGGAACTCACGCTTTTGGGCGTCGGTGCCGAACATCTTGACCGGCTGCGGCACACCGATCGACTGGTGCGCCGACAGCAGCGCGCCCAGCGCCGCGTTGACCGAGCCGACCAGGACGAGGGCCTTGTTGTAGTACAGCTGGCTCAGTCCCAGGCCGCCGTACTCGGTGTCGATCTTCATCCCGAGCGCGCCGATCTCGGCGAGGCCCTTGATCACGTCGTCGGGGATGCGCGCGTCGCGCTCGATCACGGTGGGGTCCACACGTGTGGTGAGGAACTCGCGCAGGATCGCCAGGAACTCCTCGCCGCGGCGGATCTCCTCGGCGCCGGCCTGCGGGTGCGGGTGGACCAGGTCGAGCCGGAAGCGGCCGAGGAACAGCTCCTTGGCGAAACTCGGCTTGTCCCAGTCCTGTTGCCGGGCTTCCTCGGCGACCTTACGGGCTTCGCGTTCGCTGACAGGGGGCATGGCGGACTCCTCGCGGACTCGCAGCGGAACCGGACGTTGTTACCGGCCGGTGTTACCTGCCCGTGCACGTCCACTGAATGCCGCGTGACGGCCGTTTGTCCAGAGTTCACCCCCGCCCGGGTGGTGGGGCGCACCCCGCCGGACGTGCGAAAGGGCCCGGCGAACCACCCCAGGCGGCCGGGCCCCTCGTCGAGGAAGGTGTCCTACAGGGCGAGCCCCGTCAGCACCATGACGCGCTCGTACGTGAAGTCGACCATCGCGTACGCGACGCCTTCGCGGCCGACGCCGGAGTTCTTGGCGCCGCCGTAGGGCATCTGGTCGGCGCGGTAGGACGGGGCGTCGCCGATGATCACGCCGCCCACCTCCAGCTCGCGCTGGGCCCGGAACGCGGTCTGGATGTCGTGCGTGAACACGCCCGCCTGAAGGCCGAACTCCGACGCGTTGATCGCGGCGAACGCCTCGTCGACGCCGTCCACCCGGGTCAGCGTCAGGACCGGGCCGAAGACCTCTTCGCACGCGATGGTGACGCCGGCCGGGACCTCGCTGAGCACGGTCGGCGCGTAGGTCGCGCCCTCGCGGGTGCCGCCGGTGAGCACCTCGGCGCCCGCCTTGACGGCCTCGTCCACCCAGGACTCGACGCGGATCGCGGCGGCCTCGCTGACCAGCGGGCCCACGTCGACGCTGTCGTCGCGCGGGTCGCCGGTGACCTGCGCGGCGACCTTGGCGACGATCTTCTCGACCAGGCGGTCGTACACGGATCCGTCGGCGATCACCCGCTGCACCGAGATGCAGGACTGGCCGCCCTGGTAGTTGGAGAAGGTCGCGATGCGCTGCGCGGCCCACTCCAGGTCCTCGTCGGAGGACCAGTCGGCGAGCACGGCCGCAGCGGCGTTGCCGCCCAGTTCAAGGGTCACGTGCTTGCGCGGCACCGAGTCCTGGATCGACCAGCCGACCGGGCCCGAGCCGGTGAACGAGACGACCGGCAGGCGCGGGTCCTGCACGAGGGCCGGCATCCGGTCGTTGGGGACGGGCAGCACGCTCCACGAGCCGACCGGCAGGTCGGTCTCGGCCAGGATCTCGCCGAGCACGAGCGCGGACAGCGGAGTGGCCGGGGCGGGCTTGAGGATGATCGGGGCGCCCACCGCGATCGCCGGGGCGACCTTGTGCGCGACCAGGTTCAGCGGGAAGTTGAACGGCGCGATGCCCAGCACGACGCCCTTGGGGATGCGGCGCACCAGCGCGTAGCGGCCGGTGCCGCCCGCGTCGGTGTCCAGGCGCATGCCCTCACCGTTGAACCGACGGGCTTCCTCGGCCGCCCAGCGGAACACCGAGACCGCGCGGCCCACCTCGCCGCGGGCCCACTTGATCGGCTTGCCGTTCTCCGCGGTGATCAGCTGCGCGATCTCCTCGGTGCGCTCGCCGAGCCGAGTGGCGACGTGCGCGAGGGCCTCGGCGCGCTTGAACGCGGGCAGCGCGGCGAACTCGCCGACCGACGCGTGCGCGGCGGCGACGGCTTCCTCGATCTGCGCGTCGGTGGGCTCGGAGACCGCGCCCACCACTCTGCCGTCGTACGAGTTGGTGACGTCGAAGGACGTCTCGCCGGTGGCCTTGCGGCCGGCCAGCCAGAACGCGTGCGTGGTGGTCACTGCTGCTCCTTCTCCGTCAACGGGCGTCGATGATCCCGGTGGTTCCACGGTAAAGGGATCGCCCGTCGGGGTTTTTGTCCATCCCGGCCAATCGGTGAGCCGTAGCGCTACGACTTGTCCTCGGAGGCTTCGCGCAGCGCGAGCCACAGCTCGGCGCGGGTGTCCGGATCGTCCAGGGTGCGACCGAGGATCTCCTCGGCCCGGCGGACGCGGTAGCGCAGGGTGTGCCGGTGCACGCCCAGGTCGCCGGCGGCCGCGTCCCATTGGCCGTGGCGCGCGAGCCACGCGCGCAGCGATACGACCAAGTCGCCGCGCCCGCCCGCGTCGTGCGTGCGCAAGGGGGACAGGAGTTGCTCGGCCCACGCGCGCACCGCGTCGCCGTCGAGCAGCGGCAGCAGACCGCCGGCGTCGCGGCCGTGCACGGTGAGCTGC
>NZ_WWJX01000864.1 GCF_009865215.1 Streptomyces sp. SID3343 | reverse complement strand
GCGCGGCGGTGTCCCGGTTGGCGGCGCTGACCGACACCGCCGCCGCGGAGCGCGGCCGTCGGCGCTACGCCGCGGGCCTGTACCGACGGGTCGCGGCGCCGGTGTGCCTGGGCGTGTCGGCGCTGGTCGCCAACGCGCTCTGGCTGGGCTCGCCTTTCGACGCCGACGCGTCGAACCGGCACATCGTGCTGGAGGCGCTGCGGTTGCTGCCCCCGTCGTGGAACATCCTGCGCGTGGCGTCCCCGGAGTTTCCCGCCCTGGACTCGCGGATCGGTCCGCACGACGACGTCCTGCTGCTTCCGTTGCTGAGCCACCGCGACCCGAACCGGTGGGTCGAGCCGGACGAGTTCCGACCCGAGCGCTGGATCGACCTCGACGCCGACGACCATCCGGGCTACTTTCCCTTCGGCCATGCCAACGAACGCTGTTGGGGCCGACACCTGGTCGTGCCACTGGCCGAACACCTGCTGGAGCGAATCCGCGCCGAGAGGCTCGTGGTGAGCCCGCAGCAGACCATTGCCCAGGTGCCGCTCACCGGCCTGCTCGGGGTCGAACGCATACGGGTCGTCCGAGCGTCCGCACACCGGTGACCCGACCGTGAGGCCGCGGCAAGCGACCCCCGCCCCCGGCCACGCCGTGCGCTGCCCTCGTCCGTGGGCGCGCGGTGCGATGCTACGCCGCCCGGTGCGGCGCGGCGGGTTTCGGGCCCAAGGCGTCGACCCGCTTCGGCGGTCGCAGTCTGACCATGCGGCGGGTGCCCCACAGCCGGTCGTACGCGTACACCGCGTGGATACCGGCCTTCAGCGTCAACCGCCGACCCCGCGACCAGTCGAGCAGGCGGCCCATGCGCTCCATCACCGCGAGACTCACGTCGCGGTTCACCTTGATCTCGGCGCGGGCCACCTTGCGCAGTGCTCGCCCGATGCCGGCCTCGTCGCCGCGAGCCGACAGCCGCAGCAGCTCTTCGTGGCAATAGGCGAGGTGGTTCTCCTCGTCGTCGCAGATCATCCGCAGGCCGCGGCCGACGTCGGGCTCGTCGCCGAGGCAACGGTGCAGCATCCGCATGTCCTCGGCGGCACGCTGCTCGGTGACGCGGCTGTGCACGAGGTATTCGACGATGTCGGCCTCGGTCATCGGCTCGTCGCGGCGCAGCCGGTCGTGCGCGAGGCCGATGCCCTGACGTTCGAGCAGCATGCAGTAGTCGGCCTCCGGCGGGACGTCGACCGGATCGAGCCCGCGACGGTGCAACATCGCGTTGAAGATCCGTCCGTGCTTGTCCTCGTCGGCGCCGTGCCGCGCGATCTTGGGGGCCAGTTCCGGGTCCGCGACCAAGGCGGCGATCCGCCCGTTCTCCCAGCCCCCCTGGTTCTCGCCCTTGGCGGCGATACTGCAGAACAGGCGGAACGCCTCGTCGTTTCGGTGGATCTCCTGAAGAATGCCGCGAGCGCTGAGCATGACCGGGCCGTCCTTCCTCGCGGATACCGCGTATAGCCGCCGACAAACAGTGGAGCAGGTACCGGGAACCACCCCGGGATAAACGCGGCTCACCGTGGCGCGGCCGGGGACGGTTGCGGCGTGGCCTCGTGCGATACCGCGGCCGCGGCACCGCCGAGAGTCGTGTCCGCGCCCGCGCGGCGGAAGTTCGCGGCCCCACCGCGCCCGCTCGCGTGGCCGCCGGACACGCGTCGAGAGCACCGACGACGTCCGCCGAACGAGGGGCCCGACACGTCCGTCCGGTGGTGACGCCGATCGCCTGCGACCTCCGTCACGTGTGGCGGCGCCGGCCCCGAGATCGTGACACAACTGACCTGACGGGCTGTCAGATCGAATTGGCGGCCCCTGTACCTCGGAGTTTCAGCGTGGCAAGTGCAGTACCGTCGTCCGGATTTCGTTCCTGCCTGATCGTGCCGACCCTGGCCTTCGGCGGGACGCTCATGGCGCTCATGCAGACGGTGATCGTGCCGCTGCTGCCCGATCTGCCGGCCGACACCGGGGCGTCCCCCGGGACGGTGAGTTGGATGCTGACCACGACGCTGCTGTCCGGTGCGGTGCTCAACCCGATCCTGGGGCGCGCCGGCGACATGTACGGCAAGCGGCGCATCCTCGTCGGCGCGCTCGTGGTGATGACCATCGGGTCGGCGCTGTGCGCGCTGACGTCCGACATCGGGATCCTGATCACCGCGCGGGCCCTGCAGGGCACGGCGGCCGCGGTGGTGCCGCTCGCGACGAGCATCCTGCGTGACGAACTGCCGCCGCACCGGGTCGGGTCGGCGGTCGCGCTGATGAGTTCGACGGTGGGAATCGGTGCGGCGGTCGGTCTGCCGTTGGCGTCGATCGTGGTGCAACACGCCGACTGGCACGCGCTGTTCTGGGTCACGACGGGACTGGGCGCGTTCGGCGCCGCGATCTCGTGGTGGGTGATACCGCAGTCGACCCGCCCGCGTACACCCGGTCGTTTCGACATCGTGGGCGCGTTGCTGCTCACCACCGGTCTGGTCGGGGTGCTGTTGGCGTTGTCCAAGGGCACCGATTGGGGATGGACGAGCCCGGTGGTGCCCGGGATCGGCGCCGCCGGTGTGCTCGTGTTGCTGGTGTGGGGCCGTCACCAGATGCGCGTTCGCGAACCGCTCGTGGATCTGCGCCTGGCGGCGCGCCGTACGGTGCTGCTGCCGCACGTGGCGGCGCTGGCGACCGGGTTCGCGTTCTACGCGAACTGGCTCGCGACCGTGCAGTTGATCCAGGCGCCCGAGGCGACCGGCTACGGCCTGGGTGCGTCGGCGTTGGTGGCGAGCCTGTGCCTGCTGCCCGGTGGGCTGACGATGGTGGCGATGTCGCCGGTGTCGGCGCGGTTGTCCGCGGCGCGCGGTGCGCGGTCGACGTTGACGGCGGGTGCGCTGGTGATCGCCGGGGCTTACGCGGTGCGGGTGTTCACGAGCGAACAGATGTGGATGATCGTGGCCGGGGCGACGTTGTGCTCGGTGGGCACCGGGCTGGTGTATTCGGCACTGCCGACGCTGGTGCTCCAAGCGGTACCGCAGGAACAGACGGCGGCGGCGACGGGTCTGAACGTGCTCATGCGGACGATCGGTCAGGCGCTGTGCAGCACGGTGGTCGCGGTCGTGCTGACGACCGTGACGGGGACGGCGGGGGGCGCCGTCCACGCCTCGCTCGACGCGTATCGCATCGTGTTCGGGCTCGCCGCGGCCGCCGCGCTCGCGGCGGCGATCACGGCGGCGGCGATTCCGCGTACCGCCGCGCACCCGGCCGAGACCGGGTCGCCGGGATCGAGTGATCGGCAGTTGGCGGGTGTGGGGTAGGCGGTACGTGTGCCGCCGCCGTATCGGCCCCGATCGGGTCGACGCGGCGGCGGTACGGCGCGCGGTTCACGCCGCGCAGAACTCGTTTCCTTCCGGGTCCCGCATGATCCACCAGTGCCCGGCGGGCCCTTGGTCGACCTCGCGAACGGGCGTGGCCCCCAGACCTTCCAGCCGGGCCACCAGGGCGTCGAGGCCGCCGGGCTCGCTGTGGATGTCGACGTGCAGGCGGTTCTTGCCGGACTTGCCCTCGGGCACGTCCTGGAAGAGCATTCGTCGGCCGCGGCCGACACCGCTGGTCTCGTCGAACGGGTCTTCGGGGTGGCGGATCCCGGCGTAGCCGCGGAAGGTCTTACGGCCGTCGTGCTCGGTGATCGCCTCCTCGCCGATCCGACCGGCGGCCAGCAGGTGCTCGATGAGAGCGCCGGGGTCCTCCACCTCGTACTCCAGGGCCGCGGCCCAGAAGTCCGCGAGTGCGGATGCGTTCGTGCTGTCGATGACCAGCTTCCAACCCAATGCCATGTAACCAGTTATATAAGTTACATCGGTACGTCGGCAACCGAAGCCGGCCGCCGCCCTCCCACGCCGGAGGCGTACGTGCGCACCGGCGGTCCGCCCCGCCCACTACTTCGTATGATGAACTGCCTTTTGGGTAAGGGGCGTTGGGGTGCCCGGGTCATTGCCCGGCGGCTCTCGGGTCGCCACCCGAGCCTTTCGTTCGCACTGGTCCGGACGTGGCCGCGGACCGCTGGATCGGCCGATTCGCTCTCGGTGCGGGGGTGTTGGCGCGCTGTCATCGCCCACGTGGCGAGCGCGGTCGCGGGGAGCACGGTCTCGGGGAGCACGGTCGCGGGGCACGTGGTCGAGGGGTACGTGGTTGGTTGCGCGGGCAGCAAACCGGCCGTGAACAGGGCGTGTTGCGCCGAGGGCGGGCGGCGGCGACCGGCAGGTCGACCACGACCACCGCGCGCCACGACGTGCCGAACACGTCGGCGGGGTGGGCTTGCGCGTCACTCTCCGGGCGGTGGATCGTTGTCGTTGTGTGCGTCGGCGACCCCCGTGGCCGGCGCCTCGTGCGGCCCGGTGCCCGGCCCCCCGTCCGGCCACCGGGCCGCACCCCCGCCACTTCGGGCCCTGCTGCCCACGGGCCCCGGACACCGTGACGACCCGACGACGGGTGCGCCGGTCTGGGAGGATGAGGAATGGCGTGGTGGCGGGGACGGTTCGCAACGAGGATGAGGCGCTCGGGCGGGAACGCGGCGCACGTGTTTCCCGGCGGCACGCTCTCGGTCGTGGTGCAGGGCCGAAACATCACGGTGCGGCTGCCGAGGGACGCCGCCGACGCGGTGCGCGGACTGCCGGCCGGCCCGGCGGTGTTCACCGGTCGCGATGGTGAACTCGCCCACGCCGCGTACGTCTTCGCGCCGCTCACGCCCGACGGCAGCCTCAACGGCCGCGTGGTCTCGGTGGTGACGGGCGCGACCGGGGTGGGCAAGTCGGCACTCGCCCTGAAGGTGGCGCACGACCTGGTCGCCGCCGGCTGGTTCACCGGCGGCGCCGTCTTCGTCGCCCTGCACGGGCACGGCGCGGGGGATCACCCGGGCCCGGACGCGATCACCGCGCGACTGCTCGGGAGCCTAGGGGTCCCCGACGAGGCGATCCCGGCGGATGCCCCGGCCCGCACGGCAGCGGTGCGCGCCGTGTTGACCGCCCTCGCCGACGCCGGGCATCGCGTGCTGATCGTGCTGGACGACGTCTCCTCCGGCGACCAGGTCGGGTCCGTCCTGCCCGGCAGCGAGGCCCATCCGGTCCTGCTCACCGCACGCCACACGCTCACCGACCTCGACGCCCACACCACCGAGCTGCACCCGCTGCCCGAACCCGCCGCCGAGCGTCGCTGAACACACCTGGCGCGCCGGACGGTTGCGACTGCTCCGCCGAAGCCGGGGCACGCCTTCGCCCGGACGGGCCCCGCCCCGGAGTCCTGGCTCGGACGACACCGGCGGCAAGGTGACCAGGGTGGCTTCCCGCCGTTGGGCGCTCCCGGTTCCCGGCGCCCGGCGCCTCGTTTTCCTGGCCCCCGGCGCGTCGTCGGGCCGATCGAGGCTCAACGCGGAGGACCGGTGCGGGCCGACCGCCGTGTTCCGGTCGAACAGTAACTCGTACGGCACGTTCCGTCTGGACATGGACAATCGGCGCGACCCTGCCGGGGCTGTTCGCTGATCTCGGCCGGTCAGCCCATGGACTGTCGAGCGCCCGTCTCCGCGGAGAGCTTGATCGCGTCGAGGAGGCGGTGCAGCCGTAGGCCGGCGTGGAAGTCCGGGACGCCGTGTGCGCCAGTGCCGAGATCGACGGCCAGCCGGGCATACATCCGAGCGATGTTGAAGCCCTCCGCCCCCGGAGCGATCCCTGAGGTCCGGCGGTACCGGGCGGGAATGGGCAACTCCTGATAGGTGTCTCCCGAAACACCTGTCCCCAGCAGGCGCAGTTCGCCGATCTGGATGCCCGCCGGACCACCCGCTTCGGTCGACACGATGGCCAAGTCTCCCTCGGTGCCGGAGATTTCGAGTCGGGTCCGGGCATCCGTGACCTTGGCATCGTGGATATGAGCCGAGACCACGGCGCCGCTGGTGAGGGTCGCGTTGAGAAGGAGGTGGTCGGGACCGGTCGCCTCGACCGAGGCACCGGTTTCGGCGAGGGTGTAGACGGGTTGCCGGACAGACAAGGTGGCGGAGAGGTCGCTGATGTCGCCGAGCACGTACTGCAGCGCGTCGAGCGTATGCCCACCCGCGACCTCGAGCGTCCCGGCACCGTTGTCGCGATCGAGGGTGTAGGCCGCCCAGGACGGTATCCGCTCCCTCGCGCCCTTGCCGCGGGCAGCGTAAACGGTCGCCGCGGTCACGCGTCCCACGTGACCGGCGGCGACCAACTCGCGGGCGTAGGCGATCGCAGGCGCATACCGCGCCTGTAGCCCGACGACGTGATGCACGCCCGCCCGTTCGGCCGACTTCGCGAGAGCGTCCGCTTCGTCGGAGGTTCGGCCCAGCGGCCACTCGCAGTACACGTGCTTGCCGGCTGCCAGGGCGGCCCCGACCAGTTCGGCGTGCACGGGAACCTTCACGGTGACGACCACCAGGTCCACCTCGGGATGCTCGGCAAGTTGCCTGGCGTCGGTGAAAGCGTGTACCGCGCCGAACTCGCGTGCCGCCGCTTCCGCGCTCTCACGGCGACTGGTGCCGACCGCGGTGATGCTGAACTCCGGCAAGGACATCAAGGCGGGCACATGCGCCCGAGCCGCCCAACCCCGCCCGGGGCTCGCCCCGATGATGCCGACCCGGATTTTCTCCCGTTCCATGGAGACCCCCATCCATAAGCGGACAGACCTTGTCCGTTTGAAAACGCTAACGGAACCGGACGGAACCTGTCCAGTTACGTTAGGCTTCGGCTCATGAATCAACCGCTCGGCACGGTGGACCGTCTGCTGGTCGACGAGTCGGGGCGTCGCCCGCGCGCCGACGCGCGACGCAACGTCGCTCGCCTGGTGGAGGCCGCCAGAATCGCGGTCGCCGAGACCGGCGTCGGAGTATCCGCGCACGAGATCGCCCGCCGGGCGGGCGTGGGTGTCGGCACCTTCTACCGGCGCATTCCTTCCCTGGAGGCGCTCCTGGCCGCCGTGCTCGACGAGATCCTCGACGAGATCGCCAACCTGGCCGATCAAGCTCTGGAGGACCCGGACCCCTGGCACGGGTTCTGTGTGTTCGCGGCAGGTTACGTACGACTCCGCACAGAGAGCTGTGGCGTGAACGAGGTGCTCGGCGGGGCCTGCGGAGACGCCCTGACCCAGCGTCTCGGCGACCTGCGAGCGCGGATTCGGCGTCTGGTCGAGGGTGCCCAAGCAGCAGGCGCGATGCGTACGGACATCGCCTGGCAGGACGTCCCCTTCCTGCTCGCCGCTGCTGCGACCGGCGAGCGCACCCTCGGCATACAGGCGGGCAGCCGGCAGTGGGAGCGCAATCTCCACATCGTTCTCGACGGACTGCGCCCGTCGCAGACGAGCATGCTCCCGGGCTCTCCGCCGATCTGGAACGATCCGGAACCGGAATTCAGGACAAGCCCCGGAGACGCCGGCGCGAAGGGCAGTCGTTCAGCCTGATCGGGTGGGCGCTCGGGGCGCCGATGCAGAGCGCCCGCCGGTTCCTTTGCCGGAGCGGCGGTGTCCGCCTCGCCCCGCAGCAGCCGCGCGGGCACGGGACGAGCGCGATCGGGCGACCGGTAGACTCGACGGTTGTGGCGGACACCCAGTACGAAGACCTGTTGAAGTCGGTGCTCACCTCCGGGGCGGCCAAGGCCGACCGGACGGGCACCGGTACCCGAAGTGTCTTCGGGCACCAACTGCGCTACGACCTCTCACGGGGTTTCCCGCTGGTGACCACCAAAAAGGTGCACCTCAGGTCCATCGTGTACGAGCTGCTGTGGTTCCTGCGCGGCGATTCGAACGTCGCCTGGCTGAACGAGAACAACGTCACCATCTGGGACGAGTGGGCCGACGAGAACGGCGAACTCGGTCCGGTCTACGGCGTCCAGTGGCGCTCGTGGCCCACCCCCGACGGCAAGCACATCGACCAGATCAGCGGGGTCCTCGACACGCTGCGCCGCGACCCGGACTCCCGCCGGATGATCGTGTCCGCCTGGAACGTCGCCGAACTGCCCGAGATGGCGCTCGCCCCGTGTCACGCGCTCTTCCAGTTCCACGTCGCCGACGGCAGGCTCTCCTGCCAGCTGTACCAGCGCAGCGCGGACCTGTTTCTCGGTGTCCCGTTCAACATCGCCGGCTACGCCCTGCTCACGCACATGGTCGCGCAGCAAGTCGGCCTGGAACCGGGCGACTTCATCTGGACCGGCGGTGACTGCCACATCTACGACAACCACGTCGAGCAGGTGACCGAGCAGCTCTCGCGCGCCCCGTTCGCGTTCCCGCAACTGCGGCTGCGCCGGGCCGACTCGCTCTTCGACTACGCCTACTCCGACGTGGAAGTGCTCGACTACCGGCACCACCCGGCGATCAAAGCTCCGGTCGCGGTGTGAACGTCGGGCTGATCTGGGCGCAGACGTCCGATGGCGTGATCGGCGCGGACAACGCGATTCCGTGGCGAGTGCCCGAGGACATGGCGCATTTCAAGGCGACCACTCTCGGTCATCCCGTGGTGATGGGGCGCAAGACCTGGGATTCGCTGCCGCCGAGATTTCGGCCGCTGTCCGGCCGGCGCAACATCGTCGTGACGCGCGATCCGGGGTGGGCGGCCGAAGGCGCGGAGCGGGCCGAGTCCATCGCGCGGGCGCTCGAACTCGCGGCCGAGTCGCCGGAGCGGACCTCCCCGGTGGTGGCGTGGGTGATCGGTGGCGGGGAGATCTACCGCGCGGCGATGGCGTACGCCACGCGGCTCTCGGTGACCGAGGTGGACGCGACGGTGGACGGCGACGTCTACGCCCCCACACCGGACGCCACGTGGACCGTGACGGAGGACACCGGTTGGCGGCCGTCGACGTCCGGCCTGCGGTATCGCATTCGCGCGTACACCCGGTGAGTCTCTGCGGATCCTGATGGGCCGCGTGGATGGCCGTTGGCGCGGGGCGGGCTGAGTGTCCTCAAACGCCGGACGGCTGGGGTGGCGTTGGGCCGGCATGTCCTTGAGCGCCGGGTGGGTTGAGGGTGTCCTCCAGCGCCGGACCGAACGAGAGTGACTGAACAAAGATCGGTCCGAAGGAGCCCCGCCCGGCGTGCGATGACCGGACGGGGCTGGGCGAGCCGGCTAGTCGAGTCGGTACTGAGCCCATCGACGCGCGGTGTCGGCGAGTGCCCGAGAATGCGCGCGTGCCTTGGGTGAGCGCGCTAGGTACTCCCACATCCCGGAGAGCTTTGCGGCGAACGCCGTGATCACGGGTTCCGGTGCTTTGGCGAACGCCGGCGCATGCAATGCCCACGCTTCGGCCGCTTGGGGCGTGTGCCCGGCGTGCATGAGTCGGACGACCACGTATGCCGTGTCGGTCCATGCGGCTCCGCGCGCCGACCATGCCCAATCGATCACCCGTACGTGACCGTCCTCAACCAACATGTTCTCCGCGTGAAGGTCAGAGTGCACAAGGGTGTCCCCACCAAGGAACGCGCCCCGTTCGAGCGTCGTAAGTGCCCCGATGTGCGCATGTGCCCAAGGGTCGAGGTCGTCGGGCGACTTCGCGTAGACGGCTGCCCAACCGGGTGCGCTTCCCCAGCGGTCGGCGATGGAGCGCAGTGCGGCGGGCGGACATGGGGTCATGACTTCGGCCATCGTGGCGACCAGGTCGCCGACCTTGTTCAAGTCGTACGACGTTGGCGACAGCGACGGGTGCCGCTCGGGTACGTGCTCGAACCCGAGCATGTGCCACCCATCGCGCACGATGCTCCACAACAGACGGGGGGCGAGTAGCGGGGGCAGGAAGGGGCCTAAGGCGGCTTCGTTGCGCAGTGTCCACGCGTACGGCCGATCCGTGCGCACTCCTTTGCAGAACACCGAGCCGGCGTCGGTTCGGAGGGTCGCCAGAAACTCCGAGTTCTTGCCGGCCTCGGGTGTACGAATCGCGCGGATGGGTCCGGTGTGCTGTTCGATCGTGACCCGAACCGTCTCGGGTAGTTCGGTCCACGTGTGGCGACGGGGCATCGTATGGCGCTCTTTCGTGAGAAGTGGTCGAAAGCAGGGTGCCCCCGCCGAGCTTTCCGGTTCGGGGGCGCCCCTTACCTACGTGGGATCACGGACTGTCGGAGCATCCCGCATGGCACTGCGAGCAATCCGCGGCGGCTACCGCCCACAGTTCGGCATCGACCTCGAAGCCGGCCGCCTTGATCACCTCGGTGGTAAGGATGACCTCGGCGCGAGCATCCGCCATCGTGCGCGGCGCGGTGTCCGGCACGTGGTGGACGAAGCGGCCGAGCTTGGCGCAGTGCTCGGCGTAGTCGGCGGTGTGGAGACCCACGCGTGCCACCCGACGTCGACCAGGGCCGAGGGGGTCGTACGTGCATTCGGGTTCGCCGCGCCGACCGCGAGGAACACGCCGGTTCCCGTGACGATGCGGTCGGCGAGTTCGGCGCCGATCTCGGGACGGTCCGCGCGGATACGTGCTGTGAGCCTTGCGCGTACCGCTTCGGGGATATGAACCCCCGCAACGGCGTTCGGTGTGACCGTGCTTGCCATGCTCGTTCCACCTTTCGCTAGCGTGCTTCGGTGCCTTGCAGACCCCGTCCGGTGCTTCCCCGGAACCACCGGACGGGGCGAATGTGGGTTACTTCGCGGCGAGCCCGTACACGTTGTGCGCCATGTTGATAGCGATCTGCGCGCCACTGACCGCGCCGAGGGGTCCAGTTCGCCGGCAGCGACCCGGCGTAGTCCCTCGGTCCGCCGTCCGGCGGGCAGTCGCAGCAAGCGAGTGTTGACGTTCTCGGCGAGCTGTACCGCGTCGACTCGCGCGCCGAACGGGTGTCCGGTCGACAGGGTGTCGGCGTAGCGGAGCGCGGTGGCGAGCCGGATCATGCGAACGTCCGTTTCATAGGCATTCAAGTGCCGTTCGTCATCAGTGGCGATCGTGTGGGCGGTCGTCATGTCCCAGATCACACCGGCTTGATGGGTCGGGGACAGCTTGTCCCGGCGTCCGGCCGCAACGAGGTAGTCGTGCATGGCGGATCCTGCTTCGCGGGCCACGTCGCGAGCTGGTCACGTTGCTTCCGTTCCGAGTTGGGGGTGCGGCTGTGGAGGGGTCAGCGCGGCGGGTTCACCTTGTGGACTTCGGATGCCTTGACCAGGTCCGGCATGCCGTTCCCGCCGGTGCGCACAATGAGCACTTGGTCGTTGTCGAGCCCGGCGCATTCCTCGG
>NZ_WWJX01000863.1 GCF_009865215.1 Streptomyces sp. SID3343 | reverse complement strand
GCGACTTCGCCGACCCCCACGTATCCGACGCGCGGGATGTAGACGTGCACACGGTGGCCGATTCGGGGTCGACGCAATCCCTGCGAGAACCAGGTGCCGCCCCCGGCGCTGACGAAGCCGAACCGGCGTCCGTCGTCCCACGAGCGGGTGCCGTCCTCGCCCAGCGCGGAGTACCAGTCCTCGCCGCTCCACGGCTCACGAGTGGCGGTCGTGCGCGCTCGGGGAGCGGTCTCCATCCCGGTGTCGTCGCGGAGCATCGTCCGGGCGAGGTAGCGGGAGCCGCGGTCCTCGTAGTACTCGAACGCCGCCGCGTTGATCGGCACGCCCAGGTCGCCCAGGTAGGTCAGGATCCGTTCGGTGGCGTCGTCCAGGCGGGCCGCGACCACCGTGAGGCGGTGGGCGGTGTTCAACTCCTGCGGGGCGCCGATGCCGAACCGGCGCTCGAAGGCCGCCTCGAAAGTCTCCGGCACTTCGGTGTAGTCCGCGAAGATTCGCAGGATCTCCGCGTGCGACACGGTCGAGACCCATGACGCGTAGTCCAAGACCTGGGCGACCACTTCGCGGGCGCCGCGGTCGCGCTTCAACTCGATCACGTGGACGGAGCCCTCGCCGTCGACCGCGAGCAGGTCCACCACTCCGCCGTGCGTGGTGCGCACCTGACGACCGATCACCAGCAACCGCTCCCCGAGGATGTCCGGGTCCGTCTCTATCACTGCTTCGAGGTCCTGCTCCAACGGCATCATCGCGGGCTGCAAACGCTGCGCGCCGTCCCCGTCCATCCGCCACACCGCGACACCAGTCGGCATGCCCCTCCAACCACTCGGCAACTTCGTACCCGGAAGCAACTACGGCGGGAGACGTGTTGTTCCGCGTACCCGGGCCAGATACAACCGACCCGCACCCGGATGTTCGGACCGGACGGCAGGATCACACAGGTCGGTCTTGATCTGCGCGGGGCGCGCAACCGTTCTCGGTGTCGTCGTGGAGGAGCGACGCCTGTCAGTTGCCCAGGAGCCGTTTGCGGTGGGACCAGGCGAGGCCCAGCGGCGCGGCCCCGGCCGGCCGCATTCTCTCCCGATGCAGAAGTCGTTCGACGTGGTGCTCGGTGAACGGCGTGCCCAGGCCGGCGCCCGTGCCGTCCTCGACCCGCACCACGTGTCCTTCGCTGTTGCGAGGGGACCCCTGCGCGAACATGTCGTCGAAGAGGTCGGCGTCGATCACGACTGCGGTCAGCATGTCGGTCACGAAGGTGAGAGGGTCCATGCCCAGGCCCAGCCAGAACGCCCCGACCCGGCCATCGTCGCGGGCTCGGGTGAGGTCGGCGTAGAAGGGCCACGTCGGGTAGTCGATGGGAGCCTTGTCGCTGCCGTAGTCCTCGGCCCTGCCGAGAAGTTCCTCCGCGAGTTCACGCGTGATGGCCTTCCAGAGGTCGAAGTCGTTGTCCTTGTTCCAGGTCGCGTCGTCGGAGGGCTGGAACACGCCAACGGGCATGACCTGGTGGAGACCGCCTCCGCTCGCGACTTTGGCGGGGTCGCGCCAGTGCACCAGGAACTGGGCGTCGACCGTCCGACGGTCGAGGCGAATCGTCAACGTACTGATCGCCGTCGTCACGGGCCGACGCGCCAGGTCGGTCGAGTCGCCCAGTGCATCCCGAAACGGCGTCCCCACGCGGGAGGGTGCCGATATGGAGGCTGCGGCGAACTCGTGGGCCGCCGCCTCGCAGACGTCGATCACTCCTGCGAAGTAGCTGCTCGACCCGAACGTGAGCGTGGGTGATCCGGAAGCCGTGTCCACCTCCAGCAGGCGGTAACAGGAGCGGTTCTCGAACAGGCGCGGCGGCGCCAACTCGGCGACGGCCTCGGAGTAACGCAGAATCGTCGTCCCGTCGTCACGACGCGGCCGTACACCATCCAACTCGGCCTCGGTGCCGTCCAGTCCGGGACGACCACGCGGCGCCGGGTCGCGGAGCAGGCGCACCGTCTCCAGCGGCACGGGCTCGTTCGCGATCCAGCCAGGCCGGGTGAGCAGTCGCAATCGACGGGTCTGTTCGTCCGCCTCGCTGAGGACTTCGTCCGTGAGGGCGAACCGCTGCGCATTGAGGTGTCCACGTACGGCCAACCAGGAGACTTGGGACTCCTGCGGTGTGTCGTCGCGAACGAGCGGGGACGCGGCGTAATCCACGGAAAGCCCTTCACTCGACGGACGAACGCTCGTTGTTACGCGATCTCATCCGTCCAGGAGAAGGTCACGGTGACGCGCGGTCAGAGAGCGGGTGATGACCCCTTCGCTGGAGTTCAAGCCGGCGGTGAGGCCGTCGAGATGTTCCTCCGGTATGACGCCTGTGTCGAGACCACAGGCACGCACCAGGTTCTTGCACTCCTGGGTTTGGCGATCGGTGACGGCTGCGATGAACAGATGGTCGGCCAGTAACTCGCGGGCTGCGTAGCCGTCTTGCGTTTCCGTGGTGCGGTGGAGCAGAGCGTCAACCAGGCGGCGGCCTTCCGGTTGCTCGATGGATGCGACCGCATTGAGCGCGGTGAGGCCGAGGCGTATGTCGAAGAGGGTCAGCCCCGGGTCGGGGTCGTGGCTCAAGTAGGCGTTCACCACAACGGCCGGGGAGGCGTCGACGTCCCGGCCCGCGTCGCGACGGCAGAGGGCGGTCAGGCAGCCGGTCACCGCCTGCTCCCACGGATCACCAGGCGCCGTGCCCGCGAGCAGTCGCGCGGCCTGCTCCGTATCGTCATCGGTGAGGGCCGCGACGACGGCGACTTGGCGTCCGTCGAGCATCCGTGTGCCCACGCCCCGATGCTGTTGGACGTGCGCCAGGGCCTCACGCCAGCGGCCTGCGGTGGTGAGGGCGCGCGTGCCGTCGGTGAGGAGGACACGCCACAACCACGCGCGGACTTCCTGCCGGTCCTCGACGGTTCGGGTGAGGTCGGCAGGCACGGTGATGCCTTCGACGGCAACGCCGACCCCGGCGCCGACGGCTTCGTACAGGTCGAGGAGGCGTCGGCGGCCGTAGTCGGTGTGGCCGGCGCGGATTTGCAGGCGAACGCAGTTGACCAAGGGCTCCAGCCCTCGGATGGCACTCGCGGCGGGCAGTGGGCACATCCTCAGAAACGCGTCGGCGTGCCGGTGGCACATTCTCCGGGCCAGGTCGGGGCGGCCGAGATCGGAGGCGAGGAGCGCGGACTGGTTGTAGAAGGCGGAGGCCAACCCTTGGTCGTTTCGTTCTGCCGCCCTGTGGGCCAGGTCGACCAGTGCGCCCACGCGGGCGGGCAGCGGCAGACAGGCGGGCCGGAACCGGGCAACGAGTGGGAAGCGCCGTGCTGTCGGGCCGTTCGGGTCCATGTGTCCCCTCTGTAGGCGGTGATGAGAGCGCGGGACGGTGGGGCCCGGCGGCTTGTCCGCGGGCCCCACCGCCATCACGTCCGAGCCCGTGTCATCGCCAGTCGACGATGATGCGGTTCAGTGGGGTGTCGATGCAGAAGAGCCCTGGGCGCTGCTCGATCGCGGGTGCGTCGAGGCGCCGGATTTCGAAGGACGCTTCGCGCCCCCGGTAGGTGCGGTCCCAGGTGCGGATCGTCTCGGCGACGTTCGCGGCGAGCTCGTCGCTGCCGGGCCCGTGGCCGATGACGCCGAACTCCCAGAGCTTGCCGCCCTCGGGGGTCTTCTCCTGCGACGGGCGCCGGGCGAGGTAGGTGAGGGCGCCCTTGTCGACGGCCGCGGTGGACGAAGGGTAGGGGTCCTCGGACAGGACGCTGCCCATGGCGTCTTTGGGGAACAGCATCCGAAACAGGCCGTCGGGGAGGGAACAGGAGACGAACAGCTCCATCCACTCGGGGGATTCCATCGCGCGGACCAGCATGCCGGTCCACTCCTCGGTGCGCGGCTGGTCCAGGACTCCGGCCAGGGCCTCGGCGTCGATGGGCTGCCCGGCAGGGGCTTGGAGGCGTACCGCACCGCCGAAGCCGAGGGGAATGACGCGGCGGTCGTCGTCGGCGATGCCCCTGCGCAGCGGCATGAAGGTGTTCATCCTGCTGCTGACGCTGGTCCAACGGCCGTCGCGCTGCTCGTAGGCGATGGAGCGGGACACGCTGCCCTTGAGGCGCTGGGGCACGACGAGCCGTCCGCCGGGGGCGAGTTGGTCGAGCCACGCGTGAGGTACGCCGTGCGCGCCGACGGTGGCGATGATCCGATCGAACGGCGCACCTGCGGCGTGCCCGAGCGCGCCGTCGCGGGTCAACGCTTCCACGTTGGTGATTCCGGCGGTGGCCAGGTGGACGCGGGCTCCTTCCACGAGGTCGTCGTCGACGTCGATGGTGGTGACGTGGCCGGTCTCGCCGACCAGGTGGGCGAGGAGAGCCGCGTTGTAGCCGGTGCCGGCACCGAGTTCGAGGATGCGTTCCCCGGGCCGGGCCTCCAACTGGTCCAACATGAGCGCGACGACTCCGGGCTGTGAGGCGCAGGAGATCGACGCGCCGTCAGGGCCGTACTTGATGTCGACCGGCGCGTTGGCGTACGCGTCTTCGAGGGGAGCGTCGGGGACGAACAGGTGGCGGGGCACGGTGCGCAGCGCGGTTTCGACGTCGTGCGCGCGTGCGTACCCGGACTCGCGGATCTGGTCGACCAAGGCGTGCCGGAGCCGTGTGGCCTTCGCCTTGAATGTGGTAATCGTGGCGGTTTCAAACGCCCCGAGGCCAGTGACTTCGGGTGTTCCGTCGGTGAACGTCGGGGTGTTGTCGGGCGATCCCATGACTGCCTCTCGTGCGATGGTGAACAGGGCGCTTTGGTCGCCTGGGGAGAGACCTGCGCGGTTGGCGTGGAAGATCACGTGGTGGGCGATGACGGCGCGCAGACCGCGCGAGAGCCCGCCGGTTGTGGCGAGATGGGCGAGCGTCGTACCGGTCCGTTCGAAGGCGTCCACCCACTCGGCGTGCCCGTCGAGCGGGCCGCCCGGACGACTCAGGGCGCGAGTGTCGACCGTCGTCAACGTGCGCATCGCCGGTATCAGGACGGCGGACCGCGCGGGAGTGAGGGGTTCGGTAGCCGGCCGCAGCGCGGCGGCCTTTGCCCAGACGTCGCCCTGCTCGAACCAGTCCAGGTCGGCACCACGCATCAGGGCGCTGATCAGGAGGACGACGCTCTCCGGGCGGCCGAGCTGCCCCGGGCCGGGACAGTAGGCGAGCAGGTGCCGGCTGTCCGCGTGGAAGAGGTCGTGGGCGGTGTTCATGGCGTGGGCGCCGCCGAAGGCAAGGGTTTCGGGCTCGTAGATGCCGACTGGTCGCGACCGTACGGTGCCGTCTTCGACGAGGTCGTCGAGCACGGACTCGACTATCGGGGAGGGCCGGACGGCGCGGTACCGCAGGGGCCAGGGCTGCTTGTTCATGAACCACCAGGTGTCGAGTTGCTCGGCCTCCTCTGCCGCCAACAGCGCGGGACCGAGGCGTTCGCTGATGGCGCGCCGGCTGCTCTCGCGGTCGGCAAAGGTGACGTTGTGCTGGTGCCAGCGAGGTGGGGCCATGGGCGCGAATCCTTCGATCGGTGGATCAGGCGATGAGCAGACACGTGTCCCAGCCCGAGCGGGGCGGCGTGCTGGTGGCGGGGGCAAGGAGCGCCAGGGAGATTCCGGCAGCGCCGTCGAGGAATCCCGGCCCGGCCTTTTCGTCCTGCACAACTGCTCTCGCACACTGGTCCGGGTGGGTGCCTGGCGGGCAGACCGCGTGCAGCAGTTCTGGTATCGCGGCGTGGAGTCGGCCGCTCGTCGTGGGATGCGCGTCTTCGGCGATCCGAGCGGCGAGGTGGGCGAGGCCGGCGAAGCCATGGCACATGCCGTTGCCGCTCGTCGCATTGAGCCGGGCGGGATCGGTGAGGGCGGCCACGAACGCGTTCTCCGCCCGGACTTGGCGGTCGGTGTCACCGAGCGCAAGGGCGGCGAGTTGCTGGGCACGGGCGAGGCCGGCGGTGCCGTAACACCACGAGGGGCGGCGCGGAGCGGACGTGGCGAGGCGCCCGACGTGGAGCTCGACGCGGGTGACCCAGTACGGCCAGTCGACCCCGGAGCAGGTCTTCTCGTGCCAGCGGTCCAGCCACGACTGGATGGTGCGCACGGCGTCGCGATGACCATCGACGAGGATGCCCTTCCGGGCGGCGAGGGCCAACAAAGCGAGCACGCCGCCGATTCCGTGCGCGAGACCGCTGTTGGCGTGCCCGCCCGGGAACCGCTCGTCCGGTCGCCCGGAGGGCCCGGTCGGCGTCCACCACCCGGGCAGGGTTTCGCCGTCGTGGGTGACCGGTCGGGTGAGACGTACGCAGTAGTCGAGGACCGAGCGCACGGTGGAGCCGGAGGGGTCGCGTCGCAGAAGGTACGCGCCGTAGCCGGTGAGTCCACGGATCACGTCGTACTCCGCTGGTTGCGGCAGGTCTCCGGCGTCGATACGACGGTGTGCGGTGTCGAGACGACGGCGAACGTCGGTGGTGATCTGCGCGTCGAGGGTGTCCAAGGCGCGCTGAAAGGCGCCGGGCCGGTGTGCGGCGGCGCAGGCAACGGTGTGGGCAAGAGCGGGGGCTCCGTAGAAGGGGTGGGTGTCAGGACCGCTGGTGAAGGGCTGTCGGGTGGCGGTGGTGAGCCAGGCGTGGGCGCGTTGCCACGGGCCTCGTCCGGCTGCCGCTCGTTCGATGTGGAGCAGAGCGATCCCCAGAGGTCCGTAGGCGAGCTGCTGCCGGTCGATGGTTGTCGTGCGCAGAGGTACGGGGGCGGTGTCGGGGTGGGCCAGGACGTCCGCGAGGGCGTCCGCCATCGTGAGCGCGAGGCGGTGGGTCACCGTGTCCTCCGGGCCGTCCAGGCCAGGGCGGCGGCCCGTGTGAGGTACAGGCAGATCTCTTCCTCGGGGAAGTCGACCGCCAGATGGCGAACGAAGTGCACGTGCATCAGGGAGGACAGGACGTCGTCCAGGCGGATGCCCTGGGTATCCGGACCGGGGAGGTGCGCTCGATAGGCGGCGAGCGCCGCGTCCCGGTCGCCCCATGCCGCCACGATGGCCTGCCCGCCGGGCATGTCGCGCAGGGCCGCCCAGTCTCCGGACGGATCGGCCAGTCGTAGACTCTCGGCGAACTGCGAACGCGGTACCGGAGCGGGCGCGGTGGGCGGAATGTGGTTGATCAGCCATCGCATCCCGGCCTCGGTGCTGCCCAGGAACGAGCCGGCAATGGCGACGTTGTGCGCGGTCACCAGCGCACGGTGATGCGGACGCCGGGGTTGTGCGAGCTGGGTGAGGAAGGCTCGCGAGTCCGCGCGGAAGACGTCCTCGGCAGCGTCCCAGGCGGAACCGGAGCCCCAGCGGCCCATTTCGCGGTAGGAGGTGGGGAAGCGCACGTCCGACAGCAGTCCGGCGGTGCGCAGTTCGTCGGCCCAGGTACCGACCGTGCGGGCGGTATCGGCGAAAGCTTCGGGATTGGGGAGGGCGATGCGCACGCGCAGGTGATGGTTGGGGTCGCGGAATCGGACGAACCACCAAGGCGGGTTGCCGAGTCGGTCGAGCAGGACCGAGAGGTGCCGGCCGAGCAGCGCGTCCTGACGTCGCAGGTCGCCGTACAAGGTGGCCAACAGCAGCGAGGAGACACCTGGGGTTTGGACCTGTGCCGGAGAGAGAGTGCGGGCCGGAGCCGGGGATGGCAGGAGCGGCCACGCCGGGGGGTGTGTCGCCTTGAGCGGTACGACGACCTCGTGCGCCCGACCGTCGCACCAACCGTATGCGTCGACGTCCGGAGCTTCGACGAGCACGGCGAGGCGGGCCCGGTCGAGGTGCCGGCGCAGCAGTGTTCGGTGCGCGGCCTGGCCGAGGTCGAGACGCAGGCGGCGGTCTCCTTCGGCCAGGTCGACTCTTCGTGGCGTCCGCCGCCTGACCTGCCACTCCTCGAATGCGTTGTCCCAATGGGCCTGGGCGCGGTCGTGGCCGGGCAGCTCGGCCGCGTCCAATCGCCACCGTGCCGGGGCGAGCACGGTACGCCCGTAGCGGACCCTGGGTAGGAACGGCATCGACGCTGCCACACCCCATGGGAACACCGTCACTTGCGCGCATTGGGCGCGGGACAGCTCGGTGAGGAACCGCACCAGCGGGGGAGTGTGGGTGGCGAGGTTCAGGGCGTGCATCCCCACGGCCTCGATCCGGTGGCCGCGCTTGGGAGCAGCCAGGTACATCCGGCGCCCGTCGCACGCCACCGCCAAATCGTCGGGTGTAAGTACGTGACCACTCGATGGGCGGTGTTCCTGGACGCTGATCACGGTGGGCAGGACTTGCGGAGTACGGGTGACGTGGGCGCTCGTGGACAACAGCGGAGGGAAGGACAATTGGGCGGGGATCGTGCCTTCGTCTGCGGTCGGCAGGTCGGCCAGTTCCCTCGACATGCACTCTCGGTCTTCGGGCGCCAGCACTGCGAGGAACCGCCCCGAGGTGACGCCGACGCCGCGAGACACGCTCGCAACCTCCAGGAGGAACCGCCCGCGGTTCAACTCCTCGGTGCCGGTTGCGTGTACGCGGACGCCGATCTCCAGATGTGGCGGCACCCTGGGATGCCCGGAGCCCAGGCTCATGGCCTCGATCAACTCCTCGGTGAGCAGTACCTCGTCGCGGCCGTCGAGGGCGGCCACCTGCGCCAACCGCACCAACGTGTCGTCTCGTTCAGAGAGGCGAGAGCGTTGCGCATCGGCCGAAGCGCCGGGATAGCCGTCGGGGAATCCGATGCCGCTATCGGCGACGACTTCGTTGAGCGGCACCATCGTGCCGATGCCGTACCGCTCGTAGAACCGTCGCTGATACGCCTTCCACGCCGCGGTGCCGTACGGCAGCGCGCTGACCCGGGTCAGGACGTCGGCGGCACGCTCGATCTCGCGGGCAACCTCCTCGGGCAGTTCGACGTCGACGTCCAGGCGCACGTCGAGAGCCAGCGGGTGGCGTTGCAGACCTGGGACCAGAGCCCGCATTCGGGCGGCGGCGTGAGTCCGGCTGCTGCGGGAGTGACATACACGCAAGTCGGCCTGCACTGCGCGCAGTTCGCGCATGGTCTCGGCGACCGGAACCACGGTGTCGGCATCCACGGCGGAGAGCTGTTCGAGCAGGTGGTCCAAAGCGTCGGTCTCGGTGCTCGGTGCGTGCAGGTTGGTGATCAGAACCTTGTTCAGGATCAACTCCTGCACGAGTCGTTGCGCCTTCGCCGGACCTGCGGCGGGTAAGTCCGCCGCCAGCTCGTCCACGAGGACACCGACCCGGATTGGCTCACGGGCCGCCTCCAGGACCAATCGCACCGGTTCGGTCAGGGCGATGGATGCCTCGACAGCGCGCTTCCGGTCGCGTTCGGTGTCGGACCTGTACGGCACGACGAGCCGATCACCGCGTCTGGTCGCCGTGTTGTTGACGGCCACCCCAAGGCGCTCCAGCAGTTCGGGGCACGACTCCAGCCGCTCGACCACCGCGGTCAGCCACTCCGCGCCCGCGCGAGCGATGGCCGCGTGATCCGCACGCCATACCGTGCGTGCCCGGGGGCCGAATGTGGCCCGAGCAACGCCGGCGAACAGGCCGAACGGAGTGGGCCGGTGCTCGGCACGCAATACGTAGCGGGCCACCGAGGCTGCGGCCCGGCGCACGTCACGCGCAGCCGGGGCGCCGGATGAGCACAAGGCGCGTACCTGGGAGGCGAGGGCAGGACTGGCGTGTTCCAGCGCCTCGGCAGCGTCCTCGTCGGACCACACCTGCCGCAGCCACTCCAGTTGGGCAGCCGCGCCGTGAGGCAACGGGTCGCCAAGATCAGGACACGGAGGAATGGGAAGCCTCGGCCGGACCACCGTCCGCACGAGGGCGGACTTACCGGCACGGAACGCGCTGCTCGAAGCCATCGCAACCTCCTGGTTCGGACGGGCGACCGGTGCCTTCGTGCTGTGGGGCGCGAAGACACCGGCCTGTGGTGAGGCGTCTGCGGTCAGGCCACGTTCGTGGTGCAGGCGCCGCAGGTCGAACCGCAGTTGTCGTCCGTCACGCTGACGAGGCCGGCGACGTCGGCCACCTCGACCAGCGAGACATCGAGGTCGAAGCCGTCGAGCACGGCCGTGTCCGAGGCCGTCGGCCTCGCATCCGTGACGTGCGTGATTTCGGGGCTCATGCCAACTCCCTTTCATCGAGGGTGAATTGTGGGCGGTGCTGCCGAGGAAGGCCCGTGCGCAGAGCGGATCGAGCCTGCACTTCACACAGGCTTCCTCGGCCGTCGGCCCGAGACGTCGGGCTCATGTCCAAGCTGCTCGATCCCGAGTCGGCGTTCTTGGGCCGAACTCAGCGAACCGAACGCGGATCAACCGATCGGGCTGACGAACCTCTCCAAGCTTGATGTAGCCGCAGCCCTTCGGGAATGAACGGCCGTTGCACCTTCGTGGCACTTCCGTGGTCCCACGAACACCGTCCGTGCTTCCATTGCGCCAGGAAGGAGGCGCCCGGTGGTGAGCGTGCGACGATGGACCGGCCGTGAGGCCGGCCTGCTGCGACAGGCGCTGCGCATGAGCGTGCGTACCTACGCCGCGCACCTCGGCGTCGGCGTCCGCACTGTCTCCAAATGGGAGAAGCTCGGCGCCGAGACCTGCCCCTGGCCCGATACGCAGGCCATCCTCGACACAGCCCTCGCCCGCGCCGACGCCCCCGCACAGGCCCGCTTCGAGCAGTTCCTCGGCCAAGACCCGCTCGGTGGGCCACCACACACGACACCGTCGCCGACGATCGTCGATCACGAAGCCTGGACGGAGGATCTGGAGCGGGTCGTGGTGTGCCTCGATCGCCAGGACTTCGCCTTCGCCGCGACCCTGCTGAACCGTCGGCTCACTGGCGCGCAGCCTCACCGGCTGGACCGTCGAGGCATGTACCTGTATGGCCGCTCGTTGGTGCTGTGCGCAGACCTACGGCGTCTCCAAGGGACCGTTCAGGACTTGAGGACCGCCACGCGGCTCTACTCCGACGCGCATGCCGTGTTCGCTGCGCTCGACATCCCCCGCCGAGTCGCGCAGATCGAACTCTCCCTCGTCGTGGTCACCGAAATGACGGGACACCACACCACTGCGGCGACCCGATACCGGCAACTGGCCGGCGACGAAAGACTCGGCTCCGCCGACCGGGCCCGGGCCCTGCTGTGGATCGGCACGGCCCTGGCCAAGGATGGACACAACGAGTCCGCCATCGACGTCATGCACCAGGCGACCGAGTGGTTCGAAAAACTGGACGAACCGGAGGACTGGGCGACTGCCCAGCAAAAGCTCGCCTTGGCCCACCGCGGCGCCGGCGATCTCACTCGGGCCCTGTCCTACATCGACATCGCCCGCGGCAACTGTCGCTTCGACTCCCCGCTCCAGCGCGTCCAGATCGACACCGCGCACGCCCACATCCTGCTCACCGACCCGAGCACACGCGGCACCGGGAACACCGTGCTCGACCGGGCGTCGGACGTCGCCGGCCGATACGGCCTGAACCACCAACTACGCAGCATCGAGACCGTTCGCCACAGCAAGGAGTACACGTGACAGACCGCCATGGAACCGCGATCACCGACGCGGACCGCGCCGATGCCCGCGTCGTCTGGGACTTCCACCAGATGGGCCACGAACTGCGGCCCTGCTCCGCCGCGATCACCCTCGGCAGCCTCGACCTCGGTGTGGCCACAGCCACCGCCGACCTTTATCACGCGGGCATGTTCCCCGTCGTGGTCTTCACCGGCGACACCAGCGCGGCCACCAACGAGCGGTTCCCCCGAGGCGAGGCCACCCACTACCGCGAGCACGCGCTCTCCCTCGACGTGCCGGACGAGGCGATCCTGCTCGAGCCGAAGGCCACCAACACCGGCCAGAACATCGGCTTCTCCCGCGAGGTGCTGGAGAACGCCGACATCGCGGTGACCACCGTGCTGCTGATTTCCATGCCCTACATGCAGCGCCGCGCCTACGCGACATGCCGCAAACTGTGGCCTGAAGTGGAGCCGGTCTGCGTCTCCCAGCCGCTGTCGTTCGACGAGTACGCCAAGACACACGCCGACGACAAACAGTTCATCGACATGCTCATGGGTGACATGGAGCGGGTGATGGAGTACCCCAAGCGCGGTTTCGCCATCGAGCAGCACGTCCCGGAAAGGGTTCGCGATGCCTTCGACCGTCTTCGGGCCCGCGGCTACGACAGCTGGCTCCTGCCCGCCTGACCGTGCCGCGCCGCCCGACGCACGACCGGTACGGTCGTGCGCGATCCATCAACCCAACCTCCTGCCCCGCCTCTCCACCCTGGCGAAGCTCTACGCGGCCGACGTCTGGGTGGTCCTCGACGACGTCCAATTCGCCCGCCGCGATTACCAGCATCGCGCCCGCCTCGCCGCACTCGACGACCCGCACCGGCGACAATGGCTGTCTGTTGAAACCCATCTGCCCCATGGCCGCGCAACGTTGATCCGCGATGCCCAAGTCGCCGATCCGCACCGGGCCGCCCGCCGCCTCGGCCAAATGCCCGCGCAGTACTACCACGCCGGCCCCTATTGGCAGTTGTTGCATGACGCGCTCGAACCCGTCGTCCACACCGTCACCGAGACAGCCAGCACAGCGGCCGTGGCCGAGGCCACCACTCGTGCCCTGCTGAACGTCCTGAACTGGCAAGGCACCATCGTGCACAGCAGCGACCTCGCCGCTTCATCGGACCGCTCGGCACGTCTGGCCGACCTCACCACCGCTGTCGAGGCCGACACCTACCTTTGCGGCACCGGCGGCCTGCGCTACCTCGACCGCCGCCCCTTCACCAAGCGCCACCTCAACGTCCACGCCTTTCGCCCACCGACGGCCGCCGAGGACCTTTGGACCGAGGCTTCGAAGAGCACTGCTTTGTGGGCACTGGCCAGGTACGGGCCCACGTGTGTGGGGTCCGCTCTCGACAGCCTGCGCGCCACCACCCGACCTGTACGCTCCGCCCCGGTAACTTGACCACGGGCGCAACCCTGCCCGTCCGGTCGCACGGCAAGCGGAACGAACCCCTCGACATCGTGCCCGATGACCCGGCGACGGCGGAAATACGAGCGATGTCGGATTGCTCGGCTCAGGACTTGGTGGACTCCAGCGAGAACCGCCTGGACCTCTTGCCTCATTCAAGATGTCGGGACCGAGGGAACCCAGACCAGACCGGTCCTCGCCGACATGATCATCCGGCGCAACCGGACAGCCGACATAGCCGTATGTCCGCCTGGCCGGCATCGTGCCTGAAGGCGTTCCAGCCCCTACGAATCAACGCCGTTGCGGCTGCCGCCCCCAAGGGCGGCCGGGCAACCCCGCAAGGGGGGCCACGATTCTTGGCGTCGCCGGAGTTGATGTCGAACCGGCAGCTCCGGGCGTCAGGCACGGGTCATCGGGGCGGGGAGGGCCTTGCCCGACGCCGATCTGCGGCTGCTGCGGGTTGTAGCGCACTTGACTGGCGGTCAAATGGCTTACCGGGGAGCTGCTCCTCGAAAGCAAAAAGTGATGAAAGTGGGTCGGAGAGTGACTAAATAAGCGACCAATAGGGCCAACCGGACAATATTGTTGGCTCGAAGTTCGGCGAGAGAAGCCGCTGAAATCGCATTCGGTCCACAACTGGTCCACGGCGACCCGGGATTGGTTCGTCTGCCTGTGCAATGGTCTAAACCAGCAAAAGGCGCTGACCTGGGCTTTTGCCCATGGTCAGCGCCTCTTTGACACCGTCGGGACGACAGGATTTGAACCTGCGACCCCTTGACCCCCAGTCAAGGAGACGAGGTGTTTCCGCAGGTCAGAGGCACTTCGATGCTCGATACAGCGTTCGTTTTCTGGCATATCGCGGTGTTTCGTGCATGACGTGTGGTCCACAACCGGTCCACAGAAGCTGAGGGTTGGTGCGGAGGGTTCGTTTGGTCCCGGTGGTTCCGCGTGGGGAATGGACGATCCCGACAAGGCTGCCGGAAGTGCGGTTCGGGCCCTGTGGCGTGAGATTGTCGGGCCCGTCGAGTGTCGCGTACGCGAGGTTGCTTCCTGCGCTGTGGAACACGTGACCCTGCTGTACCCGTGCCTCATGCCGAACCGTGTACAACGCGCGTCCGGAGGTCTTGCACAAGCCGGGTCCATACCCAGGAGTCGGCTCCCCACCAACTGGCCTCCCCCATGGGGCGCCAGTCGGCGAGTTCGTCCAGCGAGGCCTTGATCACGTCGGAATCGACATCCTGGTGTCGGTGCCGTCGACGGTCGAGTTGCCGGGTGATGGTGTGCAGCCGATGTGCCGCGCGGTAGTAGGAGAGTTGCGTGTCCTTGAGCCTCCGTGTCGCATACCCGCCACAGTTTGCACACCAGTGGTCCGGGAAGTCGTCACGGCCGAGGAAGTCGACGACGGTCATGAGGTCGTCGCTACACCTCGCCTCGGACCGGAACTGCCGGCCGTTGGCGTTCGTCCCGACCGCGGGACAGGCCGCCGACAGCCCGCAGTTCGTTCCCGTCCTCGGGAAGGTACGGGTCCACGGCCCCGTCGGACGTCCCCGCACCGGGCCCTACGTGGTCGCCGGGGACAAGGCCTACTCGTCCCGCAGCAACCGCGCCCACCTGCGCAAACGTCGTATCAAGGCCGTCATCCCGGAGAAACGGGATCAGGCCGCCGACCGCAGGAGGAAAGGCAGTGGGGGCGGCGGGCCCGTCGGCCACGACGTTGACCTCTACAAGGAACGGAACACCGTCGAGCGGTGCATCAACAGGCTCAAGGCCTGGCGAGGGATCGCCACCAGATACGACAAGACCCCCGGAGAGCTACCTCGCCAGCCTTCATCTTCGCGCCGCGATGATCTGGATCAAAGACCTCAGCCGGAGCACCCGTTGATCTCAACTGGATACGCGCCCTAGGGCCTGTACGGAGTTGCCGTTATTCGGTGGGTTGGAGGCTGCGGATCCAGATGATCGTGCCTCTCAGGTGTAGTCACGCGAGGAAGCTTTCGGGGGGTTTTGTCGTAGCGGGTCGCCAGTCCGCGCCAGGACTTGAGCTTGTTGATCAGGCGTTCGACGGTGTTGCGATCGCGGTAGAGGTCGGCGTCGTGGGA
>NZ_WWJX01000862.1 GCF_009865215.1 Streptomyces sp. SID3343 | reverse complement strand
GTGCGCGACACCGCGGGCAACGGGCGCCCGGCCGCGCGGGCGGTGGCCCGGGCCTCGGGCCACCCGACGGACACGTGCTCGTGGGCCTCGGCGCGCGGCATGGTCCGACTCTCCTGAGGGGTCATCAGGCGCCCGGCTCGTCGCCGGCCGCGGCACCACGTCGCTCGGCGAGCTCCCGGGCCTGGCGCAACGCCTCGGCCACCGCCGCCTCGCCACCGCCGCGAGCGGCCGCCGCGTAGCCCACGAGGAAGGACGTGAGCGGTGCGGCCGGGCGCTGCACGTTGTGCGCCGCCACCCGGGTCATGTCGAGCAGCGCGGCGATGTCCACGTCCAGTTCGATGCCCAGTTCCTGCTTGACCGCTTCGGTCCACTCTTCCAAGCCAGTCATGTCTCTCCTCTTCGGGGCTGTGCCCATCCTCCCCGACCGTGATCGAGCGCTGCGCACATCCGCCCAGGTGTCGCAGTCGAACACCGTCTCGGGATCGGCGGGCAGCCGCGACACCGTGAGCGCGCCCACCACCCGGCGCAGGGACGCCCCGCCCGGGTCCCCGAGCGCCGCGACCGCCGTGCGCAGCGCGGCCGTACGAAACGCGGCGAGCAGGTACTGCTCGCGCCCGTCGCCGTCCACCGCCAGCACCGCGTCGACCGGCCCGGCCGCGACCCGAGCGGCCAAGCGCTCGACCAACTCCCCTGTCACGAACGGCAGATCGGCGGCCAGCAGGACCACGACCGGCGCCTGCACGGTCGGCAGCGCGGCGGCGAGCGCCGCGACCGGACCACCGCCGGGCGGATCCTCGCACACCCACGCGACCGGGCGCCGGGTCGGCCGTCGTGGCCCGGCGACCACGACCCGCTCGGCTCCGGCGGCGGCCTCGATCACCCGGTCGAGCAGCGAGACGCCGGCCACGAGCAGCGCCGGTTTGTCCACGCCGTCGAGCCGGCGGGCCGCTCCACCGGCCGGCACGATCACGTCGTAGCGGTTCACCCGGGAGCGTGTTCCGACGTCGTCGACCAGCGAAACAGCGTCATCCCGACACTGGTCGCGAGGTTGTAGCTGGAGACCCCCGGCCGCATCGGGATGGCCACGAGTCGATCGGCTCGCGCCCGCAACGCGGCGGACACGCCGTGCCGCTCGGTCCCGAAGGCCAGCACCGCGTCGTCGGGGATCTCGATCGCGCGCAGGTCGTCGCCCTCGGGGTCGAGCACGTACACCGGCCCCGCCGGCAACTCGCCCGGCGACACCCGCTCGACCGTGGTCGCGAAGTGCAGCCCCGCGCTCCCGCGTACGACGTTGGGATGCCACGGATCCAGCTCGCCGGTCGTCAACACGGCGCTCGCCCCGTAGCCCGCCGCGAGGCGCACCACGGCGCCGACGTTGCCGAGGTTGCGCGGATTCTCCAACACCACGACCGGCGCGGACCGCGTCGCCCCGAGCACGCCCGCCCGCGGCAGCCCCGCGAGCGCGACCACCCCGGTGGGGCTTCCCCGGGGCACGAGCTCGCGCAGCGTCGCCGGCGACACCTGCCGCGCGTGCTCCTCTATATAGGCGCGCACGTCGTCGGCCAGCGCCTGGGCCAGCCCACACGCGGCCGCGAGATCCCCGGTCACCACGACCCGAACCTGTGCCCCGAACCGAATCGCGTGCTTGACCGCGTGAAACCCGTCGAGCACCACCGCCCCGACCGAGGCGGCCCGCCACAACGCGACAGTCTCGGCATCGAAGGCATCCATCCCACAACCCTAGAACGTCCCCGCCCCGCCGATGCCGTCGTCGTGCCACGAAGCGAGCGGCGAAGGCCCTAGCGGGCGAGCGTGGGGGTTGCGTCCTCCGGGGCCTGGGTGGGGGCGGGGACCGTCGGGGTGGGCGCCGCGGTCGGGGTCGGGGTGCCGCCCAGGCGTCTGCGGACGGTGCGCACGACGTGGCCGCGGGTCCACATCAGGAAGGCGGTGGGCAGGAAGAGCGCGTCGCCCACCGACATGGCGGCGGAGAACGCCGGCAGGCCGAGCAGGATCGCGATGCCGAAGTGCATGCCCAGCAGGATCACGATCGCGACGTACTTGGCCCGCTTGGCGAACACCAGGAACACGAAGCCGATCTGCACGAAGACCGTGAGGTAGCAGATCACCATCCCCATGCCGGTGTTCGAGGCGAGCTGTTCACTGAACGCGGGCCACGGCGCGAAGTACTCCAGGTTGAGCACGTAGTGCATCGCCGTGCCGTCCTGCCAGTACGACCCCTGCACCTTGAACAGCCCGGCCGCGCCGTAGACGAAGCACACCTCGGCGGCGATCACGAACAACGCGCAGTTGTGCACGACGTTCACCAGCACCCCGCGCAACTGTTCGGCCGGACGCGGCAGGCGCCACAGACCGACCAGGACCGGCGCGATCAGGACCGCCCACTCCCACGAGAGGGTGAGCGCGAGCACCAGGATCGCGAACAACCCGACGAACACGCCGAGTTCGCGGCCGGGCCCGGTGCCGGGGCCGATCCCGGTCCGTTTGGCCCGTCGGGCGTCCAGGGACCACACCCGCCCGCACGCGGTGAAGGCGAGGTAGATCGACATCAACAGCAGCACCGTGTCGCCGCCGTCGGTCATCAGGATCGAACGGCTGTTGAACGACACGACCATGACCGCGAACAGCACGCCCATCGCCCGGGTATGCCACCCGAGCACGAACAGCGCGGTCGTCACGATGGCCAGGACGTAGACGAGTTCGAACCACCAGCGTTCGTCACTCGCCAGCAGCAGGCTCACGCCGTCTATGTTCTCCAGCAGTTGCCGCGCCATCGCCGGCGACCACGCCGACCGGTCGCCCCAGATCTCGCGCCGGTTGACGTACTCACGCAGCAGACCGAACAGGAAGATCAGGCCGTAGCCCATGCGCAGCAGCGCCGCCTGGTGCACGGCGAACGTGCGCAGGGTGAAGGCGTCGAACATCCTGGTCAGCCGGCGCACGACGGCGTCCTCGGCGCGGCGGTACGAGCCCGCGGCGGGGCTCTTCGACTCAACGGAAGTCATCGGGGTGCGTCTCCCACCAGCCGAGCGTGCGGATCGAGGGCTGCGATCGGGCCGTGGCATCGGGCTTGCCGATCGGCGTGGTCACGACGCGGACCTGCACCGACACGAGGGAGCGGCCCCGGCCCCGATCCTGGAAGCGGTGCACGACGATGCGCCGCAGGTAGTCGCGCATCAGGTCGCCGCGCGAGGTGGTGTTCGACTCGTCCTTGACGTCGTGGGAGTCCGAGTAGGTCGACCACGCCCGCCGGATCATGTTCTGATCCGCCTTGCTGGGATACGGGTTGTGCCGGATGTGGTCGAGGTCGTCCCCGGTCAGGTCCGTCCACCCCGAATCGGTCGTCGTGCCGTCGGGGTTGCGCACTCGTGACTGTGCCTGGAGGCGGAAGTTCTCCGCCACCGGGTTCGGCGCGAACAGGGCCCAGTTCTGCTCGAAGAACGGATAGATGTAGCCGTCGATCTCTTCCCGGTACTGCGTCGACACCGTGTTGCTCGGCGCGACGTGCAGGAAGACCGCGCTCACATGCACCACCGTGGCACCGACGACGATCAGCGCGATGATCGCCGACATGATGCGCACCGACGTGGAGTGGCGTTCCTCCGGCTCACCCGAGGTGCCCGCCGGTGTCTCGGCCGAGGACTCCGCCGCCGGTTCTCCCGGCGCCTGCGCCGTACTGGTATCCGCGTCCTCGACCGCCTGCTTCGTCAGGGTCGGCGGAGTCGACCGTCCCACGGGCTCGCCGGGGACCGCGTCGTCATGCGGCTGCATCGCTCTCCCGTGATCGATGGGCCCACCGGTCCGGACCCGTGCTGCCGGCACGCTACCGGGTTCGGTCCGTTCCGACGTACCGAACGACTCACCAACCACTCGGTACGGACGGTATCCGTGACCATAGAACCTGTTCTACTGTGGGCGCCGGTGCGGCCCCGCCTCCCGATGATGTCCGTCACGGGGGTGCGGGCGTACGGCGGACGGGGCCGCACCGACTCACCGCTTCACAGGTCCAGCACGGCCTCGCGCCCGTGCGCGGCGTAGCGCGCCATCAGCTCCGCCCGCCCCGCGTCGTCGAGCAACCGATAGGCCGCGCCCCGCTCGGGCCGCCACCACACGGCGTCCTCGACCCGGAAACCGGCCCGGCGCAGCCCCACCTTGTTGACCTTGTTCGTCGCCGTGGTCGGCACCTCGGCCACCACCCGCACGAACGTCGGCGGCATCTTCGTGCTCAGGTCCTCCTGCTCGGCCAGGAACGCCTCGAACGTGACCGGGTCGAACTCCGCGCCCGCGCGCACCTGTACGGACGCCATCACCTGATCACCGGTCACCGGATCCGGCACGCCGTAGACGACCACCACCTCCAACGACGCGAACCGGGCGAGGATGCCCTCGATCGTGGCCACCGCGAGGTTCTCGCCGTCCACCCGAAGCTTGTCGTCCGCCCGGGCCGCGAAGTAGAGATAGCCGGCCGCGTCCCGGTAGAAGTGGTCGCCGGTCCAGTACAGACCGCCGCGCTCGCGGGCCGCCGACGCCTCGTCGTTGCGCCAATACCCCTCGAAACCGTTGCGCCCGGTGTTGACCAGTTCGCCGATCGCCGCGTCCCCGTTGACCAGCCGACCGGCCGCGTCGAACTCGGCCCGCGCGCACTCGTGTCCGGTCGCCGGATCGAGCACCGCCGCGTTGTCCGGACACGGACCGACCGCGCCGGCGGGTGTGCCCGGTCGCCGATTGACGCTCATGCCACCCTCGGAGGAGCCGTATCCCTCGGTCAGCGCGCACCCGAAGCGCGCCTCGAACCGCGCCATGTCCACGGCTCCGGCCTCGGTACCGAACCCCGCGCGCAACGGGTTGTCGCGGTCGTCCTCGCGCTCGGGCGTCGCGAGCAGGTACGAGATCGCCCGCCCCACGTAGGTGAAGTACGACGCGTTGTAGCGCCGGATGTCGGTCAGGAACGCCGACGCGGAGAACCGGCGCCGCAACGCCACCGCCCCGCGCGCTCGCAGGGCCGGCGCCCAGTTGGCCATCAGCGCGTTGCCGTGGAACATCGGCATGCAGATGTAGTTGACGTCGTCGGGGCCGAACCCGAACTGCTGCGTCAACGCCGTCCCGGCCCCGGCAAGGCGCCCGGTCGAGCAGATCACGCCCTTGGGGGCACCCGTGGAGCCCGACGTGAACACGATCAGCAGCCGCTCCGCCGGATCCGTGCGCACCGCCGGCAACGCGGCGTGGGCGTAGGGTTTCAGCAGGTCCTGGTAACCCGGGTCGTCGACCACCAGGATCCGTTCGGCGGGGATGCCCAGGTCCAGGCCGTCGAGCAGCGGCAGGTGCGCCCGCTCGGTGACCAGGACGGCGCATTCGGCGTGGGTGATGTCGCGGGCCAACTCCGCGCCCCGACGGGTCGAGTTCACTCCCACGAGGGTGGCGCCCGCCACGGCCGCGGCCGACAGCCACATCGGAAATTCGGGCACGTTCTCCAGCAGGACCCCCACGTGCGGCTCGGCCCCGGCCGGCAGCAGATCCGCGAGCAACGCGGCCCGCGTGGCGGCGTTGCGCGCCAGTTCGTGGTGCGTCCAGGTCCGGTCCTCGAAGTACAGGCCCGGTCGATGGTCGTTCCATTGGTCGTGGACGAGTTCCGCGATGGTCACCACGCCGTACTCCTCACCCGCGATCCGACACGTGCCGGATCTGATAGACCGTTAGATCTGATGCACCGTCACATCCTTCGCCTGATTATTGGCAAGATCAAGAAAAGTGCCATGGAGGTACGGGTATGAACTCGAACACCCAACCGCTGCCGCCCGCCTCGGCGACCGCGCTCGCGGAGATGATGGCCGGCGCCCTGCCTGCCCCCTCCACCGTGACCACGGAGGCGCTCGACCTCGCCGATCGCGTGCGGGACCTGGTCGAGGCCGTGGTGATGACCGACGTCGACGCCGCGGTTCGCGCGGACGCCGCCGAGCGCATCGCCGAACTCACCCGCGTGCTCGGCGCGGCCCGCCGGGATCAGGCGGTCTCGCTGGTCCGACACGAGGACGGCAGGCTCGAACACCTGACCCAGATGGGCTCGGGACGGCTCAACCCGCAGGCCCCGCGCCTGGTGTTCGACGACGTCCCGGCCCGCCCCGACGTGCGGGCGGACCCGGAGGCGGTCGAGGTACACGCCCGCTGCACGCTCACCGCGGCACACGGCGGCCCGCCCGCCCGCGCGCACGGCGGCATCGTCGCGGTGATCCTGGACCAACTGCTGGGCGTCGCGGCCTCCGCCGCGGGCGCGCCCGGGCTCACCGCCGGGCTCGACATCCGCTACCGCAAGGCCACGCCCTACGGCGTGCCGCTGGAGCTGACCGGCCGCTGGACCGGCCGCGAAGGCCGCAAGAGCTTCGCGACCGGCGAGATCCGCGCGAACGGAGAGGTGACCGCGGAGGCGACCGCCGTATTCATCGCGGAACGACGCTCGTAGGGCTCGAGAGCCCGAAGCTCAAACCACCGCCGGGGGCGTCCCCGTCTCGCTCACCATGGGGCGCCCGGCGGCCTCCCACGCGAGCATGCCGCCGTCGATGTTGATCGCGTCCCAACCCTGCCGACCCAGGTGGTTCGTCACCTGGGCGGAGCGGCCACCGACGCGGCACATCACGTACACACGCGTGTCGTGGGGTACCTCGTCGATGCGCTCGACCAGCGCGCTCATGGGGATGTGTCGGGCTCCGGCCACGTGTCCGGCATCCCATTCGTCCACCTCCCGTACGTCCAGTACGAAGGCGTCGTCAGGGACCGCGGCCGCGGCCACGGCCGGCGGGGGCGACAAGTGCATCGGTTCTCCGGGTCTCTCGGGCCGCCGGAACCCGTCCGGCCGCGCTCATCGCACATTGTCGGTCATCCACGCCCCGCACCCGTGCCCCGAGCGAGCCGGCGGCTCGGCCGTCACCCGCGACACGCGGCCGAAATGACGGCCGAGCCGACGGTCGCCGAGGAAGGTGTATCTCAACCTTCCCGGTCCGGCCGACGCCCATCCGGCCGGACCGGGAAGGCCGAGCACGCCTAGACCAGCGTGCCGAGCACCTTCTCCTTCTCCGCGACCTCGTGCAGCAGTTGGTCCGCGAGATGTTCGAGCAGCCCGTCGGGGTCCTGCGGCGCCAACTGCAGGAGCTGACCCATCGCACCCTCCAGCAACACCCCGCGCTGTGTGGCGAGTTCGGCTCGACGATGGGTCAGCCACGCGAGCCGACCACGCAACCACCGCGCCCGACTCTCCGCGTCGGCGCCGGGCGCACCCTCCGGAGATGTGGCCCATTCCGTACCCAACGCAAGGAGCTCGGCCACATCGCCCCGGGCGTACGCGGCGTTGACGCGGGCGATGAAGGTGCCGCGTCGTTGCTTCTCCTCCGGGTCCTGGACCAGGTCCGGATGCGCCCGGCGGGCCAGCTCACGAAAGAGCTTGCGGGCCTCGGGGCCGGGACTGACCCGATGCACCTCGGGCGCCGGTTCGGGCTCGCCGACCCGGGGCTCACCGTCGCCGGTCGCGGCGGACCCCGCCTCGGACTCGGCGTCGTTCAACGCGCCCAAAAGCGAGTCCAAGTCCGGCATGTCGGTGACCACACCACGCAATTCGACCGCTCGGCGGATGTCCGCGGCGTCACCGGTGTGCGCCGCGATGGCCTCCGCGATCAACGCGTCCAGCTCGTCGAGCCGCTCGTACAGCGGGCCGAGCCGGCGGTGATGCACGATCGCGAGGTTGTCCAGCTCGACCTGAAGGGTCGTCACATCCACTTCGTCGTCGAGCAACGCGGTCTCCGCCGCGGCCACCTGCTGTTCCAGTTCGACGATCTCGGGGTCCGACCAGGGGGTCGGCGCGCTGACCTCGTCCATCACGTCCCTTGTGTGCTGTTCTGTACCCACCCGGCGAGAGCCGGCGGGCGCGTCTGCCGGACTTTGAAGATCAAATCACTCGCAACACCCCCCAGCAGCCTATGTGGTAGGGCAGCATGGTCAGGCCGTCCCTGGCCAGTCGATCCAACAAAGCAGTTGGCTAGAGGGGATAAGATCCAGCCATGCCGCCCGACACCGCACGCACCCGAGCCAAACTTCTCGACGCCGCACGCGCGGAGTTCGCCGAGCACGGCATCGCCGGCGCCCGCGTCGATCGCATCGCCCTGCGCGCAGGGGTGAACAAGGAGCGCATCTACGCGTACTTCGGCAACAAGGAGCAGCTCTTCCAGCACGTGCTGACGGAGTCGCTTCAGGAGCTCAACACGGTCGTCACGATGCCCAACGACGACCCGGCCGAGTACATCGCCCAGGTCTACGACTTCTACTGCGCCCGCCCGGAACTGCTCCGGCTGCTGGTGTGGGAGGCGTTGTACTACGGGCACGACCCGGTCCCGGACGAGGAGCGGCGAGTCACGAGCTACGCCGCGAAACTTCAGGAATTCGCCGATCACCTCGGCGTGAAGCCCTCGCCCGACGTCGCCCAGCTGCTCTTCTCGCTCATCGGCGTCGCCGCCTGGCAACAGACGATGCCGCAGATGTCGCGGGTACTGATCGGCGCCGACTCGGAGTCCGAGGAGGCCCGGGCGAACCGGCGCAAGCACCTCATCGAGTTCACGCGAGCCTCCATCGCGTCGATGAAGCAGTCATAACGCGCACGGCCGGATGAAGGGTGCACCCTTCATCCGGCATGCACACACGCTCCACAGTCTTGGCGCATGACCTTTCGAGCCCGGCGGACGCGCCCCCGTCCCTGCCGGCGCCCTCGGATCCACCGCATTCCCGCCGCACCGACCCACGCTTCGTGCCCGTCGCCCGGCCGCGATCGCACTCGGTGTGCCCGTCGCGCGTGTGGAACAAGAGGCCTCGTGCGCGGCGACGCGCACGAGGCCGTGCGTGGTGTCCCGCCCGGCGCGGGTCCCTTCCTCTATACGGCCAAAGGATCCAGGCGCGGCGCTACCGGATCTCCCCGGTGCTACCGGGCGGTCAGACCCCGGTCTCCGCGGGCAACCGCCCCGACTTCACCGCGGCCACGAGTCGACCGTGGTCGGCCTCGGTCTGATCCGCGTAGCGGATCGCGAAGGTCGCCATCGCGTAGTCCAGCCGGTCGTTCCTGCCGCAATACCCCGCGAGCACCTTGGGGTCCACCGAGTGGCTGTGCGCCCGGGCCAACAGCGCGCCGGTCATCCGCGCGTAGTCGTCTATCTCGTGCGCGGCCAACACGCTCGGGTCGATGCTGCCCTTCATGTTGCGAAAGCGCCGCACCATGTACGGACGACCGTCGATGGTGGTCCACCCGAGCAGCGCGTCGGTGCCGGCCTGCATCCACTTTTGTCCGAGCACGACCCGCCGGCCCTCGTGTTCGGCCGCGGCGTCCGGCAGGTACGGCGCGAGCGCCGACGGCCGCGCCTCCTTGACCTGCAGCACGAGCGGCTCGTCGCCGTTGCCGAGCAACAGGACCACGTACGCCCGGGTGCCCACGCTGCCCGTGCCGACGACCCGAAACGCCACGTCCTCGATCGCGAACCGCGCCAGCAGCGGCCGCCGTTCCGGCGACAGCGTGTGCGCGTACGCCTCCAGACCACCCGCCACGGCCCGCGCGACGTCGTCGTCGACCGCGGTCAGCACGGGCGGCTCCGGCACGAAGTGCCACGTGCCGTCGGCGCGGCGTCGGGTCGACTTGGCCGCGAACCTCGCGCTGGTGTTGCGCCGGGCCTTCGCCGCGACCTTCCCCAGCAGGCCCGACAACTCGCCCGCGTCCGCGTGCGCGACCAACGTCTCGTCGCCCAGCGCGTGCCAGGCCTCCAGCACCGGGAGCTTGGCCATCATGGCCATGGTCCGGCGATACGCCCCGGCCGCGTCGTAAGCCGCCGCGCGGCACGCGTCCGCGTCCAGGCCGCCGACTCGCCCCGCCACCACGAGCGAGGCCACGAGCCGCTTGAGGTCCCACTCCCAAGGGCCCTGGAGGGTCTCGTCGAAGTCGTTGACGTCCATCACCAGGCGGCCCTCGGCGGTACCGAAGACCCCGAAGTTGCCGGCGTGCGCGTCGCCACAGATCTGCGCGGTGAGCCCGGTGACCGGGGTCGCGACCAGATCGGCCGCCATCAGGCCGGCCGAGCCGCGCAGGAACGCGAACGGCGACGCGGCCATCCGTCCGATCCGCAACGGCACCAGATGTTCGAGCCGACCGACGTTGGCCTGCTCGACGGAGCGCACCACGTCCGGCCGCCGGACCGGCGGTTCGAACCACGCGTGCTCGGTCCGCGAAACGTGCTCGCGCAATCCCTTGCCGAACTCGCGCGACGCGCCGTCCGACCTGCCCCTGAATCCCGGAACCAAGAAGTCCCGCCCCACCGCAGTCCCAGACATGGGGACGATCCTGCCCGGACTCGACGGGTCCCGTACAGATCATCCGACCGCTGGGAAGGCCCGATTCCGTAACAACCGTCGCGGCGCGACCGAGCCTGTTCGTCCCGTACAAGAATCAGGACACAGCCGTCAAATCCCCGCGAACATGAGCAATTTCCTCGACACGAGCATAAAGAAAGGCCCCAGGTCGATGACCTGGGGCCTTTGCTCGGTGCGCGAGGGGGGAGTTGAACCCCCACGCCCTTTCGGGCACTGGAACCTGAATCCAGCGCGTCTGCCTATTCCGCCACCCGCGCGAGCAATCAAAGATTAGCACGGGCCCAAGGTCCGATACGAATCAATACCCGCAGGCCCCACCGCTCACACCATGAGCATCCACGCGAGCACCGAGAGCAACCAACGGTTCATCTTTGTGGACCGGCATCCCCACGACCCCCGCCTCTCCGGCATGCTTGCCCTGCACCGTACGGTGAACGGGCTTCGACACCATCCACGCACACGGTCGCGGCACAACTACTGCAAGCGAGCCACCGAGGGGCCGACAGGGTGTAGGAATCCCTGTGAAAGCCAACACTCCTTACAGTGGCCACGGTAGGGAACCGCGCCCGTTTCCCACGCGTGGATACGATCAGTGAGCAGACTGTAGGACCGGACCGATCGATCGCGTACGGAAGGAGGTGCCCATGGGTCCACTGAAAAAGTTCGAGCAACGGCTCGAGGGCCTGGTCAACGGCGCCTTCGCCAAGGCGTTCAAGTCGGATGTGCAGCCCGTCGAGATCGCGAGCGCGCTCAAGCGCGAGTGCGACAACAACGCGACGATCTGGAATCGTGACCGGACGATGGTTCCGAACGACTTCGTCGTCGAGCTCGGCCAACACGACTACGAGCGCCTCAGCCCGTACGTACAGCAGCTCGGTGGTGAACTGGCGACCGTGGTGCGGGACTACGCGCAACAACAGCGCTACTCCTTCATCGGCCCGGTCGAGGTGCACTTCGAGCATGCCGACGATCTGGACACCGGTCTGTACCGTGTGCGCAGTCAGGCACTCGCGGGCAGTCAGTCGCACACCGAAGTACCACCGCCACCCCCGCAGCAGCCCTTCCAGGGCCAAGGCGGCGGGCAGCACCAGGAGCAGCCACCCCAGGGTTACGGATACGGTCGACCCGGCGGGCAACCCCCGCCCGGAACACCCGCTCCACCGCCCTTCGGCCCGCCCGGATCCCCGGGCATGCCGACGCCTCCTCCGCAGCAGCAGGCGGAGCAGGCTCCATACGGTCGGGACCCGCAGTCGACACCACGGCTGCGTACCTGGCTCGAAGTCAACGGGGTGCGTCACGAGCTCACTGCCCCGGTCGTGAAGTTGGGCCGCAGCACGGATGTGGAAGTCCGTGTGGACGATCCGAGCGTCTCGCGGCACCACGCCGAGATCCGCATCGGCGCTCCGGCGTCGATCACGGACCTCGGTTCGACGAACGGGATCGTCGTCGACGGCCAGCATTGCCAGCGAGCCGGCCTGCGCGACGGATCGCGCATCGTGCTCGGCAGCACCACTGTCGTGTTCCGCCAAGCCGAGGGGTGACAACGGGCGCATGTCTGAGCTGACCCTCACCGTTATGCGGTTGGGTTTCCTCGCTGTGCTGTGGTTGTTCGTGATCGTCGCCGTACAGGTGATTCGTAGCGACCTCTTCGGTACTCGCGTGACCCAACGACCGGCCCGGCGCCGAACCGCCGCGCCCGCCACCGGCGCGGGAGGTGCCGCTCCGCCTGCTCAGGCGCAGCCGGCCCCGCCCTCGTCGCGGCAACAGGCGCGGCCTCGCCGCGGTCAACGAAACAGTCCCAGCAAATTGGTGATCACCGAAGGCTCGCTGACGGGTACGACCATCAATCTGACGGATCAGCAGATCACCATGGGTCGTGCCCACGACTCGACCATCGTGCTCGACGACGACTACGCGTCGAGTCGGCACGCCCGCATCTACCCTGCGCCCGACGGCAGCTGGGTGGTCGAAGACCTCGGGTCGACGAACGGTACCTATCTGGACCGTACGCGCCTGACCGGTCCGACCCCCGTGCCGCTCGGAGCGCCGATCCGAATCGGCAAGACCGTTATCGAGCTGCGCAGGTAGCCTGAATGAGCCTCTCTCTCCGCTTCGCCGCCGGATCCCACAAGGGCATGATCCGAGAAGGCAACGAGGACTCCGGCTATGCCGGGCCTCGCCTGCTCGCGGTCGCCGACGGCATGGGCGGGCAGGCAGCGGGCGAAGTCGCCAGCTCCGAAGTCCTGTCCACCATCGTCGAGCTCGACGACGACGTGCCCGGTGCCGACCTGCTGGACGCCCTGCGTTCGGCGGTCGACCGGGCCAACGACCGCCTGCGCGTGATGGTCGACGACGATCCCCAGCTCGAGGGCATGGGAACGACGTTGACCGCGCTGTTGTGGACGGGATCGCGTCTGGGTCTCGCACACATCGGCGACTCTCGTGCCTACCTCCTGCGCGACGGTTCCCTGGCCCAGATCACCCAGGACCACACGTGGGTCCAACGCCTCGTCGACGAGGGCCGCATCACCGAGGAGGAGGCCGACCACCATCCGCAGCGCTCGCTGCTGATGCGCGCGCTCGACGGCCGGGGTCACGTCGAACCCGACCTGTCGGTGCGCGAGGCCCGCCCCGGGGATCGCTACCTCATCTGCAGCGACGGGCTGTCGGGGGTGGTCAGCCGGGAGACGATGGAGGACACCCTCCTCACCTACGGCAACCCCGGCGACGCCGTCCAGGAGCTGATCCAGCTCGCGCTGCGCGGCGGTGGCCCCGACAACATCACCTGCATCGTCGCCGACGTCGTGGATCCGGGCGAGCATCCGTCCGACAGCCCGATCGTGGTCGGGGCGGTGGCCACCGTCGTCGACGAAACGTCGACGCTGCCGACCACCCCCGCCTCCCGGGCCCGCGAACTCACCGCCGGGGAGTACGAGACCGAGGCCCTGGTCGCCGAGCCCGGCAGTCGGCGCAAGCCCAAGCCGAAGCCCACGTGGCGGCGCACCCTCCCGATCTGGGGCGGTGTGGTGGTGATCGCCGCGGCCCTGGGCGGCGCGTACTACTGGACCCAGACCCAGTACTTCGTCGCCGACAAAGGAGATCACGTCGCGATCTACCGGGGCATCGACTCGAAGATCCTCGGCATCAACCTCGCGAGCACGTACCAGAGCTACGACGACGTGAAGCTCGCCGTGATCGGCGAGAACTACACGAAGTCGGTCAAGGACACGATCGACTCCGAGAGCCTGAACGACGCTCGCCGCACGATCGACAAGCTCAAGCACCAGGCCGACGTGTGCCGCAGGTCGTACGCGGCGGAGGACGCCAAGAAGGTGACGGACGCCAACCCGCCGGCGACTCCGGCGGGCAGCGTCGACAGCCTCGCGCAGGAGAACGGACGGGCCCCGCAGCTGGGCGCCACGCCGCCGACACCGACCGGCAAGCACACCCCGACCACCGCCTCGCGCGCCAACCGGACCACTCCGGGGCCGACGACCACCGCCGACCCCGGTGGCAAGAACCGGGGCCAGGCGCAGGCGACCACGACGCCGAGCGTGCCCGCCACCACCGCACCGCCGGCGAACCCACCGGCGAGTGCGGAACCGCCGGGATCCGCGCCTCAGGGCGAAGAGGCCGAGCTCGCCAAGATGTGCTATCCGCGACCGGCCGGAACCACCGGAACGAACTGAGGGGAGCGCCGTGAGCAACACGACGATCACCCCCCAAGCCGCACCGAACCGACGCAACACCGAGCTGATCATGCTCGGCTTCGCGGTCCTGGTTCCGGTGCTGGCTTATGCCAACGTGGGTCTGGCGGGGGACGGCGAACTGCCGCTGGGCAACATGGTCAAGTACGGGCTCGGGCTCGGCGTCTTCGCGGGTGCCGCGCACCTGCTCGTGCGCAAGTTCGCGCCGTACGCCGACCCGCTGCTGCTGCCGTTGGCGACGTTCCTCAACGGCATGGGCCTGATGCTCATCAACCGTCTCGACATCGACGTCGTCTCCGGACAGGTGCCGTCGGCACTCAAGGGCACGGCCGCCGCGCCGTCCCAGTTGATGTACTCCGCGATCGGCATCGGACTGTTCGCGGCCGTGGTGGTCGCGCTCAAGGACCACCGCCTGCTCCAGCGCTACACCTACACGTTCATGGCGCTCGCGCTCGTACTGCTGGTGTCGCCGATCCCGTTCCCCGGCGACACCTACGGCGCGAAGATCTGGATCCGGCTCGGGCCGTTCTCGATCCAGCCCGGCGAGTTCACCAAGATCGTGCTGACCATCTTCTTCGCGGGCTATCTGATGGCCAAGCGCGACGCGCTCGCGCTCGCGAGCCGCAAGGTGATGGGCGTCTACTTCCCGCGTGGTCGCGACATGGGCCCGATCCTGGTGGTCTGGCTGCTGAGCATCCTCATCCTCGTGGTCGAGCGTGACCTGGGCACATCGCTGCTGTTCTTCGGCGTCTTCGTGGTGATGCTCTACGTCGCGACCGAGCGCACGAGTTGGCTGCTGTTCGGGGTGTTCATGGCCGTCGGCGGCGCTGCCGTCGTCGGCACGCTGGAACCCCACGTGCACGACCGCGTCGCGGCGTGGATGGATCCGCTCGCGGTGTACAACGGCGGCGGGTCGGTCAACTCCGAGCAGCTCGCCCAAGCCCTGTTCGGCTACGGCACCGGCGGTCTGCTGGGCACCGGCCTCAACCAGGGTCACCCGACCGAGATCGGGTTCGCGGCTCGAAGCGACTTCATCCTCACCACGGTCGGCGAAGAGCTGGGCCTGGCCGGGATGATGGCGATCTTCATGGTCTACGCACTGCTGATCGAGCGCGGCCTGCGCACGGCGCTCGCCGCGCGCGACCCGTTCGGCAAGCTGCTCGCCGCCGGCCTCGCCGTCGTGCTCGCGGTGCAGGTCTTCGTCGTCGCGGGCGGCGTGACCGGGCTGATCCCGCTCACCGGCATGACGCTGCCGTTCCTGGCCCAGGGCGGTTCGTCCGTCATCACCAACTGGGCCCTGGTCGCGATCTTGATCAGAATCAGCGATACGGCCCGCAGACCGGCTCCGCCGGTCTCGGCCTTCGATCCGAGCGAGGGTGTCGCACCGGCCACCCGGCGCGGTTCGCACGCGTCGGGGCGCGATCAAACCCCGGCCCGCGGCGCGGACACCTCGGGGTCGCCGAGCGCGACCCCGGCCGCCGGTTCGACTCCCCCGGAGGCGCTGACCGTCGCCGGTGGGGTACCCGGCGTATCCGGTCCGCCGAGCGGCCCGGGCGGGCCACCGCCGCAGGGATCCTCGGGAACACCACTCAGACCATTCGTTCCCCCGCCGCACCCGGGCGGCGGAGCGCCGTACGGTCCTCCGGGGCAAGGCTCCGGCGGAGCGCACTCGTGACGGCCGCAACGCCCCAGCGGGGGAGGGAAATACCGTGAACAAACCTTTGAGGCGGGTCTCCGTCTTCTGCCTGCTCCTGGTCGCCGCACTGATGCTGCGGTCCAACTGGGTCCAGGTCGTCAAGGCGGACGACTACGCGGAAAACAAGAACAACAAGCGCGCGATCTACCAGCAGTACTCGTATCCGCGCGGCGACTTCCTGGTCGAGGGCAAGCCGATCACGGCGTCCAAGAAGACCGACAACAAGAAGTACGAGTACCAGCGCGAGTACTTGTACGGCGAGATGTACGCGCCGATCATCGGCTTCAAGTCGCCGTCCATGGGCAGCAACTACCTGGAGTCCGTCGAGGACGACATCCTCAGCGGCAAGGACAGCCGGCTGTTCGTGCGCAAGGTGCTCGACACCGTGACGAACAAGGGCACGCGAGGCGGCAACGTCGCGCTGACCATCAACGCCAAGGCGCAGGAGGCCGCGTTCAACGGCCTCAAGGGCAAGACCGGCGCCGCCGTCGCGCTCGACCCGTCCACCGGCAAGATCCTGGCGATGGCCAGCTCGCCGTCCTACGACCCGAACCAGCTCGCGCAAAACGACCGCAACGCGGCCGCCAAGGCGTACGACGCGCTGACGCACGACACGAACCCGAAGCTGAAGGTCCCGGACACCAACTTCGACCCGCGGCTGCCGATGGAGAACCGGCCGATCCGATACACGTATCCGCCGGGGTCGACCTTCAAGCTGGTCACCGCAGCGGCGGCGTTGTCGACGGGGCAGTACTCGCCCGAAAAGGCGCCGGAAGTCCCGCGCAATCCGAAGGACAACAAGCTCTACTACCCCTCGTCGACCATCGAACTGCCGGACAGCCACCCGGAGCAGTGCATCGGCGCGACGATGGCCAAGGCCCTCGAGGTGTCCTGCAACACGGTGTTCGCCGCCGTGGGCACGCAGCTCGGTCCGGACAAGCTGAAGGAGCAGGCCGACAAGTTCGGCTTCAACAACTTCGGCAAGGGCAAGGAGCAAAAGAACGCGGTGTACATCCCCACCCGCGTGGTGGACAGCGTCTTCCCGACCGGCCTCGACACCGGCGGCCAGACGATGCGTTCGGCGATCGGCCAGGACAGCGTCCGGGCGACGCCGATGGAGATGGCCATGGTCGTCGCCGGCATCGTCAACCAGGGCAAGGTCATGAAGCCCTACGTGGTCGACGAACTGCGCTCGCAGAACCTTTCGGTGATCGAGAAGACCCAGCCCGAACTGGCCAGTGAGGCGGTGTCCGCCCCGGTCGCGCAGCAGCTCAAGGACATGATGATCGGCGTCGTCAACAACGGCACCGGCAAGCCCGCCGCGATCCCGGGTGTGATGGTCGGCGGCAAGACCGGCACCGCGCAGCAGGGCGTCAACAACGACAAGTCCCCCTTCGCGTGGTTCGTCTCGTTCGCCGAGGTGGACGGCAAGAAGGTGGCCGTCGCCGTGGTCATCGAGCCCGACAGCACCGGCGACATCGAACGCGACGACATCGGCGGCGGCAAGCTCGCGGGCCCCATCGCCAAAGCGATCATGGAAGCCGTGGTGAAGAAGTGAGCCATGGCCCGCGATCGCACGGATAGATCCTCCGACCACTACTGCAATCAGATACCGACGTGCTCCGCCGGCCGGGGTGTACCGGCTGCTCGGGTCGCCACCCCGGTACCGTGTCCGAGAACGTGCCGGACCGGTCGGGCAATCGCCTCGGTTCCGGCCGGCCGAAGACCGAAGGCCGTGGACCGGTAAGGGAAGGGCTGGAAGTTATGGAAGAGCCGCGTCGCCTCGGCGACCGGTACGAGATCGGCGCGGTCCTCGGCCGCGGTGGCATGGCCGAGGTCTACATGGGCCGTGACATCCGTCTGGGACGCAGTGTCGCCGTCAAGACACTGCGCGCCGATCTCGCCCGTGACCCTACGTTCCAGGCCCGGTTCCGACGTGAGGCGCAATCCGCGGCCTCGCTGAACCACCCGGCGATCGTCGCGGTCTACGACACCGGCGAGGACTACATCGACGGCCTGTCGATCCCGTACATCGTGATGGAGTACGTGGACGGCTCGACGTTGCGCGAGTTGCTGCACTCGGGCCGTCGACTGCTGCCCGAGCGGGCGCTCGAAATGACCGCAGGCGTGCTCCAGGCCCTGGAATACAGCCACCGCAACGGCATCATCCACCGCGACATCAAGCCCGCCAACGTCATGCTGACGCGGCAGGGCACGGTCAAGGTGATGGACTTCGGCATCGCGCGTTCCATGGCCGACAACGGCATGACGATGACGCAGACCGCCGCCGTGATCGGCACCGCACAGTACCTGTCGCCCGAACAGGCCCGCGGCGAGACCGTCGACGCCCGGACCGACCTCTACTCGACCGGCTGCCTGCTGTACGAACTGCTGACCGAGCGCCCGCCGTTCGTCGGCGACTCGCCGGTCGCCGTGGCCTACCAGCACGTCCGCGAGGACCCGCTGCCGCCGAGCACGTTCGACCCCGAGGTCTCGCCCACGATCGACGCGATCGTGCTCAAGTCGCTCGCGAAGAACCCGGACAACCGCTACCAGAGCGCCGACGAGATGCGCGCGGACCTGGAGCGGGCCCTGCACGGCCTGCCGGTCGGCGCGCCGAGCGTGATGGCCGCCCCGATGAACGGCGACCCGGCGACGCAGTACCTGCCGCCGACTGCGGCGGGCGGCGCGACCCAGGTCATCCCGGCGCACGGCCGGGCACCCGGGACGGGGCAGTACGAACTCGACGACGACGATCGCTATCCGGACGAACCGCGCCGCCGCTCCAGAGGCGGTGCCTGGATCCTGCTCGCGATCGCGTGCGTCGCGGTCCTGGTCGCGGCGTTCTTCGTCGGCAAGGCCCTGATGGGCGGCGACGAGGAGAAGACCACGGCGACGCCCCGACTGCTCGGATTGACCTCCGAAGTGGCCGGCAAGAACGCCGCCAACCTGGACTTCAAGATCAACGTCAACCCGGACAGCTCCGTCTGTGCGGACACCCCGGGCGCGGTGCAGGGCACGGTCTGCAAGCAGACCCCCGAGCCCGCCGCGGAGTCCACCAAGGGCGGGACCATCCAGGTCTGGCTGTTCGGCGGCCCCAAGACGGTCAAGGTCCCGACGGGTCTCACCGGCCTGAAGGAGGCCGAAGCCACCGCCAAGCTCAAGGAAGCCGGGCTGGGCGCCGATCCGCAGTCCAGCGCGACACTGACGTGTGAGCGCGAAACCGTGTGCTCGACCGACCCCCAGTCCGGCGCCGACGCCAAGGTGGGCGACAAGGTCGTCCTCAAGATCGCGACCGGCAAGCCGCAGCACGACATGCCCGACGTGGTGGGCTCCAGCTACGAGGACGCGTTGGCGCAACTGACCAACATCGGGCTCAAGGTCACCAAGACGACGGAGTCGGAGTACAGCGACAAGCCGATCGGCCAGGTGACCAGGCAAAGCGCGACCAAGGGCAAGAAGATGACCGAGGGCAACCAGGTCAACCTCACCGTCTCCAAGGGCCCGGCGCCCGCCACGACCGCGCCGCCGGTCTCCACCACTCCCCCCGGCTCTGCCAACGGCAACACCGGCGGCCCGCCCCAGACGACGTCGCCGCCCAACCCCCCGGCATCGAACGGGACCATCATGGGCAGCATCCGCGGCAACCACGGCTTCAACGACGACCACGACTGAGCCGAGCGCACCATCCGGCCAAGGGTCGAGGCCCCGGGAGACCCCTCCCGGGGCCTCGACCCTTTCCGGACCGGGGCCGGGGCCGGCCGGGCCGGGGGCGCTTCGGGGTTCAGGCTGCCGGGTCGGACGCCTTGACCAAAGACGTGGTGGGGCGCTGCCCCGACTGGCGGCTCTGGCGGCCGAGGTAGGCGGACCAGGCTTCGGGGCCCCGGCGCATCTGGACCTCCGGGTCGTCCTCCTGAAGGTGGTCCAGGTGCCGACGGGCGGCCTTGAGGGCGCTGTGGGCGCGGCCGGGCACCAGTTCGCGAAGAGCGATGATCGAAGGGCCCACCCGGCGGGCGTCGTCTCCGGAGGGAATGCGCAGCCAGGCGGCGTGGGCGCAGTCGACCGGCTCGACCACGCTCGCGTGCGTGTGCGCGAACGCGCGCATGCGTCGGCGCGCGACGTCGCGATACAGCTCACAGGCCTGCAGGTAGCGGCCGGCCGCCACCGACGCCCACGCGTACACCTCTCGGGCCGCCCACGAGTCCGGGTGGTCGACGCCCAACGCGGTCAGCAGGCGGGTGTCCAGTTCCTGTGCCAAGAGGACGGCGGCGGTGTGGTCACCGTGTTCGCCGGCCGACCGGATGCGGGCGAGTTCCCCTTGGTACGCCGTCGGATCCGACGTCGCCAGGAGCAGTTCCACCGGCGCTTCGGCGACCGTGACGGGCGCCCGGTCCACGTCGGCGGGCGGGGCCCCGGGATGGACGTTGCGCAGCAGCAATCCCGGTGAATCGGGGACGAGTTCGATGGTGCCCACCGCGAGGCCCGCCCGCTCGACGACGGCTCGATGGATGTCGCCGGGATGCACCTCGGCGGGCACCCGGGGGATGCCCCGCGGCAGGACGACCGACAGGGCGCGGGTGAAGGGGCTGGTGCCGTCCGCCGCCTTGATCGGCGGGTTGACCACGCCCCACACCGGGAGGCTGTTCGTCAGCACCGACACGTCGGTGCGAAGGCGCGCCCAACTGTGGGTGTCGGTCGCGAAGTCCGCGATGACCAGGGTTTCCCGACGGGGCCGCGAGCGGAGTGCGTTGACCAGCCACTCCCACGGCAATCCGTCGTAGCGGACACTGCGTGACGTGGAGTCGCGCAGGCCCAGGTGGAGGGCGCCGGTGCGGTCGTACATCAACAGCCCCGAGACGTAGACGACCACGGGCCCCGGGTTGCGTCCCGCCGCTTTGATCCGGCTCAGCACCGCGTGCGGGTTGACCGCGTCGTCTATCTGGACCACGTCGATCCCCGCGGCCCGCGACGCGAAGCATGCCGAGGGTATTTCCGTCATCGCGCCCAGGTTGGCACCGTTGCCGCGCAGGTGCCGACGCGACGCACGCTGCCGGGCATTCTCGATCAACAAGAGGTGGCCCCGCGTCGCAGGCGTCATCATCACTCTCCGTCGCCGATGATCAAGACGAGGGCGAAGTTACCGCGTGCCGGCGGCCGTTGAACAGCGGCGATCGACTAAGCCCCAAGTCGCCAGACGGTGCTCGGCACGGCCGGCCGTGCGCTCGCCGAAAGCCGTGTTTCGGTTGTGGGGCGGGGCTTTCGGTATTGGTCGGTGTATCCGCCGACCTGTTATTGTCGAGCGCAACCTGACTGCGACGCCCTTGGCGTGCGGCGAGGTGCACGAACGTCACTCGCAGGACGGAGAGGCCACGCTGATGAAGAAGCTGATCCTGGTGGCTCTGGCTGCTGTAGGCGGCCTGTTGGTCTACCGGCAGATCCAGGCGGATCGGGCCGAGCAGGATCTGTGGACCGAGGCGACGGACGCGGTTCCGGCGGGCACCGCCACCCGCTGACACTCGACCTACCCGGCCGACAGATCTTGCAGAAGAGTCGTCCACAGAACTCGAACCCGGCCGGGGACGGGGTCGTTTCACGTGAAACCTCCCCATCCCCAGGCCAGGTGCCGTGCGTTCTCGGTTGGCGGTAATCTTGATCCGGCACATCGAGGGGCCTTAGCTCAGCTGGTAGAGCGCTGCCTTTGCAAGGCAGATGTCAGGGGTTCGACTCCCCTAGGCTCCACAATCAGGCAGCACGCAGTGGACACGACGAGGGGCCCGCGACACCGAAACGGTGTCGCGGGCCCCTCGTCCCGTTGGGGATCAGTCGTTGTTGGGTGATCGGCCCGGCGCGGTCGAGCGGAACTCGTCCTCGGCGGGCTTGATCTCGCGCTCCAGGCCGGCCGGTGAACTCCCGGCCTTGTCCTGCGGCGTGGTGTCGGGCTCGTCGGTCAGCCATTCGGGCTGGGCCTCGCGCTGTTGCCACCACGCCCACGCCGCGTAGCCGGCGCCGGCCACCACGGCGATCACGAGCACCTTGCGGCGGCGGGCCTTGCGCTGCTTCCTGCGGGTGATCTTGGCGACATCCGCGGCGGACAGCTCGCCGCGGATCGCCGACAGTGCCGCGCCGGCCCGGGAACGGGCCTCGTCGCGCACCGGTTCGGCCGCCTCGCGGGCCTGGTCGACCGCGTACTGTACGCGCGGGACGACGTCGTGGCGGACCCGCTGACGGGCCACCTCAACGGCGTGCTCGACACGCGGGGTGGCGCTGTCCTTGGCTTGGACCAGGGCCGGCACCACGCGGTCGCGGGTCGTCTCGACCGCCCGATCACGGGCCGCGCCCGCGTAGTGGTAGGCCGCGTCCTTGGCTTGGGCGGCATGTGGGGCGAGCCGCTCCCTCGTCTTGCCGGTCGCCTCACGCACCGGATCCATGCGGGTCACGACATCCTCCTACTCGCCGGGTTCATCCGCTATCTGTTCCCGAGGAAGCCGGGATCATGCGCCGGGTATTCGCCCGGGATCCGTACGGTGGAGTTGCGGCGCGGGCGGTCTCGTGACCAAGGCCGTCCGGGGCATGCGAGGATTTCGAGGATTCACGAACACCGACCGTGCAACCGTAGGGAAGGCGCATCCGTGGCCGAGGAACTTTTCGCCACCATCAAGACCAACCACGGAGACATCCGCATCCGGTTGTTCCCGAACCACGCGCCCAAGACGGTCGCCAACTTCGTCGAGCTGTCGCAGGGTCGGCGTGAGTGGGCCCACCCGGGTACCGGGGAGAAGACCACCGCGCGGCTGTACGACGGCACCGTGTTCCACCGGGTCATCAAGGGTTTCATGATCCAGGGCGGCGACCCGTTGGGCACCGGTACCGGTGGCCCGGGTTATCACTTCGCCGACGAGTTCCACCCGGACCTCGGCTTCTCGAAGCCCTACCTGCTGGCGATGGCCAACGCCGGTCGGGCGACCAACGGGTCGCAGTTCTTCGTCACGGTGGGCCCTGCGACGCACCTGAACTACAAGCACACCATCTTCGGTGAGGTCGCCGACGTCGAGAGCCGCAAGGTCGTCGACACGATCGCCACCACCCCGACGGACGGGCAAGCCCGTCCGGCCTCCGACGTCATGATCAACACCGTCGAGGTCGAGACCGTCAAGTCCTGACCCCGAGCACGCGGGCCGGAGCCTTCGGGCTCCGGCCCGCGTCGTGCGCCGAAAGGTGAGCATGAGCCCCGACGATCAGCAGCCGGGCACCCCGCAGCCCGGCCCGGCCGGTCCACCGGTGTGTTATCGGCATCCCGACCGGGTGTCGCACATCCGCTGTACGCGCTGTGAGCGGCCCGTGTGCGGCGATTGCATGGTGAGCGCGTCCGTGGGCTTCCAATGCCCGGACTGTGTACATCAGGGCACCCGTCAGGTGCGTGAGGCCCGCACCGTGGCCGGTGGCCGGGTCGAACCGTCGAGCGGCCTCGTCACCAAGGTCCTGATCGGGCTCAACATCGCGGTGTTCGTCCTGGTTCTGGCCACGGGCGACGGGCCGTTGGGCAACAAGGTCGTCGGTCGCCTCGAACTCCTCGGCCTGGCCTTCGTGCCGAGCCTGGGCGAGGTCGGCGGAATCGCCGACGGCGAGTGGTACCGCCTGGTGACCGCCGCGTTCCTGCACCAACAGTTCTGGCACATCGGACTCAACATGGTCGGCCTGTGGATGCTCGGGCCGGCTCTCGAGGCCGCGCTCGGCCGGATCCGGTTCATCGCGCTGTATCTGGTGTCCGCGCTCGGCGGCAGCGCGTTGTCGTATCTGATCGCCGCGCAGAACCAGCCGTCGCTCGGGGCGTCCGGGGCCATCTTCGGCCTGTTCGGCGCGATGATCGTGCTGGGGCGCCGGTTGAAGTACGACCTGCGGCCGCTGATCGTGTTGCTCGTGCTCAACCTGATGATCACGTTCTTGAACACGGACTCGATCGACTGGCGCGCGCACCTGGGCGGACTCGCGGCCGGCACGCTCGCCGCGATAGGGCTGGTCTACGCGCCCCGGCGCAATCGCACCCTGATCCAGGTGGGAAGTCTGCTGGCCGTGCTGGCGGTGATCGTGGCGATCGTGGCGATCCGGACGGCGCAACTCACCTGACGGGCCGCAGCCGCGACGCCCCACCGACCCACCACCCGTCGAGACTTTCGATCACTCAGTGAATCATTCGAATGACCCACAGTGATGAACCCGGGATGCGAAGCGTTACGTGCATCCCGGTCGCTCGTTGAGTGGTTCAGGGTTATCCACAGCCTTGGTCGAGTTATCCCCACTGTGGATAACTCTGTGGAGTTTCCCGGGAAAACTCTCCTACCTGCGCGAACGAGCTACTTCCACTGAGTGGACACCCCGAAGCCGGCGGCGATGAAGCCGAAGCCGACCACGATGTTCCAGTTCTTCAGGGACTCGATCGGGTAGTGCGTGTTGGTCACGTAGAAGACCACGATCCACAACAGGCCGATCGCGAAGAGGGCCAGCATGAACGGCGCCACCCAGCGGCGCGTGTCCAGCTTTATCACCGTCTTCTTGGCCGGCGGCGGCGTGAAGTCGTCCTTCTTACGGATCCGGGACTTCGGCACGAGAGTCTCTCCTGTCGATGTAGCCGGACGGGTGGGTGCTCAGCACACGCGACACGATCCGGTGACGTGTCGGTTAGCGTAGTCGCTGTCAGGTCCGGAAGGAGGGTACGGCGACGTGCGTATCTTCGCCATGCGAGCACCCGGTATGACTTGGCGTGCGATCGTACCCCGCTTGTCCGCTCTTGTGGTGTTCGGCCTCGCCGGGCTCCTCTTTTGGATCAGCGCGGACACCTCGCACGGCACCAACCTGCGCAGCGACGCCCAGATGTTGAAGCTGTCCGACGTCATTCGCGACCAGGGACGGCGCAACGAGACGGCGCAGCACGACCTGTCCAAGCTGCAGCGCGACGTCGACGGTCTCGTCCAGGAGCAGGCCAACGACCCGCAGGCGCGCAGCCGCATCGACGCGGTCGCCGATCCGGCCGGCGTGACACCGGTGAGCGGCGAGGGGTTGACCGTCACCCTGACCGACGCCCCGCCGGACGCCACCTCACGCGTGCCCGGCGTGCGCCAGCCGACCGCAGACGACCTCGTCGTGCACCAGCAGGACATCCAGGGTGTGGTGAACGCGCTGTGGTCCGGTGGGGCTCGGGCGATCCAGATCATGGACCAGCGCATCGTGGCCACCTCCGCCGTGCGTTGTGTGGGAAACACGCTGATCCTGCACGGGCGGGTCTACTCGCCGCCCTACGTCGTCTCGGCCGTGGGCGACACGGGCGCGCTGCGGCGGGCCCTCGACGAGAGCGAGAGCGTGTTCAACTACACGACGTACGTCGAGGCGTTCGGTCTCGGCTGGAAGGTCGAGGACAGGAAGCGACTCGATACGCCGGGGTACACGGGCCCCCTCGGCCTCGAGTATGCGAAAGTCTCCGGGACGTGATCGACGTCGTTGAACAGAGGGGAGTCTGACGACAGTGTTGCGGACCACGATGAGGGGCCTCGGTGAGGTCTTCATCACGCTGGGCGTCGTCATCCTGCTGTTCGTCGTCTACCAGCTGTACTGGACGGGCGTCCTCGCCGACCAGGCGCGTTCGGACGAACTGCACAAGCTCGACGAGCAGCGCAAGCGGATCACCGCGGTGGCCCCCAAGGACGTCGTCGACGCCCCGGTGACGGTGACCAAGCAGGCACCCTACGAGGACGGGCAGCCATTCGGGGAACTGTTCATCCCTCGTTTCGGTGACAGTTGGAGCTGGACGATCCGGCCCGGCGTGGCGGTGGGCGACCTGCAAAAGGGTCTCGGTTGGTACAAGGGCGCCGCGCAGGCCGGCGAGGACGGCAACTTCGCGGTCGCCGGTCACCGCAAGACCTACGGCGACCCCTTCCTCAACGTCCCCAAGCTGCGGATCGGCGACAAGATCGTGCTGCGCGGTCTGACCGAGTGGTTCGTGTACTCCGTCGACGAGCCGTCGATCCTGCAAGGCTCCGGCAAGGCGGTGTACAAGACCGTTCCCGAGGACGTGCACGTGCTGGACTCGGTGCCGGACAAGGCGTACAAGACGCCGGGGAAGTACATCACCCTGACCACCTGCGAACCTGAGTTCGGCAGCACACACCGGCTGATCGTCTGGGGCCACCTGGAGTCGCGTACTCCGTTGGCCGCGGGCGAGCCGGCGGCGCTGAAGGGATGAGCGAGTCGAGCCGCGCGGGCGGCAAGCGAGAGAGGGCCTGGGCCTGATGTACGGCTGGATCTGGCGCACTCTGCCGGGAAACGCGTGGGTGAAGCTGTTGATCTCCCTGCTCCTGGTGTTGGCGATCGTGTACGCGTTGTTCACATGGGTCTTCCCCTGGGCGGAGCCCCTGCTGCCGTTCAGTGACGTGACGGTGGATCAGCAGGACCCGGGCATGGCTCCCGGCACGGGCGGCGCGCCGCAACCGGTCGGGGCCGGTGGCGTCTCGCCCACCGACGTGCCCACGGGTGGGTTGCCCGGATGAGCGCGCGCATTCTCGTCGTCGACAACTACGACAGCTTCGTCTTCAACCTCGTGCAGTACCTGTACCAATTGGGTGCGACCTGCGAGGTCCGGCGCAACGACGCCGTGACCGTCGAGCAGGCCGAGGAGTTCGACGGGGTGCTGCTGTCCCCCGGGCCGGGCACGCCGGAGGCCGCCGGCGTGTGCATGGACATGGTCCGAGCCGAGGGTGGGCGGGTGCCCGTGTTCGGCGTGTGCCTGGGGATGCAGTCCATCGCGGCGGCATACGGCGCTACCGTTGGCCGGGCAGCGGAGCTCCTGCACGGCAAGACCAGCCCCGTGGTGCACGAGGGAGCCGGTGTCTTCGCCGGCCTGCCGTCGCCGTTCACCGCGACGCGCTATCACTCACTCGCGGTGGATCCGGACACGATTCCGGCCGAACTGGAGGTGACCGCATGGACCGAGACGGGCGTGATCATGGGCATGCGGCACCGCGACCTACCGGTCGAAGGCGTGCAGTTCCACCCCGAGTCGGTGCTGACGGAGCACGGCCATCGGATGCTGGCGAACTGGCTGGCGGCGTGCGGGGACCCGACGGCGATGGAGAGGTCCGCGGGCTTGGCGCCGGTGGTGGGGCGTACGTCGACCCCGGTCTGAACCCGATACCCCGCGACGCGTACGGATCGGGTGTGCCCGAGTCCTACGGAGCCGAGGAATACACGGGGGAGTTGGTCGATCCCGGGTTCACGGCGTCCTCCACCGCGGTCATGCCGGCCGTGCGCGACCACGATCTCGCACCGGCGCCCGGCTCGCCCTCCACGTCCACACCCGCGCCCGGCGGTCGGGCGGCGCGCAGGCGGGCCGCACAGGGCCTGTCGGCGCCGCCGGCGACGGGGTCGGAGGT
>NZ_WWJX01000861.1 GCF_009865215.1 Streptomyces sp. SID3343 | reverse complement strand
GACCTCGCGCCACGTCACGTCCGCGGCGTAGGTCAGCGCCCGAGCGGCCTCGGAGACCCGGCGCAGCAGCGTGTCGGCGTCCAGGAGCCCCAGTCGCCGCGCGACCGCGTCCTGCTCCTGGAGCAGCAGCCGGTCCGCGCCGCGCCCGGTCGCCAGGTGCAGCGCGTCGCGCACGTCCAGGAGCGTGGCGCGCGCGGTGTCGACCTCCTCGTGCGGCGCGTCCGCGATCCACGACGCGGAGACCGCGCGCAGCGCGGTGGCGTCGCGCAGCCCGCCGCGGGCCTCCTTGAGGTCGGGTTCGAGCAGGAAGGCGAGTTCGCCGTGTCGCTCGGCCCGGGTACGGCAGGACGCGAGCAGTTCGGGCAGCCGGGTGACGGCGGACGAGCGCCACGCGGTGAACACCGACGTGCGCAGCGTCGCGGTCAGTTCGGCGTCGCCGGCGATGTGGCGGATGTCGAGCAGCCCGGTGTGTACCCGCAAGTCGTCGGCGGCGGCGCGGCGGGCCTCGTCGGGGGTGCGCACCGAGTGGTCGAGCGCGATGCCGGCGTCCCACACGGGGTACCAGATCGCCTCGGCGAGTTCGGCGACGCCGGGGTGACCCTCGTGCAGCAGGACCAGGTCCAGGTCGCTGCCCGGGGACAGCTCGCGCCGGCCGTAGCCGCCTACCGCCGCCAGGGACACGCCCTCGACGATTCCGCCCGCGTCGGTGAGCAGTTCGCTCAGCCAGCGGTCCGACAGCGCGCACAGGGCCTGTCGGCGGATCGCTCCGCCGGGTCCGGCCGGGTCGGCCAGGAGGTCGTCCCGGGCTCGGGTGTACCGCGACGTGGCGGTCGGTTGCATGGGCTTGCTCCCTCGTTCACACGCGCCGGGCCGACGAGCTGTCGAACAAAAGCTGACACTCCATCACGAACTGATACACCGTCACCGAGCGATCCAACGGGCGCCGAACGGTCGGTTCGGCGACGGGTGGTCGACTCGGCGCCGAACGCTCGAGTCGGCGACGGAAAGGCCGATGGCCGGACCCGTCCCCGAAGACTCGCTTCGGGGCGGGACCGGCCATCCGTTCCTGCTACAGGGCTTCCGGGCCGCGCTCGCCGGTACGCACCCGCACCACGGTGTCCAGCGAGACCACCCACGCCTTGCCGTCACCGATCTTGCCGGTGCGGGCGGCCTTGACCAGGACGTCGAGGAGTTCCTCGGCGTCCTCGTCGTCGGCGACGACCTCGATCCGGACCTTGGGGACGAGGTCGACCTGATACTCGGCGCCTCGGTAGACCTCGGTGTGGCCGCGCTGCCGGCCGTAGCCGCTCGCCTCGGTCACGGTGAGTCCGTGCACGCCGAACGCCTGGAGCGCGTTCTTGACGTCGTCGAGTCGGTGCGGCTTGATCACCGCCGTGATGAGCTTCACGCATCCACCTTCGTGTCGGCGGGTGCCGCAGCTCCCGCGCCGGTTGGGGTGCCGATGCCCGCCGACGGTCGGGTGGAACCGCCCAGGGTGGCGAAGTCGTACCCGGTCTCGGCGTGCTCGACCTGGTCGATGCCGGCCACTTCGTCGTCCTCGGACACCCGAAGGCCCATGGTCTTGTCGATGACCGTGCCCAGGACGAACGTGACGACGAAGGAGTACGCGAGCACGGCACCGACCCCGATCAGCTGCTTGCCCAGCTGGTCGAAGCCCCCACCGTAGAACAGGCCCTTGGCGTCGCTTTGCACGTGACCGGTGGCGAGGAGTCCGGGGGCGATCGAGCCGATGATGCCGCCGACGAGGTGGACGCCGACGACGTCGAGCGAGTCGTCGTAGCCGAGCTTGTACTTCAGGCCCACCGCCCAGGCGCAGACCGCGCCGGCGACCAGACCGAGGGCGATCGAGCCGAGCGGACTGAGCGCGCCGCACGCCGGGGTGATCGCAACGAGACCGGCGACCGCGCCGGACGCCGCGCCGAGTGTGGTCAGGTGCCCGTCGCGGATCTTCTCCAGGAAGAGCCAGCCGAGCATGGCCGCGGCGGTGGCGATCTGTGTGTTGATCAGAGCGCGGCCGGTGACGCCGTCCGCGGCGAGCCACGAACCGGCGTTGAAGCCGAACCAGCCGAACCACAGGAGGCCGGCGCCGATCATCACGAGCGGCAGGTTGTGCGGGCGCATCGGGTCACGCTTGAAGCCGACCCGCTTGCCGATCACCAGAACCAGGGCCAGGGCCGCGATACCGGCGTTGATGTGCACCGCGGTGCCGCCGGCGAAGTCGATCACGCCCTTCTTGAACAGCCACCCGTCCGAGGCCCACACCCAGTGCGCGATGGGGAAGTAGACCAGGGTCACCCAGAACGCGACGAACACGGCCCACGCGGTGAACTTGGTACGGTCCGCGATCGCGCCGCTGATCAGCGCCGGGGTGATGATCGCGAACATCAGCTGGAAGGCCGCGAACACCGTCACCGGGATCGTGTAGCCGTCCCACAGTTCCGCGACCCCGATGTCGCGCATGCCGTACCAGTCGAAGTTCCCCACCAGACCGCCGAAGGCGTCGGTACCGAACGTCATCGAAAACCCGTAGAGCACCCACAGCACCGTCACGACAGCCAGGCAGATGAAGCTCATCATCAGCATGTTCAAAACGCTCTTCACGCGGACCATGCCGCCGTAGAAGAACGCCAGCCCGGGCGTCATGAGCATGACCAGTGCGGCGCTCAGGAGTACGAATGCGGTGTTACCCGTGTCCATACTCTGCCTCTCTTCTCCGTGCCCCGGCCGACCTCCGGGAGCTCATGGCAAGGAGCTTCGACGCGTGAGGTTTCACGTCGTGGCGCTGCGTGTTTCGCCCGCGTGACGCTTGCCGCACATGTGTTTCGCCCACATGAACGTCTGCGCACGCGGCCGCGGGGCCGGATCGGGCCCGCCCTCGTCGCCGTGAAACCCCAGCCGCCCCCTCACGCAACGGGTGGTGCCGGTGGGAACAAACCCCGCTACCGAAACGACGTCCGCGGCCCGAACCGACCCCCCGAACGCCGACCCGCACGAGAGGGTCCCCACACGGGCCGTCGACTTGATCTGACGCACCGTCAGTTAGCTGTGCTTCACACCTTGTTCGCGCAGGTGGACACGTGCCGCCGGAGGCGAATCGCGACCCGCTAACGGTTGTCGTCTATCCATTGACATTGATCGCGCCCACTGCCGTAATTAATCACCGCGCTTAACTGACGACCCGTCAAGGCACGTGTCACCACAGGTGATCCGGCCTTCGCTCGACGTCTTCCCGCGCCGGTACCGAATGCTCCACAGACCTCGTCAACCGACCAGACCAGCGAGAGGGGGTGACACCGTCGTGTTGCGCCTGCTCGGTCGCAAGTTGCTGGCCCTGATTCCGGTGCTGTTCCTGGTCACGTTCGCGACCACGGCCTTGCCCGACCTGGTGGACGGATCACCGGTCGCGCAGATGCTCGGCCCCGGTTCCACGCCACAGGACCTCAAGGACCTGGAACACGAGTTCGGGTATGACAAGTCACTGCCCGTCCGATACGTGACATGGGTGGGCAATGCCCTCACCGGCGACCTCGGGGAATCCCTGAAGACCCGGACGTCCGTCATGGACGGCATCGTCGACCGCTTCCCGGTGACCCTGGAACTCGCCGTCTTCGCCCTGCTCATGGCCTTGATCGTGGCCGTGCCGCTCGGCGTGTGGACGGCCGCCAGGGCCGGCAGCCGGGTCGACCGCGTCGTGGGTGGTGTGTCGTCGGCCCTGCTGTCGATCCCCACGTTCGTGAGCGTTTTCCTTCTCGTGTACTTCTTCGCGAATCGAGAGATGCTCGACGCGTTCAAGCCGACCGGATGGGAATACATCTCGGTCGACTTCGCGAAGAACATCGAGTTCGCCTTCTTGCCGGCGCTCGCGTTGGCGCTCGCGGAGATTCCACAATTCCAACGTCTGCTACGCAGCGACATGCTCGCGACGTTGCAGGAGGACTTCATCCTCACCGCGCGTTCCAAGGGACTGTCGACGCCGTACGTCCTGTTTCGACACGCGTTGCGGCCCTCGTCGTTCTCACTGTTGACGGTCTCGGGTCTGACCCTGGGCCGGCTGATCGGCGGCACGGTCATCGTCGAGTCCTTCTTCGCGATCCCCGGGTTGGGCCAGGGCATGTACCAGGCGATCACGTCCAAGGACATCCCGGTCGTCCAGGGCACGGTCGTGGTGATCGCGATCATGTACGTGCTCATCAACACCCTTGTCGACCTCGGCTACTCGTTGATCGACCCGAGAGTGAGGGCCCGATGAGCACGCTGGAGACCGCGGACGTCGCACTCGGCGCGGCCGAGCCCGCGGGCACCTCGCCCTCGGCGGCCAAACAGGCCAAGAGCGGCAAGGCGCGCAAGCGGCCGAGCTTCCTGCTGTGGTTCGCGATCGCCTGGATGAGCCTGGTCCTGCTCGGAGCCCTGCTCAGCCTGATCGCGCCCGGCGTGTTCTCGCACGAGTACGGCGAGCCGTTCGGGGAGGCGAAGCAGAAGCCGTTCGGCGCGTTTCCCGAGTTCCTGGGCACCGACGGCCTCGGCCGCAGCCAGTTGACCCGACTCGCCTTCGGCGCGCGCGTGTCGATGATCGTGGCGCTCGTGTCGGTCACGGTCGGCGTACTGATCGGTGGCCTGCTCGGCCTCGTCGCGGCGTACTTCCGCGGCCCGATCGAGATGATCATCGACCTGTTCTCCGACGCACTGCTCGCGTTCCCGCCGCTGATCCTGCTGCTCGCGCTGTCCTCGGTGTACGAGCCGTCGCAGACGAGCATCACCGCGGGTCTGGCGGTGTTGACCATCCCCGGCTTCACCCGGTTGACCAAGGCGAGCGCGATCGCGCAGTCCAACCGCGAGTACGTCACGGTCGCCAAGGCGATGGGCGCGGGGTCGGGTCGCATCATCTTCAAGGAACTGCTGCCCAACACCTTCCCCGCGGTGCTGTCGTACTCGGTGATCGTGATGGCCGTGCTGATCGTCGCGGAGGGCTCGCTGTCCTTCCTCGGCCTCGGCATCCCGCCGCCCATGCCCAGCTGGGGCGGCATGATCAACGCCGCGCGCGACGACCTCTCGCTGTATCCGGCGCAGGTGTTCGTACCGTGTGGCGTGCTGTTCCTGACCGTCTTCTCGCTCAACGTCATCGGTGACCGGCTGCGCGCCAAGTTCGACGTCCGCGACACCAAGCTCTAGCCGCGGGTCCGGCGACGACCTCCCCCGGGGTCGCCGCCGGACCCGTGTTCGACCCCCTCACACAGACGGGACCGCTTCCGATGGACGGGATCCAAGAGCAAGAGCCTCGCCACCCGAGGGTGGCGTGGTGACCATGGCGGAGCCGAGCACGACCGGCTCACCCGCGCCGGACGAACCGCTGCTGCGGGCAACCGACCTGCGGGTTCACCTCGACACGCCGCGCGGTCTGCTCAAAGCGGTGGACGGGGTGTCCTTCAGCATCGAACGCGGCGAAACGCTGGGCCTGGTCGGCGAGTCCGGCTCGGGCAAGTCGATGCTGGTGCGCTCGCTCATGGGCATCTGCCCCTCGATCGCCAACATCCACGGCAGCGTGCGGCTCGACGGTCGGGAACTGGTCGGTGTGCCGCGCAAGGAGGCCCGCACGATCTGGGGCAACCGGATCGCGATGGTCTTCCAGGACCCGATGACCTCGCTCAACCCGGTGATCCGGATCGACCGGCAGCTCACCGAGGCGATGACGCTGCACCTGAAGCTGGGCAAGAAGGAGGCAGGCGAGCGGGCGATCGAACTGCTCAAGCTCGTCGGCATCCCCGAGCCGGTCAAGCGCGCGCGGCAGTATCCGCACCAGCTCTCCGGCGGCATGCGCCAGCGCGTGACGATCGCGATGGCGCTCGCGTGCGACCCCGACGTACTGATCGCGGACGAGGCCACCACGGCCTTGGACGTGACCGTGCAGCGGCAGATCCTCGACCTCCTCCAGGAGATCCAGGCCGAACGTGGCATGGGCATGATCCTGGTCAGCCACGACCTCGGCGTGGTGGCCGGGCGAACCGACCAGATCGCCGTCATGTACGCCGGTCGGATGGTCGAACACTCGCCCACCGCGGACCTGTTCGCGCAGCGCAGGCACCGCTACACCGAGGCGCTGCTCGCCGCGGTCCCACGCCTGGACGTACCGCGCGACCAACGCCCGCGCGCGATCCCGGGAACGCCGCCCGACCTGGTCACCCTCAAGTCGGGATGCGCGTTCGCGGCCCGCTGTCCCACGGCGGACGACGTGTGCCGACAGGAGCGGCCGGAGCTGGGCGAGGAACTCGGCGGCCACCGGTTCGCGTGTCACCACCCGGTCGGCACGGACGTCGTCGTCGACACCGAGGACACGGCCGAGAAGCCGTCCTTGATGAAGGAGACCTCCGCATGACGGCCGACGACACCACGTCGGGCACGCTCGCGCTCGACAAGCAGCCGGCACCCGACGCCGTCGAGAACGCGTCCGGGCCGCTGCTCACGGTCACCGACCTGGTTCAGCGCTTCCGGGTGCCCGGCGGCATGATGAACGCCGTCGCGGGCGTGAGCTTCGAGCTCGGCCGCGGCCGCACGCTCGGCCTGGTCGGCGAATCCGGCTGCGGCAAGTCCACGCTCGCGCGGGCGATCCTGCAACTGACCAAGCCGTCCGAGGGCTCGGTGCTCTTCGACGGCGAGGAACTCACCGACCTGCCCAAGGCCGGCCTGCGCACGATGCGCCGGCGGATCCAGATGGTGTTCCAGGACCCCATCTCGGCGCTCAACCCGCGCCGGAAGATCTTCGACATCGTCGCCGAGGGCCTGGTCATCGCCGGCGTGCCCGCCGAGGAGATCAAGCCCAAGGTGGAAGCGGTCCTGCGCCAGGTGGGGCTGGACCCGGAGTTGGTCGCGGACCGTCGTCCGCACCAGTTCTCCGGCGGACAGTGCCAGCGGATCGCCATCGCTCGCGCCATGGTCGTCGACCCCGACCTGCTGATCTGCGACGAGCCGGTCGCCTCGCTGGACGTGTCGGTGCAGGCACAGGTACTCGACCTGCTCGACGAGATGAAGACCCGCACGGGCGTGTCGATGATCTTCGTCGCGCACGACCTCGCGGTGGTGCGCAACATCAGCGACGACGTCGCGGTGATGTATCTGGGCACCATCTGCGAGACCGGCGACGTCACGGCGATCTACGAGTCGCCGGCGCACCCCTACACGCGCGCGCTGCTCGACGCGGTGCCCACGCCCGACCCCGGCGCCGCACCGGCCGGTCCCGCGCTCCAGGGCGAGATCCCCTCGCCGATGAACCCGCCGAGCGGTTGCCGGTTCCGCACCCGGTGCCCGATCGCGCGGGACGAATGCGCGGCACACGTCCCGCAATTGCGCGACGTGAGCCCGGGACATCGTGTCGCGTGTCACTTCCCCCTCGTGGGCGAAGCGGCCGTTTTCGCGCACACCGACCAGGGGGCCTCGCAGACCGCTCCGAAAGCCGGGCAAACCACCCCGGAGGACGAGCCGGTCGAGGTCGCACCGGCCGCTCGGGAGGACTGATTCGGCGTTCGAGGGCGCGGCACGACCCTGGATTCACTCCCTCGGGGTCGTGTCGCGTCGCTGTGCGTACACGGGCGTTATCGGGCAACCGGACGGGAGCGCGTATCGGGCATCCCCTCTGCGATCGGCCCCGGAGCGCGCTGTAGCCTCGCGGCGCTGACCGCGCTACCGCGCGGCGTCCCGGCCCCCGGCCGGCCTGCTCCATGCTTGAGGACGTTACCTGTGGCACACGCACGACCTTTCGCCCTTCGGGCACGCCGTCGCACCGCCGCCGTGATCGCGGCACTCGGCCTGTTGGCCGCGGCCGGTTGCGGCTCGGAATCCAGTGAGACCCCCAGCGCGGCCGGCACGCCCAAGTCCGGGGGCTCGCTGGACATCCTGGCCACCTCCGACGCTCGCAGCCTGGATCCCTTCCTGCCCGCGTACGCGGCGCAGGCCGACGGAAACCGCCTGGCCGCGATCTACGACAGCCTGGTGTGGACGAACCCCGGCACGGGCTCCGTCCAGCCGCAGCTCGCCGAAAGCCTCGCCCCGGTCGACGGCAGCGGCAACAAGGTGTGGAAGCTGCGTGTACGGCCGAATGTGAAGTTCACCGACGGCACCAACTTCGACGCCGCGGCCGTCAAGATCAACTGGGACACACACGCGATCCCGACCACGAACTCCCGCCAGCGCGACGCGACCGTGGGGCTGCGCACCGAGATCGGCGCCGACGAGTACGAACTGAAGATCTTCCTCGACAAACCGAACAGCAACTTCGACCGCCTGGTCGCCCGCAGCCTGGCGTTCATCGCGTCGCCCAAGGCCATCGCGGAGGGCGTCCAGAAGCTGGCCGAACACCCGGTCGGCGCGGGCCCGTTCATGCTCCCCGAAGGCGGCTGGGTCAAGGGCGACCACCTGACCCTGGCGAAGAACCCGAACTACTGGCAGCAGGGCAAGCCCTACCTCGACAGCATCACGTTCCGGGCCGAAACCAGCGGCACCACGACGGTCGACAAGATCGAGAAGGGCAAGGCCGACCTCGGCAACGTCAGTGACGCGCAGACCCTCAAGCGCGCTCGCGACGCCGGCATCGGGGTCGAGTCGCTCGCGCTGTCGGGCGGCCAACTGCTGAGCTTCGATACCTCCGAGGGCCCCACGGCCGACCCCGACGTGCGCCGCGCGTTCGTCCTGTCGCTGAGCAGCGACGAGATCAACAAGCGCGTGTACGGCGGTATGGGATCGCCCGCCCGAGGCATCTTCAACCAGACCACCTCGCTGGCCAACCCGCAGCTGTCGGCTCCGGAGAACAAGCCGCAGCAGGCGCTGGAGCTGTTCGACAAGGTGACCGAGAACGGCTCGAAGCCGATCCGGATCAAGTTCATCGCGCCCAAGAGCGGCCCGATCGACGAACTCGGCCGGTACGTCAAGGAGAAGGTCGAGAAGAACCCCGGTGTCACGGTGGACTTCGAGAGCACCGACCTCGCCGAGTTCGTCAAGAAGTCCAACCTGGCCTCGGCGTTCGACGTCAAGGTCAGCCAGATCCTCGCGGACGACCCCGAGCCGGTGGTCTACCAGTACCTGCACAAGGGCAGCCCGGGCAACTGCTGCTTCTACAGCGACGACGTCGTGGACAAGGCGTTGGACGACGGTCGCAACACCACCGACCCGATCAAGCGCCGCGCGGCCTACACCCAGCTTCAGCTCCAGTTGAACCGGGACATGCCGCTGTGGGTGTATCAGGAGGCCGTGGTCTCCGGGGTGTTCGGGACGGGTGTGACCGGTGTGCAGTTGTCCAACGACGGCATCTTCTTGTTCGACCGGATCGGCAAAAAGGACTGACAGGCCATCAGAAGTACAACGGTGACCCGATCTTGATGGACCAGATCGCCGGAAGGCAGTAGAAAGGGACGGCACCCTTACCAGTAGGTTCGTGGAGGCCGGGAGTCACATTCGTGATTCCCGGCCTTCACGCATCTCGTCTCCCGGGTGCGAAGCAGTCGAGTACCACGGCACCACCGCACGACAGCACAGCCGCACGGACGCACCACCATGCTCCACCCGGGCGCCGTCGCCCTCTCCCCCCGAGTCGGCCGACGCACCCGGCACCAAGCACGTCCGCCGCCCGGCCCAGACCCCGGACGGTCCGTCAGGTGAAGGTTGGCCTTGCAGTGACTCGTACTTCCCTGTTGTCCCTTCGAACCACGCGACACCGCCGGCGCCGAATATGCGTCCTGGCCGCAACGACCGTCATGGCGACCGTGCTCGCCGGTTGCGGTGGCGACGACAAGACCAAGCCCACCGCCGAGGGAACGCCCAAGCAGGGCGGTGGCCTCACGATGAGCCTCCCGGGCGACTCGACCAGCCTGGACCCGTACGCGACGTCGTTCGTCAACGTCGCGGACGGCAGCCGGATGTCGGCGCTCTACGACTCGCTTGTGTACGCGGACCCGCTCACGGGCAGCGTGCGCCCCCAACTCGCCGAGTCGCTCTCCATCAGCGGCGCCAAATCCGACACGTGGCAACTCAAGCTGCGTCCCGGTGTGAAGTTCAGCGACGGCTCCCCGTTCGACGCGGAAGCCGTGCGCTTCAACTGGGATCGGCACAAGGACCCCAAGGTCCGGTCGTTCCAGGCCAGCGCGGCGATGAATCTGGCCCAGCTGACCGTCGTGGACCCGCTGACCCTCGACATCAAACTCGTCTCGGAGAACGCCAACTTCGACCACCTCGTGGCGCGTTCGCTCACGTTCATCGCCTCGCCCGTCGCGCTCAAGGCCAACCCGGGCGGCATCGGTGACAAGCCGGTCGGCGCGGGGCCGTTCAAGCTGGAGCGCTGGGAACGCGGGGTCCGGCAGACGTTCGTGCGCAACCCCGAGTACTGGCAGAAGGACAAGGGGTTGCCGCACCTGGACAAGCTGACGATCAACGTCGACACCAACGTCGACCACTCCATCCAGGAGGTCGAGAACGGCAACATCGACCTGACCGTCGCGGTCGACCCGCTCGCCGCCGCCCAGGCCCAGGACAAGAAGCTCGGCGTACAGCGAATCAGCCTCAACGGCGGCCAGATGGTCATGTTCAACACGACCTTCGGCCCGTTCAAGGATCTCCAGGCGCGCCGGGCGGTCGTCAACGCGCTCAGCAGCACGGAGATCAACGACAAGTTCTTCGCGGGCGAGGGCACGCCGGCCAAGGGCATCTTCGCGGCCGCCTCTCCGGTCGCCAACATCCAGCTCGCGGCGTCCGAGAACGACAAGGAGCGGGCCAAGCAGCTCTTCGACAACGTCACCGCGGGCGGCACGAAGAAGCTCAAGTTCACCTACATGGTGCCCCAGGCCCCTGCCTCGATCCGGGTCGCCGAGTACATCAAGTCGATACTCGACACGTATCCCGGCGTCGAGATGGAGGTCAAGATCGTCGACATCGCGACCTACGTCACCACCGTCCGGGCGGGCAACGAGACCTGGGCCGTGGCGCTGAACCAGAACTGGATCGACGACCCGGAGCCGGGCATCTACGACTTCCTGCACTCCGGAAGCCTCCAGAACAACAGCAACTACTCGAACCCCGCGGTCGACGCGGCCCTCGAGGAGGCGCGCCGAACGACCGACCCGATCAAGCGTCGGGACGCCTACACGCGCGTACAGCTCCAAGTGAACAAGGACATGCCCTACTGGGTGTACCAGGAGGCGCTCGCCGCCGCCGTCTACGGGCCCGGCGTCACCGGGATCCAGCTCATCAACGACGGTGTCGTGCTGTGGGATCGGATCGGTACCGCGAAGTAGCGCGGGTCCGAGGGATCTCGACGGATCCCCGGGTCACGACCCGAAGTCCCCACCGTGCCGCCCGGGATACGCCCCGATCCCGGGCGGCACATCGCACGGATCACACGTGCTCCCCGCGTGCTTCCGGCGAGTTCCACACACCGCCGCACGACGGCACCCAGCACCGAACGTCACCGCATCACAGCACTACCGAACCACGGAACGACTGCACGACTGCACTGACGCACGACGCACGTTCGAACCCCGAGTGATAGGTAGGTAAGCCGGCTGTGGTTCCTCACCCGAAGACTCGTTCACGACCACGACACCCACGTGTTCGTCGTCGCCTGTCCCTCGGCCTGGCCCTCGCCGCCGCGACCCTCGTCGCGACCGTCGGCTGCGGTCTCGGTTCCTCCGAGTCGAACAGCTCCGCCAAGGGGCCCCGCCACGGCGGCTCGCTGACCATCCTGTTGCCCGGGGAAGAGCGCGGGCTCGACCCGTTCACCGCGTCCTACTCCAACGTCGCCGACGGCAACCGCCTCTCGGCGCTGTACGACGTCCTCGTGTGGACGGACCCCACCACCGGCGGGGTGCACCCGAAGCTGGCCGAGTCGCTCGTGTCGGACCAGAGCGCGAAGGTGTGGACGCTGACCCTGCGCGAGGGCGTCAAGTTCTCCGACGGCAGCCTGCTCGACGCCGCGACGGTCAAGGCCAACTGGGAGGCACACCGCAATCCCGAGGTCCGCTCGCTCGTCGGCGGTGTGCTGCGCGACGTGGTGCTGACCGAAGTCGCGCCACTCCAGCTGCGGATCGAACTCCCGTCCTCCAACGCCAACTTCGACCACACCGTCGCGCGCAACCTGTCCTTCGTGGCGCCCAAGCGGCTCGTCGCGACCCCCGACGGGCGGTTCGAGCTCAAGCACGCTCCGATCGGCGCGGGCCCGTACAAGCTCAAGGAATGGCTGCCCGGCAGGGAATTGCGCCTCGAACGCAATCCCGACTACTGGCAAAAGGACCGGCCCTATCTCGACGAGGTGGTCTTTCGGGTCGACAAGGACGTCGAGGGCGCCAACAAGGCGATCCAGGCCAAGAAGGCCGACCTGACCATCACGACCGACGCGCAGAACATCGCCGCGGCCCGGGAGATGGGCCTGGTCGGCGAGGACAGCCGGCTCAACGGCGGCCTGATGGTCGCGTTCAACACGCGCAAGCCGCCGTTCCAGGACCCGGCGGCCCGGCGGGCCGTGGTGCTCGGGCTCAGCGGTGCCGAGATCGACCGGCGCTACTTCGGCGGACGCGGCAACTCCGCGCAGGGCATCTTCGACTCCAGGTCGCCGCTGGCCAACATCAACCTCTCGGCGCCCGAGAACCGCCCCGAGGAGGCCCGCGCGCTGTTCGCGAAGCTGACCAACGACGGCAAGAAGCCGTTCGTCTTCCGCTACCTGGTGCCCGACAGCCCCAAGCCGCGCCAGGTCGCCGAGTACATCCGCCAGACGCTGGAGCAGTACCCGGCCGTCACCGTGATCGTCGAGGTCGCCGACATGGCCTCGCTGGTGACCCGGGCGTCGGGCAACGACTTCGACTCCACCGTGTTCCAGCTGTGGGCCGACGACGTCGAACCGACGATCTATCAGTTCCTGCACAGCAAGGGCGGGTTGAGCAACGTCACCGGCTACGCGAACGACATCGTCGACGCGGCGCTGGAGGACGGCCGGCGATACACCGACGCGGCCTCGCGCCGCGACGCGTACACCCGCCTGCAAAACCAGGTCAACCGCGACCTGCCGTACTGGGTCTACTCGGAGGCCGTGAGCGCCTCCGTCCACCGACCCGACCTGATCGGGATCCAGTTGTTCAACGACGGGCTGATCCACTTCGACGCCATCGGGCTGCGCCCATGAGCGGCTGATCCCCCACAGACCCGGCCGGGTGGCGCCGGGGCGTCGCTCCGACAGCGCTTCGCGCCCCACCCGGCCGTGCACCACCGCACCACACACCTGGTCCGAACGGGGCCGGTGTGCCTTGTGACAACGGAGGAGTCACATGAGCAAGCACCTCGGCAACAACGCACGAAAGCGCACGGCGGCCGTCGCCGGCGCCGCCGCCCTCGCACTGGTCCTGGCCGCGTGCGGCGGGAGCGACGACGAAGGCGGCAAGGCCGACCCGAACGCGAGCGCGGGCGCCAAGAAGGGCGGCAACCTGACGCTGCTCACGGTGTCCGACGCCCGCAGCATGACGCCGTTCAACGCGTCCTACGCGGCGGTCACCGACCTCAACCGCATGCTCGCGGTGTACGACGCGTTGTTCTACGTGGACAACACGCAGAACAAGGTCGTCCCGCAGATCGGCGAGAGCCTGGCGAGCGCCGACAACGGCGCGACCTGGACGCTCAAGCTCAAGCCCAACGTCAAGTTCAGCGACGGCACGCCGCTGGACGCGGCGGCGGTCAAGTTCAACTGGGAGATGCACGCCAAGCCGGAGGTGCAGAGCCAGCACCGCCCGGCCGCGAGCGGCCTGGTGCTGGAGGTCGTCGACCCGACGTCACTCAAGATCACCCTGCCGATGCCCAACGCCAACTTCGACCGCACGGTGGCGACCGAGCTGTCGTACATCGAGTCGCCCAAGCAGTACGCGGCCGACCCGAAGGGCGAAAAGCCGGTCGGCGCGGGGCCGTTCGTGCTCAAGCAGTGGACCCGTGACAGCCAGATGGTGTTCGAGAAGAACCCGAACTACTGGCAGGGCGCCGAGAAGCCGTACCTGGACACGCTGACGATCAAGGTCGTCAACGACGTCAAGCAGCAGGTCGAGACGATCAAGTCCGGCGGCGCCGACATCACCTTCACCATCGACTCGCAAAAGACCAAGTCCGCCCAGGAATCCGGCTTGGGCGTCACGCCGTTCACCCTCGACGGCGGCCAGATGATCGTGTTCAACACCTCGGTCGCGCCGTTCGACGACCCGCGCGCACGTCGTGCGGTCGCGCTCGCGCTCGACCCCGCGGACCTCAATCAGAAGATGTACGCAGGCACGGCGACCCCGGCCAAGAGCATCTTCCACAGCGGCAACCGGTTCACCGACCCGAGCGCCGCGCAGCCCACCCCCAACGCGGTCGAGGCGCAGAAGCTCTTCGACGAACTCGCCGCGGAGGGCAAGAAGGTCAAGTTCGACTACCTGGTTCCGGAGAACCCGACCTCGAACCTGACCTCCGAGTACACGATGACCGCGCTCAACAAGTTCAACAACGTCGAGGTCAAGCTGGACAAGGCCGAGGTCGGCAGCTATTACCTGCGGTTGACGGTGCAGAAGAACTTCACCGCGGCGCTGTACCAGATCTGGTCCAGTGACCCCGAGCCGATCCTGTTCAACAGCCTGTTCTCGCAGACCCCGCTCAACTTCACCGGGTACAAGAGCCCGGCGGCCGACGCCGCCCTGATCAAGGGCCGCTCGACCACCGACGAGGCGACGCGCAAGGCGGCCTACTCCGACCTGCAGAAGGAACTCGTCAAGGACCTGCCGATGCTCGCCTACCAGGAGGCGGTCACCAACATCATCTCCGGCCCGCGCGCGGTCGGGGTCGTGGGTGTGCAGGACGGCGGCATGCTGATGGACCGGGTCGGCCTGAAGTAGCCCGCCCGGGCGGCGGATCGCGGATCGCCACGGCTGATCCGCCGCTCCGCCGCTCCGCCGCGCATCCGGCCGGGCGGGCAACCGGCGCAACCCCTGCCGGGACACCCGCCGAAAGTCATGCCGAAGCCGCTGTCGGAAGCCCGTTCGCGCCCTGCGAACGGGCTTTCCGACACCTTGCGACAACCCTGCGTGAGGGGGCGGCGAGAGGGCTTTCCGACACGAGTCAACGACCCTCTGTAACGATGTAACAAATCGACTTACATGTCGTGCAAGTTGCGGCAACTGGATCTACGGTGTGCCGCACGCGGTACAGATGCAGTACCGATTCGGCGCTCTCCTGTTCAACGGCTTCACGCTCCCGGCACCACTTGTTGTTGTTCCCGGCGGAGGTGGCAAGAACGTTGTCTGCACCATTCACGACCGCACGTCGCACGGCCTTTGTATCGATGATCGTGGCTCTGGGCATCACCGCGACCGCTTGTGGCGGCAGCGACTCCGATTCGAGCTCCGGTGACGGCAACAAACAGCCGGCCGTCCAGGGCGAGGCCAAGGCCGGTGGCAGCATGACCATGCTGGCCGTCCAGGACTCGGCCTCCCTCGACCCGTTCAAGGCCGCGTCGGTCGCCGTCGCGGACGAGCCTCGCCTGGCCGCGCTGTACGACCCGCTGTTCTACATCGACGCGACCGACAACACCGTCAAGCCGCACCTGGGCGAGAGCCTGACGACCGCTGACAACGGCAAGACCTGGGTGCTCAAGCTGCGTCCGGGAGTGAAGTTCTCCGACGGCACGCCGCTGAACGCCGAGGCCGTCAAGACCACCTGGGACATGCACTCCAACCCGCAGTCGCAGTCCCAGCACCGCGCCATCTCCGCCGCGCTGACGACCAAGGTCGTGGACGAACTCACGCTTGAGATAACCCCGTTGGGAATGCCGAACGCCAACCTCGACCGCGCGGTCGCGATCGACCTGACCTACATCGCCTCCCCCGCGTCGCTCGCGAAGGGTCCGGACGAGTATCGCAACAAGCCGGTCGGCGCGGGCCCGTTCAAGCTGGAGAGCTGGACGCGCGGCAGCCAGCAGGTCTACGTGAAGAACGAGAACTACTGGCAGAAGGACAAGGGTCTGCCCAAGCTCGACCGACTCACCATCAAGAACGTGCCGGACGTCAAGCAGCAGTACGCGACCGTCAACTCCGGTGGCGCCGACGTCTTCCTGAGCTCGGACAACGCCACGATCGCCAACGCCGAGAAGGAGATCGGCGTCGTCCAGCGCTCGGTCGAGGGCGGTCAGATGATCCAGTTCAACATGACCAAGGCGCCGTTCGACGACCCCCGGGCACGCCAGGCGCTCACGCTGGCACTCGACCCGGCGGACATCCCCAAGACGCTCGGCAACGGCTATGTGCCGGCGAAGAACTACTTCGCGCAGAAGTCGCCGTTCTTCGACCCGAGCGCGGTGCAGGCCGCCCCCGACCGGGCCAAGGCCAAGCAGCTCTTCGACGACCTGGAGCGCGAGGGCAAGAAGGTCGACTTCACCTACCTCATCCCGCAGAACCCGACCTCGGTGAAGGTCGCGGAATACATGCAGAGCCGTTTGTCCGAATTCAAGAACGTCTCGATGAAGATCGAGGCGCTGGAGATCGGCGCGTACATCGAGAAGTACGCGATCCGCAAGGACTACCAGGCGATGCTCTTCCAGCAGTGGCTGGCCGACCCCGAGCCGCTGATGTTCAACAACTGGTTCTCCAAGAGCCCGCTCAACTTCATCGGCTGGAACAACCCGCAGGCCGACGCCGCGCTCCTGGCCGGCCGCAACTCGACCGACCCGGCGGCCCGCAAGGCGGCCTACTCGGAACTCCAGAAGGCGATGGTCGCCGACCTGCCGGTCTGGACCTATGCGGAGTCGTCCATCGGCGTTCTGTACAACAAGAAGATCACCGGCGTGGTCCAGTACAACACCGGCGTGTTCTTCATGGACCGCATCGGCCTGAAGTAGCCGCCCCGGGCACCTGATCGACAGAAAACGATCTTGGAGTCGGCGGGCGCCGCACCGGCGGTGCGGCCCCACGACTCCAAGATCGTTTCGGTGTGTCCACAAGGTGGGCGGGGCGCGCGATCACGGTCTCGGGAAGGGCGCTTTCGGGAGTTCGCGGGCCACCCGCGCGGCCAGTTCGCGTACGGCCGGGGTGTCCGCGAAGCGGGCGGCCAGGGTCTCCACCGTGCGGCGCAGGCGGACGATCAGTCGTTCCGAGCGCACCCGCAGGGCGATGTCGAGCGCGGCGGCGGCCTCCTCGACCGCAGCCGACGGCTCGCGTTCGATCACGTGCACGGTCGCCAGCCCCACGTGCGCCAGCGCGAGACTGCGGACGAACTCGCCGGTACCCGCGAGCAGGCGCACGGCCTCGGCGAGTCGCTCCTTGGCCGGGGCCACGAACGCCGGTCGGGTGTAGGCGAGATCGCGATAGGCGTGCCCGCTCTCGGAAAGCAGTTCGGCCCGGGTGAAGTATCGGATCCAGTCCGGCTCGGTATCCGGGCGCGAGTCGGACAGTGCCTGGTCGGCGAGCCCGAGCGCGCGCCGACAGCGATCCACCTTGCCCACGGTCGCGTACGCCCGGCCCTCCAGCGCGTACAACATCGCCTGGAGCGCGGCGCCGCCCGAGTCCCGGCTGCCGTACTGGGCGAGGTGGACCAGATCCAACGCGTCCTCGGCCATTTCGTAGTGGATCATCTGACGCGCCATCACGCCGAGCACGTTGGCCCCGAACGGCGCGTCGTCGCACTCCTTGGCGGCGTGCAACGCGAGCACCATGTACTTCTGCGCACCGGGTTGCAGACCGGCGTCGTACGACATCCAGCCCGCGAGCAGGGCGAGTTCGGCGGTGAGCCCGAGCAGTCGACAGCGCACGCCGGCGGGATGCGGATCGCGCAGCAGATCGGTGAGCCCGTTCAGCTGCCCGATCACCGCCTTGCGCCGCAGTCCCCCGCCGGCCTGCATGTCCCAGCGGCGAAACAGGCGTACCGCGTCGCGGAGCCGGTCCGGCGCCGAGGCGGGCAGCGGGATCGGCCGCAGAAAGCGCACGCCGCCCTCGGCCGTCGACGTCTGGACGGGGAGCGGAATCGGCACCGGCATCGGCGTCGCGGGCAGCGGCGCGGACCAGCGCCGCAACGGGTCGACGAGGTCCCGCCCGGCGGCGAGGCGCAGCGCGGGGCCGACGAACTCCTGGCGGCCGAGCAGCAGATCACCGCGCGTGTACTCGCCGAGGATCTCCACCACGGTCTCGAACGTCCAGGGCAGGTCGACGCCGAAGTCGCCGTGCGGCTCGTCCGGTTCGCGCAGACCCAACTCGTCGATGCCGACCACCCGGCCGAAGCGTCGGGTGAACAACTCGGCCAGAATCTGCGGTATCGGCTCCCGCGGCTGCTCGCCGTCGAGCCAGCGGCGCACCCGTGACGTGTCGGTACTGACGTGCGGCGCCCGCATCGCCCGCGCGTGGCTGTTCACCTGCCGGGCCAGTTCCCCCTTGGACCAGCCGCTGCGGGCGAACCACACCGCGAGCCGGTCGTTGGGTTGCCTTCCGTTGTCGGGCTCCTGTTCGTCCGCCGAGCCGCCGTCCCGCGCTCGCGTCGTCGCCACCGCATCGCCCCCATGCCTTCAGCGGTCCGGCCGGTCAGGCGTCGGGCCCTGAAAGGGAACCGTACGCTCAGGCCCGTTCGCCGAACGTATTCCGACTCGCGCGAAGGCGTTGTTCGATGCAGAAAACGCCAGGCTTCGCCACCCCACGCGCCCGGGACGCGCTACGGGGGAGGCCGCGTTTGACTGATGGTCGACACAGCGCCACAGGCAGGTGCTCGCGCGGCCCTGTCCCGGGAGCACCCACATCACCTGTTGCGAATGCAGCGTAACCAAAAGTAATGCGTGCCGTTGGGGAGGACATGGACATCATGCTCGGATCGCGCCGTCGTAGCCGGGCCGCACTGTGGCAGGCGGTGGCCGATTTCGCGGAACAGCGCGGCTGGCCGGTGGCCCAGGGGGCGCACCTGGTGCGCGACGGACGCGGCACCCAGTGTTCGTGCGGCCGCGCCACGTGTGCCGCGCCGGGGATGCACCCGGCGGACCCGCGCTGGTCGGAGCGGGCCACGGCGTCCCCCGCCGCGGTGCGCTATCTGTGGTCGCAGTGGCCGGACAGCACCGTGGTGGTCCCGACGGGCCGCGTCTTCGACGCGATCAGCGTGCCGCGCCACGCGGGCACCCGAGCGCTGGTCCGCCTGGAGCGGATGGGCGCTGCGCTGGGCCCGGTCCTGGCCACCCCCACCGGGCGGGTGGCGTTCCTGGTCGCCCCGGGCGCGGCGGCCGAACTGCCGCACCTGCTCTACCAAATGGGCTGGGACGACGCCGAACTCGACCTGCGCTGCCACGGCGAGGGCGACTACATCTTCGCTCCACCGTCCCCGATGGGCATGCTGGGCTCGGTCGAGTGGATCCGCCCCCCGGAGGACGGCACCGAAACCCTCCCGGAAGCAAGGCTCCTCCTGGGCACCCTGGCCTACGCGTGCCACCGAAAGGACAGCACCACAGGCCGCAGCCTGTGGCTGGCCTCGTAACCACACCCGAGCCGACCGTCCGAGGTTCGAAGCCAACCGACCACGGCAGTGGGCCCGGTCCTTCGAGGACAACGGGCCGACGGCCGGCCACCCGACGAGAGCGCAGCAGGCCGTCAGCCCGGCGAAACCCCGATCAGCCCGTCCGGCGCCTGCGGACACCAGCCCGAAGGCCGGCCGCCCCGCCCCACGGGAGCCGAGCCGCCGGCCGACAGGCCGCCCGCTCAGTCTCCGATCAGCGCGTCCACGAACGCCGACGGGTCGAACGGTGCGAGGTCGTCCGGCCCCTCCCCCAGGCCGATCAGCTTGACCGGCACGCCCAACTCGCGCTGGACCGACACGACGATCCCGCCCTTGGCCGTGCCGTCGAGCTTGGTGAGGACGATGCCGGTGATGTCCACGACCTCCGCGAACACGCGAGCCTGCACGAGACCGTTCTGGCCGGTCGTGGCATCGAGGACGAGCAGGACCTCGTCCACCGGCCCGTGCTTCTCCACGACGCGCTTGACCTTGCCGAGTTCGTCCATCAGGCCGGTCTTGGTGTGCAACCGCCCGGCGGTGTCCACGAGTACCGTGTCCACGCCCTCGGCGATGCCCTCCTTGACCGCGTCGAACGCGACGCTGGCCGGGTCGCCGGCCTCCGGCCCCCGCACCGTACGAGCGCCCACGCGCTCGCCCCACGTCTGCAACTGGTCGGCGGCGGCCGCCCGGAAGGTGTCCGCGGCCCCGAGCACGACACTGCGACCGTCCGCCACGAGCACGCGCGCGAGCTTGCCGGTGGTCGTGGTCTTGCCCGTGCCGTTGACGCCGACCACCAGTACGACGGCCGGCCGGTCGGGGCCCTCGCCACCGGTGTGCCGCGCGGTCTTGAGCGTACGGTCGAGGTCGGGCCCGATCAGGGCGACCAGCTCTTCGTGCAGCAACGCGCGCAGTTCGGCCGGGGTACGAGTACCGAGCACCTTGACCCGCGTACGCAGCCGATCGACCAACTCCTGGGTGGACGCGACCCCGACGTCGGCGGTGATCAGGGCGTCCTCGATCTCCTCCCACGTGTCCTCGTCCAGGTGCTCACGGGCGAGGAGCGCGAGCAGCCCCTTGCCGAACGTGGTCTGCGACCGGGCGAGCCGGGCCCGCAGGCGGACCAGGCGTCCTGCGGTGGGTTCGGGTGTTTCGAGCTCTCGGACTTCCGGTTCGGCCGGTACGACGACCGACGTGTCCGGCAGATCGACCGTATCGACGGTGCGCCGGGGCACGTCGACGGTCGGGGCGGCTTCGTCGCCGACACCCGGCTCGACCGGGGTGCGCGGCGGGGCCGGCGGTGCGGCCTTGCGGCGCGAGCCGACCACGAAGTAGCCCGCGGCGCCAAGGACGACGAGGGCGATGACGACGACAAGGATCACAGTCTCCATAGGACCTCCAGTCTCCCAGACGGTGCGGTGCCCGAGGGCGACCGCCCACCGTCGGCGGGTCCCCCGTTCGTGGGCCCGAACGCGCACGGCAGACCGTTGAATCCTGACACTGCGTCAGATAGCTTGCCCATGCCAAGCAGCGTCCGGCAGATGACACGTGTCCGAGACGCCTTCGGCTCGACCCGGAAGGTGTTCACGCTCCATGGCTGTCACGAATCTGCGGTTCAACCAGGTCCTCCCCGGTCTCGACCGGCAGGAGATGTCCGCGCGCTACAAGGCCACCGTCGAGATGGCCGCGTTCGCGGACAAGAACGGGTTCGACATGATCAGCCTGGAGGAGCACCACGGCGCGGACAACGCGTGGAGCCCTTCGCCGCTGAGCACCGCAGGCGCGATTTTCGGCGCCACCGAGCGCATCGGCGTGATCGTCTGCGCGCTGCTCGCCCCGCTGTACGACCCGATCCGGCTCGCCGAGGACGTCGCCGTCCTGGACAACATCAGCGGCGGCCGGCTGTCCCTGGTCGCGGGTCTGGGCTATCGCCCCGAGGAGTACGCGGCCCTGGGCAAGGAGTGGAAGCGGCGCGGCAAGATCCAGGACGAAGTCCTGGAGACGCTGCTCAAGGCCTGGACCGGCGAGCCGTTCGAGTACCGCGGCACCACCGTCCGCGTCACCCCCAAGCCGTTCACCGACCCGCACCCGATGCTCATGGTCGGTGGTACCGCGAAGGCATCGGTCCGCCGCGCGGTGCGGCTGCGCCTGCCGTTCTACGCCGCCGCTCCGATCCCGGAGCTTGAGCAGTACTACTACGAACTCGCCGCCGAGGAAGGCTTCACCGGCGGCTTCGCGCTGATGCCGCCGGTCAAGACCCGGATGATCTACTGCACCGAGGACCCCGACAAGGCGTGGGCCGAGTACGGCGAGTACTTCCTCCACGAGGCCGTCACCTACGCCGGCTGGCAGACCCCCGACATCGCGTCGGTCGTCGAGTCGTCGGCCACCACGGTCGAGGCGCTGCGTGCGGAAGGCATCTACTGTTGCCTCACCCCCGACGAGTGCGTCGAGATCGGCGTGACGGGCGGCCTGACCGACGCCCTGATCCTCCACCCCCTGGTCGGCGGCCTGCCGATCGACGCGGGCTGGGCGAGCCTGCAACTCTTCAACGACAAGGTCATGCCGAGAAACGTCCCGGCCGAATAGACCCGAGGGCGCCGAGTCACGTCGCGAGACGACAACCACGTGACTCGGCCCACCCGGCCCACGGCCGAGAGGCCCGACCACGCCACCCCGGCGCCGTAAACCCGCAGCCCGCACCCATACGCAACGGGCGGCTCGGGTGGGAACCCCTCCCAAGCCACCCGAAACGAACCCCCAGCGCAAGCACCCGCCCCCATACCCCGCACGAGGCCAAGCGGCCACGAGCTACCGCACGAGCCCACTCATCGGCTCCGCCGATTCCGAAGCGCTGCGTCGGTCCTCCTGCCGCAAGCGCTGACTGATCACCGTGGTGACCCCGTCACCGCGCATCGACACGCCGTAGAGCGCGTCCGCGACCTCCATCGTGCGTTTTTGATGGGTGATCACGATCAACTGCGAGCTTTCCCGCAGTTCCGCGAAGAGCCCGATCAGGCGCTGCAGGTTCATGTCGTCCAACGCGGCCTCGACCTCGTCCATGACGTAGAACGGGCTGGGGCGGGCCTTGAAGATCGCGACCAGGAGCGCCACCGCGGTCAGCGAGCGTTCGCCGCCGGAAAGCAAAGACAGACGCTTGACCTTCTTGCCCGGCGGGCGGGCCTCCACCTCGACGCCCGTGGTCAGCATGTCGTCGGGATCGGTGAGGATCAACCGGCCCTCGCCGCCGGGGAACAGCCGGGCGAAGACGCCCACGAACTCGCGCGCGGTGTCGTGGTAGGCCGCCGTGAAGACCTGTTCGACCCGCTCGTCGACCTCCTTGACCACGGTCATCAGGTCGCGGCGGGTGTTCTTGAGGTCTTCCAGTTGCTCGGTCAGGAAGTTGTGACGCTCTTCCAACGCCGCGAACTCCTCCAGGGCCAGCGGGTTGACCTTGCCGAGTTGTATGTGCGCCTTCTCGGCCGCCCGCAGCCGCTTCTCCTGCTCGATCCGTACGTACGGGCGAGGCTGCGCCTGTGGCGAGTTCGGGTCGCGCTCCTCCCCTTCGGCCGGCAGCGACGCCGGTACGAGGTGGTCGGGGCCGTACTCCGCGAGCAGTCCCGCGGCCTCGATCCCGTGCTCGTCGAGCGACTTGGCCTCCAACTGCTCGACCCGCAGCCGCTTCTCCGCGCGCAGTATCTCGTCGCGGTGTACCGAGTCGGTCAGCTTCTCCAGTTCGGCGGCGAGTTCGCGGGACCTGCCGCGCTCGCGGGCGAGGTCGGCCTCGCGTTCGGCACGAGCGCGCTCGGCGGCCTCGCGTTCGGCGCCCGCCCGGGCCAAGGACGCCTCGACGTAGCGCAGGAGCACCTGCGTACCGGTCACGACCGCGCCCGCGACCCGGGCCTCGACCGCCATCCGCTCCCGCCGCGCCGCCGCCTTGGCCCGAGCGTCGCGCTCGGCTTTGGCGCCGCGGTCGAGCGCGTCGGCGCGACCGGCGAGCGACCCGACCCGTTCCTCGTGCGTACGGACCGCGAGCCTGGCCTCCATCTCGCCCTGCCGCGCGGCCGTCGTACCCGCCGACAAGCGGTCGCGCTCGGCGGTGTCCGGCTCCTCGTCGCCCTCGGCCGCGCTGTACTCCTCGGCCGCCTCCAACCGCGCCGCCAACTCCTGCGCCTTGAGTTCCTCGTGCTCGCGCGCCGCCTCGGCCTTGGCCACGGCGGAGGCCAACCGTTCGGCCTCGCCGCCCGCGGCGCGGGCCTGCCCGGCGAGTCGGCCCAACTGCTGAGCCGCGGCGGCCGCCTTCCGCTCCGCCTCGCGCCGCTCGGCCGTCGCCCGCTCGACCGCCCCCGCCGCCTCACCCCGGCCGGCGACCGCGTCCGCCAACGCGTACCCCAGCAGCGCACACCGCTCGGTCAACGCGTCCAACCGTTCGGCCGCCTCGTCGACCGCGGCCTGCACCTCCAGCAGGCTCGGAGCGCTCGCCGAGCCACCGTGCGCGAAGCCCGCGCCGACCAGGTCGCCGTCCCGCGTCACCGCGCGCACCCCCGGCAGCTCGCCGATCAACTCCGCCGCGGCCGCGAGATCGTCCACGACCGCGATCCGGTCGAGCAGCCCGTCCAACGCCCCGCGCAAATCCTCGGGTGCGGACACCAACCGCGCCGCGTACACCACGCCCGGCGGCAACTCGGGCCACGCCTGCGGCCCTTCGGCCAAGGCCCCACCGAGCACGAGACCGGCCCGACCCGCGTCGTCCTTGCGCAGCAACCGCAACGCCTCGACCGCCGGCCGCACACCGCTCACCGCGACCGCGTCCGAACCCGCCCCCAGCGCCGCCGCCACCGCCCGCTCGGCCCCGTGTTCGACGGTGATCAACGCGGCCACCGTGCCGAGCACCCCGGACAGCCGGTCCCCCGCCGCGAGCAGGGCCCCCGTCCCGTCCTTGCGCCCGAGCCCCATCTCCAGGGCCTCCTTGCGCGCGGTGACCGCGGACCGCTCGCGCTCCGCCTCCTTGTCCGCGTCGCGCGCGGCCGTCAACGCCTCCTCGGCGGCGGCCAGTACGTCCTTCGCCGTGTTCAGCCGCGCCTCGATCGCCGCGAGACCGTCGCCACCGTCGTCCTCGGGTGAACCCTCGACCCGGAGCCTGAGTTCTTCGTACTCCTCCCGGGCCGCCGCCGCGCGCTCGCTCGCCTCGTCCCGCGACACGGCGAGCCGGCCGGTCTCCGCCTCGGCCGCGGACACCCGACTACGCGCCGCGCCGACCTGACCGACCAGGCGCGCGAGCCCCTCGCGCCGGTCCGCGATCGCGCGGGCGACGGCCTTGAGCCTGCGTTCCTCGTCGACCAGCGCGCGTTCGAGCCCGGCCCGTCGCTCGACCGTCTCGGCGAGTTCGACCTGCGCGTATTCGAGGGCCGCCGCGAGTTCGGCCTCCTGCTCGCGGATCGCCTCGGCCTCGCGCTCCATGTCCTGGGGATCACGCCCGCGGCGCTCTTCGGCGGGCTCGGCGGTCGCGTGTCGTACCCGCTGTCGCGCGAGCCCCTCCGTACCGCGCACCCGTTCGGCCAGCCCGGACAGCGTGTACCAGGTCTCCTGTGCGCGAGCCAGCCGCGGCGCCATCGCCCGGACCGCCGCTTCGAGTTCGGCCTCGCGCGCCTGTACGAGTCCGAGTTCCTTCTCGACGGCCGTCCGGCGCGCGCGCAGCGCCGCGTCGTCCGCGATCTCCTCGTCGAGGGCGCGGCGCAGGATCACCAGGTCGTCGGCGAGCAGCCGAAGGCGCGCGTCGCGCAGGTCGGCCTGGATGGCCGCGGCCCGGCGCGCCACCTGCGCCTGTCGTCCCAGGGGCTTGAGTTGACGCCGCAGTTCGTTGGTCAGGTCCTGGACCCTGGTCAGATTCGCCTGCATCGCGTCGAGCTTGCGCAGCGCCTTTTCCTTGCGCTTGCGGTGCTTGAGGACGCCGGCCGCCTCCTCGATGAACGCGCGCCGTCCGGTGGGGTCGGCCTGTAGCACCGAGTCGAGGCGCCCTTGGCCGACGATGACGTGCATCTCGCGACCGATGCCGGAGTCGGAGAGCAGTTCCTGGATGTCGAGCAGGCGGCAGGTACTGCCGTTGATCTCGTACTCGGAGCCGCCGTTGCGGAACATCCGGCGGGTGATGGTGACTTCGGAGTAGTCGATCGGCAGTGCGCCGTCGGCGTTGTCGATGGTCAGGCTCACCTCGGCGCGCCCGAGCGGCGGCCGCCCGGACGTGCCGGCGAAGATGACGTCCTCCATCTTCCCGCCGCGCAACGTCTTCGCGCCCTGCTCGCCCATGACCCACGACAGCGCGTCGACCACGTTGGACTTGCCGGACCCGTTGGGCCCGACGACGCACGTGATCCCGGGTTCGAAGCGCAGCGTCGTGGCCGACGCGAAGGACTTGAATCCACGCAGGGTCAGGCTCTTGAGATGCACGCGACAGAAGGATAGTCGGCGATACCCGCCGATTCGTCCCGGTCGCTCCATCCGAGGGCGTGTCGAGCGACTCCCCGTTGGGTATCACCCGCGTGAGACGAGCGGACACGCGAGATTGCCGGCACTGGGCTACCGGCGGGGGAGGCACGCGGGAGAGGCCGCAATCGGGGTGCGGAAGCCGGCGGGGCGCGGCAGGCGCGACGGAGAAGACCCGGGGAAGCGCCGAGCGGGACCGAGAGCCGAGCGGGACCGGGGAACGAGCGAGTCGGGAAACGACAAAGGGACGCCTAGGGCGTCCCTGGTTATCGGTTGCCGCCTACGCTCGCGAAAGCGCGGGTTCCACCGCGGAAACGTCGAAGCCGACAAGCAACTCGTCCGAAGCGGCGGCATTGAGCGCGTCGTTGCGCTCCTGGGCACGGACCAGTTCCGTTTCCAGGTCACGCACACGCTGCTGGAGCCGTCGGTTCTCGGCGAGCAGTCGGGGATCGGGGCCACCGACGTAACCGAGAAGCGCCTTCGCCATGAGAGGGTCCTCCACGCTGAAAATGAATGACCACGCAGATTGCGGGTCTTAATGTGGCACCCGGCCGCAAGGCTCCTGATAGGGTGCGCGGGTTTCCAGCGTCGCACCAAAATCGCGTGAGGTCAATATCATAACGGCGCGGTAACGAGACCTTCACCCGATCAAACGCGGTTCGACCGCGGACTGGGGTGTCGGCTGTAGCGCTGGGTGTACGAGATCATCTTTCGACCTCCACAGTCAAGAACATTCCGGTTATCCGCCAACCACGCACAGCGGTGCCCTAGAGTCTCTCCCGCACCACACCCGTTCGGGTGAACATCTTTCCCCAGCCGGAAGGTGACTCAACCCTCCATGGCCCGGCACAGCCGTACCTCCGCTCCCGCCCGCCCGCACCGACGCCGCGCGAGGTCGCGGCGCAGACGCCTCGCGCCGTTGCTCGCGCTGATCGCGGTTCTCGCGGTGGGCGGCACGGTGGCCGGCACGGTCGTCTCGGATCGGGCCGGCGATTCGCCTCGGCAGCGGGTCGCGGCGGCGGAGCCACCGGTCGTCGGCGGTACCGTCG
>NZ_WWJX01000860.1 GCF_009865215.1 Streptomyces sp. SID3343 | reverse complement strand
GACGAGCAGCGCCAGGCCCTCCTGGGTCCGCCCGCTCTCGCACGCCCGGCGGAACAGCCCGACCAGCGGCGCCGGGGCCGGCGGGGCACCGAGGTCGGCGGTGAGCCCGTCGTACAGCCGCCGGGTGAGGGCGGCCACGGTGGGGTGGTCGAACACGGCCCCGGCGGGCAGCCGCAGTCCGGTGGCGGCGTCCAGGCGCAGGCGCAGCTCCGAGGCGGTGAGGGAGTTGAGGCCGAGTTCGGCGAACTCGCGCTCCGGGTCGGGCTCGTCGTCGCTGAACCCGAGGACGGCGGCGACGCTGGAACGCACGATGCGTTCCAGTTCCTCGGTCCGGGCGTCGGCGTCCAGCTCGGCGAATCTTGCGCGCAGGGTGGCCGGTTCGGGCTCGGTGGACCCGCGGGGTTCTTGCGGTACGTGATCGTCGCGGGTGCCGGTGGCGGCCCCGTCGAGCCAGTAGCGTCGGCGTTGGAAGGCGTAGGTCGGCAGGTCCAGCGGCGCGAGGCCGCTGCCCACGACCGCCGGCCAGTCCGGGTCGATCCCGCGCGTGAACAGGCGTGCCAACGCGGCCAGTGCGGCCCGGGGTTCGTCCTGGTCGGCGCGCTGGGTCGGGATCGCGTGGAGTGCGGCCGGGTCGGCGGCGCTGTCGGTGGTCATCGGCGTCAGCACCGCGTCCGGTCCGACCTCCAGCACGGTGGTCACCCCCTGGGCCTCCAGGCGGCGTACCACGTCGGCGTACCGCACCGGCCGGCCGACGTGGGCGGTCCAGTGGTCCGCCGTGGCCGGATCCGCGTCCTCGGTCAGCGCCGAGACCACCGGGATCCGGGCCACCCGAAAGGCGATCCCCGCCAGTCCCGCGCGAAAGTCCGCGAGCATCGGGGTCATCAGCGGTGAGTGGAACGCGTGCGACACCCGAAGTCGCTTCACCCGTCGTCCCGCGGCGCGCATCCGGTGTTCCACGTCGGCGAGTGCGTCCGCAGCGCCCGAGACCACCACCGACGACGGGCCGTTGACCGCCGCGAGCCCCGCCCGATCCGCGTAGGGGGCCAACAGCGGGGCCAGTTCCGCCTCGGACGCCTCGACCGCGAGCATTCCGCCGTCCCGGGGCAGCGCCTGCATCAGCCGGCCGCGGGCCTCCACCAGGCGCACCGCGTCCGCCAGGTCCAGCACGCCGCCCACGTGCGCCGCCACGATCTCGCCCACCGAGTGGCCGGCGAGCAGGTCCGGTCGCACGCCCCACGAGGCCACCAGACGAAACAGCGCGACCTCGAACGCGAACAGCGCCGGCTGGGTGTAGCAGGTGCGGTCCAGAGCGGCGCTCGACGCGGTCACCTCGCGCAACGAGCGACCCAGCAGCGGGTCGAACAGCGCGCACACCTCGTCGTGGGCCCGGGCGAACACCGGGAAGGCCGCCCGCAACTGCTCGCCCATCCCGACGCGTTGCGCGCCTTGGCCGGTGAACACGACGGCAAGTCGGCCGCGCACCGCCCGGCCGGTCGGCACGTCGACGCAGGGACGGTCCGCGGCCAGGGCCGCGGTGCCGGCGAGCAGGTCGTGCCGGTCGGTACCGAGCACCACGGCGCGGTGTTCGAACACCGAACGGGTGGCGGCCAGCGAGCGGGCCACCTGGACCGGGGTGGCGCCGGTCGAGGCGGCGAACCGGGCCAGCCGGGCGGCCTGGCTGCGCAACGCGCCGGCCGTCCGACCGGAGAGCACCCACGGCGAGGGGCCGATGTCGTCGGAGGCGGGGGCCGGCTCGACCGGGTCGCCCTGCTCCAGCACGACGTGCACGTTGGTGCCGCTGATGCCCAGTGCCGAGACCGCCGCCCGCCGCGGGCGACCGGTGTCGGGCCACGGGCGTGCCCGGGTCAACAGTTCGACCGAGCCCGTCGACCAGTCCACGAGCGGGGTCGGTTCCTCGACGTGCAGGGTGCGCGGCAGGACGCCGTGCCGCATCGCCAGCACCGTCTTGATCACGCCCGCGACTCCGGCGGCGGCCTGCGGGTGGGCGATGTTGGACTTCACCGAGCCCAGCCACAGCGGCCGTTCGCGGTCCTGCCCGTAGACGGCCAACAGGGCCTGGGCCTCGATCGGGTCGCCCAGATCGGTGCCGGTGCCGTGCGCCTCGACCGCGTCGACCTCCGCCGGTCGCAGTCCGGCGGCGGCCAGCGCCTGCCGGATCACCTGTTGCTGGGCGGGGCCGTTGGGCGCGGTCAGCCCGTTCGAGGCGCCGTCCTGGTTCATCGCCGACCCGCGCACCAGCGCGAGCACCCGCCGGCCGCGCCGGCGGGCTTCGGACAGCCGCTCGACCACCAGTACGCCGACGCCCTCGCCCCACCCGGTGCCGTCGGCCCCCGCGGCGAACGCCTTGCAGCGCCCGTCGCGGGCGAGTCCGCCCTGCCGCGAGAACTCGACGAACGCGGTGGGGGTGCTCATCACGGTCGCGCCGCCCACCAACGCCGTCTCGCAGTCGCCCGCGTGCAGCGCCCGGATCGCGAGGTGCAACGCGGTCAGCGACGAGGAGCACGCGGTATCGACGGTCAACGCCGGTCCGGTGAGCCCGAGTTGGTAGGCGATCCGACCCGACGCCACACTCGCGGCGTTGCCGGTCAACACGAGACCCTCGACGTCGTGGGGCGCGTTGGCCAGCAGTAGCGCGTAGTCCTGGCTGTTGCAGCCGATGTAGGCGCCGGTGCGGGTGCCGCGCAGCGACCGGGGGTCGATGCCGGCGCGTTCGATGGCTTCCCAGGCGGTCTCCAGCAACAGCCGCTGCTGCGGGTCCATGCCGAGCGCCTCGCGCGGAGAGATGCCGAAGAAGTCGGCGTCGAAGTCGGCGACGCCGTCCAGGAAGCCGCCGTGTCCGGTGACGCTGCGCCCGCCGCCGTCGGGGTCGTACAGGTCCTCGGGCCAGCTGCGGTCCCGCGGGAAGGGGCCGACGGCGTCCGTGCCGTCGGCGACCAGCCGCCACAGGTCCTCGGGCGTCTCGACCCCGCCGGGGAACCGGCACGCCATGCCGACGACGGCGACCGGTTCGCTGGTCGCGGCGAGGAGTTCGCGGTTTTGTCGGCGCAGCCGGTCGATTTCCTTCAACGACGATCTGAGCGCGTCCGCATACTGCGCGGTGGATGCGGTCATGAGGTTCTCCCCAGTGTCCGACGGCCGCCTTTTCCCCTCCTGAGGAACGGTCGCGATAGGTCATGGTGCAAGGCCGCAAAGGTTGTCATCAACCCCCTACCGGCCGCCCATAGAAACCCCTACCGCTATTCGTCTCGAATACAACGCGGCGATATCCGGGTACGTTCTCCGGCGGGCCGCCGATATTCCTCGGCTATCGCGTCCCGGTGCCGCCGGCGCCGCGCGATCCACGAATTCCCGCGGCGAATTCCGCTCTGCCGCCATGCTCGGAGGGTGATCCGGATGTCCAGTTCCACACGCACGGTCGAACCGGTCGTCGTGACCCGAGACGACCCCCGCTACGCCGCTCTGCTCGACCGGGGCTACAACCGGCGAAGTCGGGCCAGCCCCGAGCGGATCAGCGTGGTCGGCAGCACCGAGCACGTGGTCGAGGCCGTCGATCGGGCCGTACAGGCGGGGCAACGGATCGGGGTGCGCTCCGGTGGCCACTGCCTGGAGACCCTGGTGGACGACGTCGAGCACCTGATCGACTTCACCAGGATGCGGTCGATCTCCCACGACCCGGCCAGGAACGCGATCGTGATCGAACCCGGCGCCACCATGGGCGAGATCTATCAAACCCTGCACCACACCTGGGGCGTGACGCTGCCGGGCGGCGACTGCAACGCGGTGGCCGCGGGCGGCCACATACCCGGCAACGGCTTCGGCACCATGGCCCGCCGACACGGCCTGATCGCCGACCACCTGTACGCCGTGGAGACCGTGGTGGTGGGTGCCGACGGCGTACCGCGTGCGGTCGTCGCCACGCGCGAGGAGGACGACCCGAACCGCGACCTGTGGTGGGCCCATGTCGGGGGCGGCGGCGGCACGTTCGGCGCCGCGACCCGGTTTTGGATGCGCTCCCCGGGCGCCGTCGGCACCGACCCCGCTCGCCTGCTGCCCACCCCGCCGCGCGCCCAGTGCGCCGTGCAGGCGGTGTGGGACTGGGCGGACCTGGACGAGGACCGATTGGTGCGACTGGCCGCGAACTTCGGTGCGTGGTGCGAGGAGAACAGCGCGCCCGGCTCCCCCGGTACCCGGTTGTACGGGACGCTGGGCATGCGCCGGGTCGAAGCGGGTCAGGTGCGGGTCACCGCGTTCATCGACCCGACCGAGCCGGGCGCCGAGGCGGTGCTCGCGGACTTCCTGGCCCGGGTTTCGGCCGGACTCCTGGTGACACCGAGGGTGTCCCGTTCGGCCTCGGCGGCCTGGCTCACCGCGGCGCTGGCCTTCCCGGACTCCTCGGTCGCGCAGGGTGTTTTGGGCCCGCCCCGGTGGAAGTCGAAGATCGCGATCCTCAACCGGCGGTACACCGACGAGCAGATCGCGACCGCGTTCGGCCATCTCACCCGCCCCGATTACGCCGGCCCGTCGTCGGGGCTGTCCCTGACCACCTACGGCGGCCGGATCAACGCGCCGGCGCCCGGCGCGACCGCGTTTCCCCATCGCGCGGGAACCGTGCTCGCCGGCTTCTTCAGCGTGTGGGACACGCCGGCCGACGACGAACGGCACCTGGAGTGGAACCGGCGGCTGTACCGGGACGTGCACGCGGCCACCGGCGGAGTGCCGGAGCCCAACGGGCACACCGACGGCATTGCGCCGAACTGGCCGGACCTGGACCTGTTGGATGCCGCCTGGAACAGTTCCCCGCTGCCGGTGGGTGCCCTGTACCACAAGGAGAACCTGCTGCCGCTGCGCCGGGCGAAGGCGGCCTGGGACCCGCACTCGGTGTTCCGGCACCCCCTCTCGACGCAGCCGCACGCGGACCCGGCGGCGCCGCTGTGACCTGGGAGGAGTGGGCAACTCCCCTCCCCTACACCCCTATCCGTGCCTACCACGTCACAGAAGGCGACCTCGGTCGACCGGCTGTGTCACACTTTGGAAGTCGTACGGGTCGAGCCGGTCCTTCCACCGCTCGTTTCGGACCGAATGGCTGATTCTCGCCGGCCGGGCCCGTACCGGCGCTGCTCCGTGTCCGCTCGACGACCAGCGACGCTCGTGGCATGTCGCTCCGCCTCTTCCGATTTCACGGACACGGTCCGCCGTCGCCCGTCCTTCGGGCGGAGGGCCTCTCCGGCGTCGTGAATCTGGGGGGTACATCCATTGTCGACCAGCCATTCCGTTCAGGAAATCGTCCTCGCCGAACGTGTCGCCGAACTCGCCGTCCTGCACGACGCCTTCCGGCGATGTGCGGACGGCAAGGACGGGGTGGTCGTCGCAGTGGAGGGGCCGCCCAGCACGGGCCGGACCAGCCTGCTCCGGGCGTTCACCCGACAGATCGCCGCATCCGGCGCTCTGGTGTTGACCGCGACGTGTTCCCGGCTGGAGCGCGACCTGCCGCTTGCGGTCGTGCACCAACTCCTGCAGGGCGGCGAGGCGGACACCCCGGACACGTTGACCGGGCTGGTCGAGGGCGCGATGGGCGAGCCGAACGCGGTGGACCGGCTCATCACGCCTGCGCGGCAGGCGACCCTGGCCCTGCTCCGGCGACTGGTGACGCGGCGCAGACTGGTCGTGGTGATCGACGATGCCCACCACATGGACGCCGCCTCCGCGCACTGCCTGCTGTTCGCGCAGCGCCGGCTGCGCCCGGCCCAGGTGCTGTTCGTGCTGTCGCAGACCGACTCCGCCGCGCACCGCAGGCCGCCCACCCAGAAGGAGTGGGCGGCCCAGCCCGACTACCGCACGATCCGGCTGCGTCGGCTCACCGAGAGCGGGGTGCGCAAGGTGGTCGCCTCCCGACTGGGCGACGTACGACCGCACTTCGCGGCGTCCTGCCATGCGATCACCGGCGGCAACCCCCGGCTGGTGCAGGCGGTGCTCGACGACCACCTGGCGCAGGCCGAGTCGTCCTGCGATCCGGTGGGCCTGCGCGATCCGGAACCCGGCGAGTTCTACGACCGGGCGGTTTTGAACTGCCTGCACCGGGCGTCGCCCGCCGCGCTGCGGATCGCCCGTGCCACGGCGATCCTGACCGACACGTGCGAAAGCGCGCTGCTGGGCAAGCTGGTCGGCCTGCAACCGAACGCGGTCGAGGCCGGTTCGGCCGAGTTGACCGCCACCGGCCTGCTGCACGAGGGCCGCTTCCGGCACGACCGGAGCAGACCGGCGGTCCTGGCCTCGATGACCGCGGTCGAGCGCGCCGAACTGCACCGGCGGGCGGCGGAACTCCTGCACTACGCCGATGCGTCGAACCGCACCGTGGTGGAGCACGTGATCGCGGCGGGCACACCGGCCGCGCCCTGGGCGATCGACGTCCTGATCAAGGCGGCACGGGTGGCGGCGTCCGAGCACGACGCGGAGTTCGCCAAGCACTGCCTGGAGTTGAGTGCGTGCTCGACCACCGACGAGCGGCTGCGCGCCAGGACGCACACGATGCTGTTGGACATCATGTGGCGGATCGACCCGCGGGCCGCCGAACCCTACGTCGCGAGTCTGACCGCGACGATGCGCGCCGGCCGGCTCGACGTGGACGACACCGTGACGCTGATCAAGCACCACTTGTGGTGTGGTCGGATCAGTGCCGCTGCGGACGCCCTGACCTGGTTGAACACCCGGCTCGACGATCCGGAGGCGGCGGCCTCGTCCAGCGTGCGGATCCTGTGGTTGTGGTTGGCGCACTCGTTCCCGAAGCTCGCGCCGCTGCTGCGCGCACCGAGCAGCCGAGCCGACGGCGAGCCCGTCCGCGGCGCGCTGCTCAACGGGATCGACGCCCGGCTGCGGTCGGCCGACACGCTGACTCTGGTACTGGCCAACCGTTCGAGCAGACACGTCCTGTTGGACAGCCGCCAGGTGTTGCAGAGCCAACTGTGCCACGACCTGAGCTTCGAGACCGTGCACTCGGCCCTGCTGACCCTGCTCTACGCCGAGCATGTGGCCGAGTCCGCCGAGTGGTGTGATCTGCACCTGACCAACGCGGCCAAACGCGACGGGTCGCCGTGCCACTTCATCCTGATGGCCCTGCGGGCGGAGATCAGCCTGCGGTCGGGCGATCTGCCGGCCGCCGAGGAACTCGCGCGGACCGCGGTGAGGCTGTTCCGGGAGGGCCGCGGGAGCGCGGTGTCCGAGCTGCCGTTGTCGACCCTGCTCACCGCGCTGGTGCGGTTGGGCCGACTGGACGATGCTGCGGAAGTGGTGCACCGGCCGGTGCCGATGGGGTTCCTGCCCAGCCGTGCCGGGCTCACCTACCGGTGCGCGGTCGGCCAGTTCCGGCTTGCCACCGACGCCCCGAAGGCGGCCTTGGAGGACTTCCTGGACTGCGGAAGTTCCGCGGTGGCCTGGAACCTGGACGCGCCCACGCTGGTGCCGTGGCGCGAGGGTGCGGCGGAGGCACTGCACCGGATGGGGCAGACCGCCCGCGCCGAGGAGTTGCTGCGCGGGCAACTGGAGCTGATCGGCGACCGCTTCCCGCGGGTGCGCGGCACGACGCTGCGGGTGCTCGCGGGCATGTCGCCGCGTGTGGCCGAACGCAAGGAGTTGTTGACCGAGGCCGTCGAGCTGCTGCGCGGGGCGGGCGCCGGGTACGAGTTGGCCCGGGTGATGCTCGACCTGGCAACGGTGTACGGCACGCTCGGCGCGGCCCGTCGGGCCCGGATGGAGACCCGGTTGGCGCACGAGGTCGCGAACGAGTGCGGTGCCACCACGCTGGTGCCGTTCCCGCGCCTGACGCCGTCCGCCGTGGCCGCGCCGGAGCGGCAGCACGAGGGGTTGAGCCACGCCGAGCGACGGGTGGCCTTCCTGGCGGCACGCGGGCACACGAACCGCGAGATCGCCGAGCAGTTGTTCATCACGCGCAGCACCGTCGAACAGCACCTGACCCGGGTGTTCCGCAAGCTCAAGGTCCGGCAGCGGGAGGATCTGCCGCTGAGCCTGGGGCTGCACAAACCCGACCGGGTGTGCCGGTAGGGGACGTCGAACCTGCACGTCGAATCTGCACGTCGAATCTCTACGTGGAATCTCCACGTCGAACCTTCAAGTCCGACTTTCGATTCGAACCTTCGAGTCGAACCTTCAAAGGGACGGGATGACCAAGTGGCCAAAATCTTGATTTTCGGTGCGGGCGGTCGTGCGGGGAAGCGGGTCGTGGCGGAGGCCCTGGCGCGCGGCCATCGGGTGACGGCGGTCGTGCGCGACCCGGCAGGGCATCCGGGGTTGACGGGCGAGGGTGTCGAGGTCGTGGCCGGTGACGTCACCGACGCCGACTCGGTGGCGACGCTGGTCGCGGGCCACGACGCGGTGGTACAGGCCGCGTGGCAACGGGACCTGCCTGTGGTGGAGTTCTTCGGTGGTGCGGCGCGCGCGCTGCTGACCGGGCTCGACCGCGCGGGTGTGGACCGCCTGGTCCTGGTCGGCATCGGCTTACTGCTGGAGACCGAGCCGGGGGTGCGTCTGCTGGACGCCGAGGGTCTGCCCGAGGCCGCCCGCGAATTCTCCCTGGGGCACCTGGCCGAGTTGGAGGTGCTGGCGGACACCGAGTCGGCGGTGGACTGGGTGTTGCTCGCGCCGCCGCCCACCGCACTGGACGAGGAGGCCGAACGCACCGGCGAGTACCGCACCGGCGACAGCACCGTGCTGCCGGCCGCGGCGGGCGACCGACTGTTCTCCTATGCCGACTTGGCGGTGGCCGTGGTGGACGAGGTGGAGCAGGGCAAGCACCACCGCGCCCTGGTTGCGATCGGCTGACGCCCTTCCCACCCGTGAACGAGGGGTGGGTGACCTTCCCGGGTCACCCACCCCTCGTTTCATGTCAGGGCGCGGAGTTCTCGATCGCCAACCGCAGCAGGGACTCGTCGTCCAGGGCGTCGATGTCGACCACGTCCTCGTGCGCCGCCTCCGGCCGGTCCGGCTCGGCCAACCGCAGCACCGCCGCCAACAGCCCCGAGCGGCGCAGTCGTTCGATCGGGATCGTCGACAGCACTCGACGCAGCCCTGCCTCCGCGTCGTCCGCCTCGACCGGCCCGGGCAGCAACTCGGCGCGCAACCGGCCGGTCAGCTCGGCGGGCGTGGGGTGGTCGAACACCACCGACGCGGGCAGCGCCAGACCGGTCGCGGCCTTGAGCCGATTGCGCAGTTCCACGGCGGTCAGCGAGTCGAACCCGAGATCCTTGAACGGCCGATCGGGGTCGACCGCGTCGGGGTCGGCGTGGCCGAGCACGGTGGCGACCTCGCCGCGCACCAGGTCGAGCACCAGCCGGGCCCGTTCCGATTCGGCGACGGCGGCCAACCGGTCGACGAACACGGGCTTCCCGGTGGTCGCCGCCGTGGCGGCCGCCCGCCGGGTGACGCCGCCGACCAGCCCGCGCAGCAGGGCGGGTACCCGGTCGCCGAGCTTGCGCAGGGCGGCGATGTCCAGGCCGGCGGGCGACAGCACCGGGTGGTCCAAGGCCAGGGCCGCGTCGAACAACGCCAACCCCTCCTCGTCGTCCAGGGGCCGAATGCCGGCGCGCGCCATGCGCTGGAAATCCGCGTCGGTGAGCCCGCGCAGCAAGCCGCCGGAGCGCGCCCACAGCCCCCAGGCGAGCGAGGTGGCGGGCAGGCCGCGGACGTGTCGGTGTTCGGCGAGCGCGTCGAGATACGCATTGGCCGCCGCGTAGTTGCCCTGTCCCGCGCCGCCGAGCAGTCCGGCCACCGACGAGAAGAGCACGAAGGCGGACAGGTCCAAGTGCTCGGTGAGCTCGTGCAGATGCCGCGCCGCGACCGCCTTGGCCCGCAGCACCCCGTCGATCCGCTCGGGTGTGAGCGCCTGTACCGTGCCGTCGTCCAGCACACCCGCCGCGTGCACCACGGCGACCAACGGGTGCTCCGCCGGCACGCCGGCCAGCACCTCGGCGAGCGCGTCGCGGTCGGACACGTCGCACGCCGCGACCGCGACGCGGGCTCCGAGACTGGTCAGTTCGGCCCGCAGCTCGGCCGTGCCCGGCGCGGCCGCGCCGCTGCGGCTCACCAGCAACAGGCTGCGCACGTCGTGCCGCACCACGAGGTGCCGGGCCACCAAGGCGCCCAACCCGCTCGTGCCGCCGGTGATCAGCACCGTGCCGCGCGCGTCCCACCGGACGGGCCGCGCCGCGGGGTTCGCCCGGACCAGTCGCGGCACGAACGCCTCGCCTGCGCGGATGCGCAGTTCGGGCTCGTCCAGGGCCTGCACGAGCGGCAGCACGGCCCGCGAGCGCGGGTCGTCGTCGGTGTCCACCAGCACGAACCGGCCGGGGTTCTCCGCCTGCGCGGACCGCAGCAGCCCGCGAGCCGCGGCGCCGGCCGGTGCGGCGGGGGTGGTCACCACCAGTCGCCCACTCCGGGTCAGCCAGTCCTGGGCCAGCGCCAGCGCGCGGTGCGCCGCCTCGTGCAAGTCGCCCTCCAGGGCCACGAGTTCGTAGGGCTCCCCGGCCCCCTCGACCGGCCGCACCAGTACCCACTCCACCCTGAACAGGGCATCGCTACGCCTGTTCGGCGCGGGCTCGGGTGCCTGCCGGAGCACGACCGAGTCGGCGGTGAGAATCGGCCGGCCCGCGCAGTCCGCCAGCAGGACGGACACCGTGCGCTCGGGGGTCGTCGACAGTCGCACCCGAGCGGCGGTGGCGCCCGTGGCGTGCACGGTGACGCCGGACCAGGACACCGGTGTGCCGCCGGCGGACACCGGGCCGCCCGCCGCGTCCAGCAATGCCGGGTGCACGGTGAACCCGTCGCCGTGGCGTTCGGCGGGCAGGTCGACTTCGACGAACAGATCGTCGTCGCGCCGCCAGACCCGAGGCTCGATCTCCGTGGCGCCGGCGGGCGGCCACACCGCGAGTTCCGCGGTCACCGGTGGGCTCCCGATCGCGAGCACGCCGGCGGCGTGCCGCGTCCACACCTCGTCCTCCCCCGCCCGGGAGTGGATCGCCACGGCTCGATCCGCGCCGACGACCACCCGTACCTCGGCGGGCAGCAGCAACGGGGCCTCGCACGCGAACTCGGCCACCCGATAGCAGCCGACCTCGTCACCGGCGGCCACCGCGAGTTCCAACAACGCGGTGTCGGGCAACACGTCGTGCCCGGCCAGCCAGGGGTGCGTTGCGGCCGTCAGCCTGCCGGTCAACACCAGCCCGCCGTCCGGCAGTTCGACGATCGCACCCAGCAGCGGATGCCCGGCGGCGGCCAACCCGGCCGAACCCACGTCCGCCGCCCGACCCGACGCGGTCAGCCAGTAGTGCTCGCGTTGGAACGGATAGGTCGGCACGTCGGCGGGCCGCACACCGTCGAACAGCACCGACCAGTCCACATCGACGCCGCGCACCCACGCCGCGGACACCGACGACAGGAACCGATCGAGCCCACCGTCGTCACGGCGTAGCGATCCGACCACGACGGTGTCGGTGTCGGTGTCGATCGTGTCGACGGTCTCCTCGATACCGACCGTCAAGACCGGGTGGGCGCTGCACTCCACGAACGCGTTGTGACCCTCCGCCACCAGACCCCGGATCGCGTCCTCGAACAACACCGTTTGCCGCAGATTCCGATACCAATAGCCCGCGTCCAACTCCGCCGTGTCCACCCACCCCGCCGTCACCGAGGAGAAGAAAGCCACCTCACCCGACCTGGGCCGAACCTCCGCCAACACCTCTGCCAGTTCGGCTTCGATCGCCTCCACCTGCGCCGAATGCGAGGCATAGTCCACCGGCACGAGCCGGACCCGTACATCCTCCGCAACCAACTCGTCCCGCAACCGCAACAACTCGTCGACCCCACCCGAAACCACCGTCGACGAAGGCCCGTTCACCGCCGCAACCGACAACCCCGCACCCAACCGACCCCGCACCACCCCCACCGGCAACGGCACCGACAACATCCCACCCGAACCCGCCAACGCCACCAACGCCCGACTACGAAACACCACCACCCGCACCGCGTCCCGCAACGACAACCCACCCGCCACACACGCCGCCGCGATCTCACCCTGCGAATGCCCCACCACCGCCACCGGCACCACACCCAACGACCGCCACACCGCCGCCAACGACACCATCACCGCCAACAACACCGGCTGCACCACATCCACCCGACCCAACGCCACCCCGTCCCCCAACACCTCCGACAACGACCAATCCACAAACTCCGACAACACCACCCCACACTCCGCCATCGAAGCCGCGAACACCGGAGACGACTCCAACAACCCCGCCGCCATCCCCACCCACTGCGAACCCTGACCCGGAAACACGAACACCACACGCCGGTCGACAGCCACCCCCGACACCACCGACCCCGACACCAGTTCCGGGCGAGTCGAACCCACCACCACCGACCGATGCCCGAACACCGACCGACCCGCCAACGCCGCACCCACACCCACCACATCGGCGGTATCGAGCCCGGCCAACCGCTCGCCCTGAGCGTGCAGGGCCGCCTCGGTACGCGCCGACAACACCCAAGGAACAGAGGGGAGTTCGCGCGGCCGAACCTCCAGCTCCACCGCCACCGGATCGACGTGCTCCAACACCACATGCGCATTCGTCCCGCTCACCCCGAACGACGACACCGCAGCCCGGCGAGGCTGTTCGCCGGACCACTCGTGGGCCTCGGTCAGCAACGCGACCGAACCGGCCGACCAGTCCACCAGCGGGGAGGGTTCGTCGACGTGCAGCGTCTTCGGCAACAACCCGTGCCGCATCGCCATCACCATCTTGATCACACCCCCGACGCCGGCCGCCGCCTGGGTGTGCCCGATGTTCGACTTCAACGACCCCAACCACAACGGCTTCGCGCGGTCCCGGCCGTACGTGGCGATCAGCGCTTCTGCCTCGATCGGGTCGCCCAACCTCGTACCGGTGCCGTGCGCCTCCACCACGTCGACCTCCGACGCCGACAACCCGGCATTGGCCAGTGCCTGCCGGATCACCCGCTGCTGGGCCAAACCGTTGGGGGCCGTCAAACCGTTCGACGCGCCGTCCTGGTTCACCGCCGAACCGCGCACCACCGCCAGGACCCGATGGCCGTTGCGCCGGGCGTCGGACAGCCGCTCCACCAACAGCAGGCCCACCCCTTCGCCCCAACTCGTACCGTCCGCGGACGCGGCGAACGCCTTGCACCGACCCTCCACCGACAACCCACGCTGCCGGGAGAACTCCACGAACATCCCGGGCGTGGACATCACCGCCGCGCCGCCGGCCAACGCCAACGAGCACTCGCCCGAGCGCAGCGACTGCGCCGCGAGGTGCAGCGCGACCAGAGACGACGAGCACGCCGTGTCGACGGTCAACGCAGGTCCGAGCAGACCCAGTTGGTAGGCGATCCGGCCCGACATCACGCTGGAGGTGGCGCCGGTCAGCACGTAGCCCTCGACCGGGTCGGGCGCCTCGGCCATCCGGGGCCCGTACTCGTTGGCGGTGGCGCCGACGAACACGCCGGTTCGGCTGCCCCGCAGCGACTCGGGATCGAGGCCCGCCCGCTCCAGCGCCTCCCAGGCGACTTCCAGCAACAGGCGCTGCTGCGGATCCATGGCCAACGCCTCGCGCGGGGAGATGCCGAAGAACCCGGCGTCGAACTCGGCCGCGTCGTGCAGGAAGCCGCCCTCGCGCGCATAGGTCTTGCCGGGGCGCTCGGGGTCGCTGTCGAAGAGCGCGTCCAGGTTCCAGCCGCGGCCGATCGGGAACGGCGATATCGCGTCCTTCTCGTCGGCCACCAGCCGCCACAGGTCCTCCGGGGAGGCCACGCCGCCCGGGAACCGGCAGGCCATGCCGACGATCGCGATCGGCTCGTCCAGCGCGACCGCGCCGGGTGTGGCCTCCTCGATGTCGTCGCCGTCCGACAGCAGTACGTCCAGGTGTTCGGCGAGTGCGGCCGGCGTCGGGTAGTCGAAGAGGACGCCGGCGGGCAGGCGCAGGCCGGTGGCCTCGGCGAGGCCGGTGTGCAACTCGACCGTGGCCACGGAGTCCAGGCCGAGCGCGGAGAAGGGCGCCCGGGGGTCGATCGCGTGATCCGGTACACCGCCGAGCACGGCCACGACATGCGCGGACACCAGGGCGGTCGTGTCGACGGAGGTGCGGGCGGGGCGGGTTCGGCGCGGACCGGGCGCCCGGACACCGGCGACCGGCGCGCCGCCGCCGCCGTCGCCGTCGCCGTCGCCGTCGCCGTCGAGCCAGTAGGACCGGCGTTGGAAGGCGTAGCTGGGCAGGTCCGCGCGGCCGGCGCCGCCGACCAACGTCGACCAGTCGACCTCGACGCCGCGCGCGTGCAGGTGACCGAGCGCGGTCACCACGGATTTCGCCTCGGGCCGGTCCACGCGCAGGGAGGGCACGGCGCGGGTCCCGATCAGCGGGGTCAGCACGGGCTGCGGGCCCAGTTCGAGCACGGTGGTGACGCCCGCGTCGTCCAACGCGCGCAGGCCGTCCGCGAATCGCACCGTGTCCCGGACGTGCCGCACCCAGTACTCGGGTGAGGTCGGCCGGCCGACACCGCCCGCGACCATGGACACCACCCGGATGCGCGGCTCGTGGTACGTCACGCTCTCCAACACCGACCGGAAGTCGGTCAGCATCGGGTCCATCAGCGACGAGTGGAACGCGTGTGACACGGGCAGCCGCTTGTACCGGGTCCCCTCCAGGCTCCGGACGAGGGCGTCCAACTCGGCTTGGTCGCCGGCGATCACCACGGCTTCGGGGCCGTTGACGGCCGCGATGCCGACCCCGGGGGTCAGCAGGGGGGTGACGTCCTCCTCGGCGGCTTCGACCGCGACCATGGCGCCGCCGTCGGGCAGCGCTTCCATCAGGTCCGCGCGGGCCCGTACCACCCGGCACGCGTCCGCCACCGACCACACGCCCGCCACGTGCGCGGCGACGATTTCGCCGATGGAGTGACCGCCGACGAACGTCGGCCGCACGCCCCACGACTCGAACAACCGGTAGAGCGCGACCTCGACGGCGAACAGGGCGGGTTGGGCATACCCGGTGCGCCCCAAGGACTTCTCGGTCCGGTCGAACGACACGTCCAGGTGCGCGGCGATGTCGTCCCATGCTCGCGCGAACACCGGGTATGTCTCGTACAACTCCTCGCCTGCGCCGGATCGTTGCGAGCCCTGGCCTGAGAACAGCACTGCCGTCGGGCCGTGTTGCGCCGTCCCGGTCACCGCGTCGGGTGACGGGAGGCCCGCGGTCACGGCATCGAGACCGGCCAGCAGTTCGTCCCGGTCGGCGCCGACGACGACCGCGCGGCGGGCGAACGACGTGCGTTCGCCGGTCAGCGCCCGGCCGATCGCCGCGGCGGAGCTGTCGGCGGTGGTCACGAACTCGCGGAGTTTGCCGGCCTGGGCCCGCAGCGCGGCGTCGTCGGGGCCGGAGACCACCCACGGCACCACCGGCGGTTCCCCGGGCTGCTTGACGTCCGGTCGGGCGCCGTCCGTCCATTCGGCAACGATCACATGGCAGTTCGTACCGCCCATGCCGAACGAGCTGACCCCGGCGGTGAGCGGACGGTCCGGCGCGGGCCACGCGGTGAGTTCGCGTTGCACCGACAGCCGCAGTTCGTCCAGCGGGATATCGGGGTTGCCCCTTTCGTAGTTCAGGCTCGGCGGCAGCCTGCGATGGCCGATGGCCAGCGCGGTCTTGATCAGCCCGGTGATGCCGGCCGCGCCCTCCAGGTGGCCGAGGTTGGTCTTGACCGACCCGACGGCCAGTGGCGTCGCGCGCTCGCCGTAGGCGGCTCCGAGGGCGGCGGCTTCGATCGGGTCGCCGACGGGAGTGCCCGTGCCGTGCAGTTCGACGTACTGGACCTCGTCGGGGGTGACCCCGGCCCGGCGACCGGCGGCCCGCAGCACGTCGCGCTGGGCGGCGACGGTCGGGGTCGTCATCCGCTTGTCGCCGCCGTTGTTGACCGCGCTTCCGCGGATCACGCACAGCACCCGGTCGCCGTCCGCCACGGCGGCGGACAGGCGCTTGAGCAGCAGCGCGCCACCACCCTCGCCGCGCACATAGCCGTTCGCCCGCGCATCGAAGGTGTAGCAGCGGCCGTCCGGCGACAGGCTCCCCCAAATCCCGGACAGGTCCGTGTTCTCCGGAAGGAGAACCAGGTTGACCCCGGCGGCGATCGCCGCTTCGGACTCGCCCGAACGCACGCTCTGCGCCGCCAGGTGCACCGCGACCAGCGACGACGACTGCCCGGTGTCCACGACCATGCTCGGGCCGGTGGCGCCGAGGAAGTGCGACAGGCGGTTGGCGATGATGCCTCGATGCACACCGGTCATCGTGTGCCCGTTCGCCCGGCCCAGACGGTGGGCGAGTTGGGCGTAGTCGTCCCAGATCGAACCGACGAACACCCCGACCCGGCGACCCGCCGCCGACTCGGGCAGTAGGCCCGCGTTCTCCCACACCTCCCAGCCCAGTTCCAGGACCAGCCGCTGGCGCGGATCGGTGGCCGCGGCCTCGCGCGCCGACATCCGGAAGAACGAGGCGTCGAACTCGTCGACCCGGTCGAGGAACGCGCCACGCCGGGTGCTCGGTTCGCCCGCCGGCCACCGGTCCGCCGGGGCTTCGCCCACCGCGTCCCGACCTTCGCTGAGCAACTGCCAGAACGCGGCCGGCGTGTCCGCCCCGGGATATCGGCACGACACGCCGACCACCGCGATCGGCTCGTCCCACGGGCCCAACCCGGTCGCGGCGATCTCCATGACGTTCCTTTCCGCTGTCGGAAGCCTGCACCGGTTCACCGGCGGTGCTCCGTCTCCCCGGCCGCGCCCGATCGGGTGCACCACAGCGCGCAAGTCCCTTCCGTCGGGCCTGCGGACCGGCTCCGCCCACACCCGACGCCCACCCGGATGGTCATCCTTGGCCCGCCCGCTCACCTGTCACAAGCCCCTAACGACCACCCTTGAAAACCCCGATTGCCCCTGTTCACCCCCCTCATCCGGCCCGGCGGCAGCGCCGGTTCAAGGGTTCCGACCACCGGATCGACGGCCCTTGCACCCGGGTCGCGGTCCGCGGCAACCAGGCATCGAACCGCACGCCCACGCCCACGCCTCGGCTGCGCTCACGCGGGGGCCGGGCGGCATGGTCCGGGCGATCGGCGCTACCAGTGGCGTCGGTGACGCGGATTGCGGGTCTCCTCACCCGACGCGGATTGCGGGCCTCCTCACCCGACGCGACGTCGACGAGGTTTCCTTCGCAGCGCGGCGGGAGGCGGCCCGTCGGGCGTCCGCCTGTCGGCGCCGTCGATGTCGCGGGAGGGGGACCGGGTTGGGGGCTCGCACTATCGTTGCGGATACCGAGGAGTCGCCGGATACCTTCGAATTCCCAGCCCGTTATACGGCCCGGCTCCGCGGTGTGTGGTGGAGCCGGGGCCTCCAGGCTTGCGAGGAAACCGGGATGACCGAGATGATTCGCGACACCGACCAGGTCTCGGACGCCGCCGCGGCGCGCCGGGGCAGGCCCGCGATGGCGATCGTGCCGCTTGTCACGGCGCAGCTGATGATCACCCTCGACTCGACGATCGTGTCCGTCGCGTTGCCGTCGATTCAACCCGACGTCGGGCTGAGCGACGCCGATCGGGCCTGGGCGGTCACGGCCTACACACTGGCCTTCGGCGGCTTGTTGCTGCTGGGCGGCAGGATCGGCGATCTGATCGGGCGCAAGCGCGCGTTGGTGATCGGCGTGATCGGCTTCGCGTTGTCCTCGGTGCTCTGCGGGGCCGCGCAGAACGCGGTGATGCTCGTCGGCTCGCGCGGGTTGCAAGGCGTGTTCGCCGCGCTGATCGCACCTTCCACGCTCGCGCTGATCACCTCGACGTTCACCGAGCCGCGTCAACGAACCAGGGCGGTTGGGGTGTACGCGGCGACCGCGATGTCCGGTGGTGCACTCGGGCTGGTCGTCGGCGGCCTGCTCACCGACTACCTCGACTGGCGGTGGTGCATGTTCGTCAACATCCCGATCGCCGCGGTCGTGGTGCTGGGCACCTTTCGGTATGTGCCGAACCTGCCGCGGCATCCGGGCGTGAACCCGGATCTGCCCGGGGCGGCGCTGGTCACGCTCGGCCTGGTCGGCGTCATCTACGGCTTGGGCGTGGCGAGCGATTACGGCTGGGCCTCGGGTCGCACCGTCGGCGCGCTCGTCGCCGGGGTGTTGCTGCTTGCCGCGTTCGGGTGGCGCCAGTCCCGCGCGGCCGACCCGCTGGTGCCGTTGCGAGTGGCGAAGAACCGGGTCGGCGCGGGGTCGTTCCTGGCGATGATGATCTCGGCGTTCTGCACGTTCGGCATGATGCTGGGGATGACCTACCAGTTGCAGACGGTGTCGGGTTACTCGCCGCTGCAGGCGGGGTTGGCGTTCGTCGCCTTCGTGGGCACCGCCGTGCTCTCGTCCACCCAGGTGGGCCGCCGGCTGACGCCGAGGATGCGACCGGGACTGATGATGGCGGCCGGTCTGCTGCTGTACGCGGTGGCCCTGTTGCTGATCGGCCGGTTGACGCCGCACTCGTCATACCTGCCGGACGTCCTTCCCCCGCTGGCCCTGATGGGGTTGGGCGTCGGTGTCCTGACGGTACCGGTGGTCGGTACGGTGATGTCGGCCGGCGAGCCGCGGGACGCCGGCGTGGTGGCGGCGATCGTGAACACCATGCAGCAGGTGGGTGGTTCGGTGGGTGCGGCGCTGCTCAACACGATCTCGATCAGTGCGGCGGCGACGTACCTGGCCGCGCGGCCGAACGATCCGGCGGCCGAGGTCGGCGCGAAGGTGCACGGTTTCGTGGTGGCGTCCCAATGGAGTGCGGGCATCGCGCTGGTGGGCGCGCTGGTCGTCGCCGTCGCGGTGAACGCCCCGGCACCACGTGCCGAGCAGCCGACCGAGGACTGACCCCGGTCGTGGTGGTACGGGTGACCCCGTTCGCGGTCTCCGCCACCCTGACGGACTGCCCGTACAGCCCGTGATCCCTTGTCGCCACACGAGACGCCCGCATGCACCGACCAACGCGCCTGCGCCGGTCGAGCCACGCGACAACCTTCGGTCGTACGCCGGCGCTCGCGACGTGCGCGCTGGTCTTTCGGGCACGAAGAGCGCGGGGAAGCGGTAGTCGACAGCTGTCGCGCCCCTCTCCGGCCGTCCATGCGCCTGCCGTGCGTTCGTACGCCCTGTGCTCGACACCCTGCGTGTTGTTTTCCTTGCAGGACGATCGGCTCCCCGTCCATCCCGTTGTATGGCAACGCACTCCGGGAGTGGCCGCGACCGGGCCGACCCCTTGCGTGGTGACGCATGATGCGAGGTGGACCATGAACAGTGGCATCATTCCCGCACATCCGGACAACGAGCTGCGGGTGGCTCTTACAGGCGGGTTTCCCGAAGTGCCGGCGGTGCTCGTGGTGACTGGGCCCGGCATACCGGAAAAGGTATCCGTAGCTTTTCGAAACGGCCGTGAACACTACGAGTACACCGGCGACATGTTGGACCTGGAGGGCGCGATCCTGCCGCTCTTCCGGTGGAGCTACTCCACGAGGATCGCCGAATAGCCTTTGGGTGATCGGCTGTTCGCCGCTTCGCCGGAGCGCCGCCTTCGCCGGAGCCCCGGAGCGCCGGTTCACGTGGTCCGACCGGACCGCGCGTTCCGGTGCTCCGGGGCTCCGCCGTTGCGCAGCTCCCGGCTCCGGCACTCCGCCGCTTCGGCGTGAGGTGACGGGCCGCCGCTGCCGGTTCCGCAACGGCGACGACGTACGTGCGTGAGACGCCCGGCGGTTGCCCGCCAGGATCGCCCGCCGCCCGAGACGGTTCATCAAGTCCGGGTGCCACGCTCGGCTCGCCTGTCGAAATGGCGACGACGCGAAGTTGCGGGGCGCCACCGAGGCGCCGCCCACCGGCACCGCGTACCACGCGCCGGGCCACCGACTCGTGCCCGCCGGGTCGATCGCGCCTCCTCCGGCAAATCGTCTCCTGTGTGGGTCGGTTCGAGCGACCCGAGCCGCACACGCGTGCCCGGCGTGCGCGCCGGGGTGCGATCGTGAGCCGGTGACCATCTGCGAGAGCAGAGGTACTGTGAGTTGTGAGGGGAATCGTCGAGTTCGCCTTTGGACGCGGGCTCCGCTCGTCGGCGCCGGCCGACCACGACCGCCCTTCCGGCATTGACGAACGTCCGGGGCATTCCGGGGTCCACAGGGGCGCCTTGCCGCCTTGGGGCGCATCCGGTCTGCGCATTGCCCCTCAGCACACAGGAGTCCCACATTGCAGTGCACGCCGGCCGCCGACGGCCACTCGTTCCCCAGCCTCGCTCGACATCTCGAGGCAGCCCGCAACCGCGCCTTCGTCGGGAGGGCACGGGAGTTGGCGCTGTTTCGACGCGCCCTCGCAGGCGAGGCGGGTTCGTTGGCCGTCCTGTTGGTCCATGGGCTCGCGGGCGTCGGCAAGTCGTCCCTGTTACGGCAGTTCGCCGTGGACGCACGTTCGGCCGGGCGGGCCGTGATCGAGATCGGCGGGCGCGTCGGCTCGTCGCCCGCGGCGTTCGAGCTCGCCGCGGCGGAGATGTTCACCCACGACAACGCGGTGCTGTTGGTCGACGACTTCGAGCGCTGTCAGGTTTTGGAGTGCTGGTTGCGGGACCACTTCCTGCCCCGGTTGCCGGTCGGAGCGCTGACCGTCTTCGCCGGGCGCCGGGCACCCGCGCCGGTGTGGGAGACCGACCCGGGTTGGGCCGAAGTGGTGCGCGTGGTGCGGCTCGAAGACCTGTCGCCCGAGGACGCCGCAGCGCTGTTGGAGTCGCGTGGCGTGCCGCACGAACCGTTGCTCGCGTTCGCCGGCGGACATCCGCTGGCGCTCGCCCTCACCGCCGAGGTCGCCCTCCAGGTCGCCCCGTCCGCAGGCGAACTCCCGGCGCAGGAGGTGTACTCCAAGCTCGTGGAGCACTTGGTCGGCGACCTGCCGTCCGCGGCTCATCGGCATGCCTTGGAGGTCTGCTCCCACGCACGGGCCACGACGGAGGAGTTGCTCAGGGCCGCGCTCCCGGGCGAGGACGCGGGGGCTCTGTTCGCCTGGCTTCGTCGGCTGCCGTCCGTGGAGGCCGGGACGGAAGGCTTGGCCCCGCACGACGTCGTGCGCAACGCCGTGGACGCGGATCTGCGCTGGCGTGATCCGCAGTGCTACGCCGCCATGCACGGCCGGATCCGTGATCACCTGCTCAAGCGCGCCGTCGAGGCACGCGGCGTGGACCACACCGACGCCGTCGCTCCGATCATGTACCTGTACCGGGGCGGCGGCTTCCTGGGCGACCTGGTCACGTGGCGAAACCGGGGTGAGGTCCACGAAGAGGAACTGCGACCACCGGACCACACGGCAATCGCGCGGATGGCGGAGCGGGCGGAAGGGCCCCGTTCGGCCACGATCGTACGGCTCTGGCTGGCCCGGCAACCGGAGGCGTTTCGCGTGTACCGGCGCCCCGAGACGGGGGAACCGGTGGGATTCTCCGCGTGGTTGACGCTCCGGGATCCGGACGAGCAGGAGTTGCGTGCGGACCCGGTCGCGGCGGCGGTGTGGAGTCACGTCCAGGCAGCGGGCGGCCTTCGGCCGGGGGAGCACGTGGGGATCGCACGATTCATGGTCTCGTCACGGCCACACCCTTGGCCCTCTCCCGTCATGGACTCGATGGTGCTGCGGATCGCGGCGCAAGTGCTGCTCGTGCGGGGGGCGGCCTGGTCGTTCGTCGCCTCGGCCGACCCCGACCTTCGGAGATCGGCCGCGGCTCACGGCCCCTTCCACCCGACGGGAACGGACGTGGTCGTCGGACGCCACACCCACCGGGTCTTCGGACACGACTGGCGGGCCGAACCGCTGGAATGCATCCTCGACCACACCGGACCACCCCGGAACCTGCGCCCGACGGCGGAGTCGGCCTCCTGCGCGCACAGGGCGGCCGTCATGGCGCGGCCCGAGTTCGACGAGGCCGTCCGCGAGGCGTTGCGGTGCTGGCATCGGCCCGATGCCCTGGCCCGTAACCCCCTGTCGCGCAGCGGGTTGCTCACCGACGCGAGCGGCTCCCTCCGGGACGCACTCGAGCGAGCGATCGACACGCTCGGCGGCGACCCGAGGAGTGTGAAGGCGCACCGGGCCCTGACCGTGACGTTCGTGGACGGCGCCCCGACCCAGGAGGCGGCGGCCAGACGCGTGGAGTTGCCGTTCAGCACCTACCGCAGACACCTCACGCTCGGCATTCGGTACGTCAGCGAACTTCTGTGGCATCAGGCGATGCGGAGCATGTCCCCTGTCGCTCCTGTCATCGCCCGGTCCTGACCTCGGTGCGGACGCGGCTCGCAGGTGCCGTGACAACGCCGTCCTGGCCGGTGTCCCGGCCTCCTCGGCCGGTCCGTCCGTCCGACCCGCCGCAGTGGCGGTCGAGTCGGGCGGGCTCGCGGTGAGCAGAACCGAGCAGCGGATGAGCACAGGATGGTCTGGTCACCTTCCGACGGCGAACCCGAGACTGATGTGCGGCATGGGGATGGCAACCCATTCCCGGTGGCGACAAGGAGTTCGGGACAACGGCGCCGCGTACCCGATCGCGATTCGGCGGCCCTGCCGCCCGGGTATCGCACGACGAATGTCCGCGTGCCGTCGACTTCGTCGCACCGACGTGGCGTTTCAGGACTCCGGCCGCCGGTGAAGCCGTCGGCCGTCGGGACGGAAATGAGGGTGACGCACGTGATGGATTCTGTCTTCGTCATGCCCGGTACGGTGCCTGCCCCGCGCGCAGGCATCCTGAGCGAACTCCACCAGCGCTACGAGACGGTACGCGAATCGTTGTCCCGCATCGACAAGGCGGCCCGGGACATGGGTTTGCCCGAGATCAGTCCCCGGCTGATCGAGGACAACGGGACGAGTGACCGCCGCGGTCCCGAGGTGCAGTATCTGGAGATCTACGCGGTCAGCCTCGCGACGCACCACATGCTGGTCGCCGAGGGGGTCCGGCCCATCGCGATCGTCGGACAGAGCATCGGGGAATTGTGGGCCCTGGCCGCCGCCGGGCACCTGGCCGTGGAGGACGCCGCGCGCCTGGCCGTGGCCCGATCCCAGGCGCTGACCCGACAGGGCTGGGGCGGCAAGATGCTCGCGGTCGGCGTCGACGGCCGCCGAGCCCAGGCGCTCGCCGGGTTGCTCGACCACCCCCACCTGGTACTCGCCTGCGAGAACGCTCCCCGGCAGAGTGTGCTCAGCGGCCCCGAGCCGTTGATCGAGTTCGTGGAACGGGTGGCGGACACCCTGGGTTGGCCGAGTCTGCGGCTGGATGTCCCGCATCCGACGCACACCCCGGCGATGGTGCACGCCGCGCGCGATCTGCGGGCGAGCGCGCCGCGGGTACCGTACGGCACCGGTCGTTGGCGAGTGTGCTCTCCGTGGCTGGGTCGCGACGTCGGCGACGACGACCCGGTCGACCTGGTCGCGGGCGCGCTCACCGCCCGAGTGCGGATGTTGCAGACGATCCGTGACCTGCACGCGGGGGGTGTCGACGCCTTCGTGGAATGTGGCGAGTGGCCGGTCGTCACCAAGTTCGTCGAGGCGTCGGTTCCGGGTGTGCGGTGTGTGGTTCCGCTGAGCGAGGACGATCCGTTCGAGGCGGTACGGGTGTTGGCCGCCGGCCCGTCGCAGGGTGGGCTGTTCCGCGAGCGGGTGTCGGCATCCGCGCCTTCGGCCATCGGCCGCACCGCTCACGCGAGTGTGCCTGCGACCGCCGCGGCGGTCACCGTCCCCGCCTCGCCTCCGCCGCGCTCTGCCGTGGTGCCGGCGCCGACGCCTGCCGTGACCTGCGTGAGCCGCGTCGCCGAGCCGGTGCGCACGATTGCGGCGCCTTCGGTCCCGGCACCCGTGCCGCTCGTCGCCCCACGTGCCCAATCCACGCCCAGCGGGCTCGACTACGAATCGGTACTGGACCAATTGCGGGTCCTCTACGGTGACTTCCTGGGTTACCCGCCGGATTTGCTCGGCGAGGACGACGGCCTGGAGTCCGAGTTGGGGGTGGAGTCGCTCAAGCAGGTGGCCCTGCTCGGGCGGGTGTCCGACCGGTTCGACCTGCCCGATCTGCGGGCGGATACCTCGCTGTTGACCCTGGCCACCCTGCGCCGGATCGCGGAGACAGTGGTACGCGCCCGAGCGGGGGTCGCCGCGCGATGACCGACACCGACCACCTGCGCGGCAAGGTCGCCCTGGTCACCGGCGCGGCGAGAAGCCTCGGCGCGGACATCGTGCGCCGACTGGCGGGCGACGGCGCCCATGTGATCGTCAACTACTTCCACTCCGTCGAGCAGGCGAAGCTGCTTGAAGCCGAGCTGGAACAGGCGGGCCACAGCTTCGAGTTCGTTCGTGCGTCCGTGGCCAAGACCGGGGAGATCGACCGCATGTTCGATCTGGTGGGCGAGCGGCACGCCGGCCTGGACATCTTGATCAACAACGCCGCCGGCGGGGCGTTCCTCCCCCTGCTCGAAATCGACGACACGTACTGGCAACGAGCGTGGTCCACCAACGTGATGGCGGCCTATCACTGTTCACGCCGGGCGGCCGAGTTGATGGTCGGCCGGGAGAACGCGAACATCGTGTGCCTGTCCAGCGTCGGGGCACACCTGCCGATCCCGGGGTACGGCCCCGGCGGGGTCACCAAGGCCGCCATGGAGTCGCTGGTTCGCTACCTGGCCCTCGAACTCCGCACCCGGGGCATTCGCGTCAATGCCGTGCAACTGGGGACCGTGCACAGTGATTTCGTCGACAACCTGGACGATCCGGCGGCCCTCCGCAGCCCCGCCGAGGTGGGCGAATTGATGAGCCGTGCCCTCTCGACTCCGGAGGCGGCGAAGTTGATCGCCCACCTCCTCCACCCGGATTCCGCCTTCGTGACCGGGCAGACCGTCGTCGCCGACGGCGGCATTTCCATCGGCGGCATGCAGGGCGTCCGCCTGCACAGCAGGCTGGCGGACCGGGTGGGCGTGCCCGCCCGCAGCCGGCCCGTGGCGCCGTCGAGCACGTCGCCCGAGGCGAACGAGCCCTCCGTCGACACACCGGAGCCCCTGGTCACGAAGCCACCTCCGACACCGGTCGCCGCACCCGATCCCGCACCCGACCAGGCGCCGTCCACCGACCCGGAAGCCGTCGCCGTGGTCGGCCTGGGCCTGGTCCTGCCCGGCGCCAACTCGACGGACGAGTTCTGGGACCGGCTGCGCGAGGGCACCTTGATCCGCAGCGAGCCGTCCGCGTTCGACCTGACGCACTTCTGGGCCCCCACCCGCGAGGACACCGACGCCTTCTACGTCCGCGAGGCCGGCTACGTCCAGACCTTCGTGCCCGATCCCGCCTCGATCACCGAACCGGACGGCAACGTCGACCATCCGGGGTGGCCGCGCACCAATCGCTGGCTGCGACACTGCGCTGTCCGGGCCCTGGCCGGAGTACGCCGGCGCCCGACCGACCGCTGCTTCGTGGCGACCACCGGGATTCACGACCAGACCGGGCTCGGCCCGCAGGCCGTGGTGCTCGGCGACGAATATCGGCGCATGGTGCGCGAAGCCGTTCCCGCCGATCAGGAGGGTGACTGGCTGGCCGAGTTGGCCGACCACGCGATCAACGCGCACTACGCCGGCGACGGCGGAAACCCGCAGGCGTACCTGCCCGCGTCCGTCTCCCGCAACGCGCTGCGTGGACTGATCCCCGACGACGCACAACACCTCACCCTCGACTCCGCGTGCGCGAGCGGCCTGTTCGCCCTCGACGCCGCGGTCAAGGCGCTGCGTGACGGCTCGTGCGACGTGGCGTTCGCCGGTGGCACCTCGGTGATCGAGCCGATCGGGTTCACCCTCTTCTGTCGGGCCCAGGGCATCTCGATGAGCGGCGACGTACGCCCGTTCGACCAGGCGGCCGACGGGACCGTGATCGGCGAGGGGGCGGTGATGCTCGTCCTGAAGCCGTACGCGCGGGCCGTCGCGGACGGCGACCCGGTACTCGGGGTGGTCAGGGGCAGCGGTCTGGCCGCCGACGGGCGGGGCAAGGGCATTCACGCCCCGGCCACCCGCGGCCAGGAGTCGGCGATCGCGCGGGCCTGGGCCGACGCGGGTGTCGAGGCCGACGACGTGGACTGGATCGTGGCCCACGGCACCGGAACGCCGGTGGGCGACGAGATCGAACTGCGCTCGCTGCTCTCCCGGTTGGGGCCGCGGCGGCGGGCGTGCCTGGTGACGTCCAACAAGCAGGTCTTCGGGCACACCGGGGTGCTGGCGGGCCTGGTCTCGGTCGCCCACGCGCTGGTCGCGTTCGAACGCGAGGCGATTCCCGGGCAGTGTGTGGTCACCGATCCGCACCCGGTGCTCGGCGACGGCTCGCGGCTGACCGTGCCGCTCGTCGACGCGCCCTGGCCGACGGACGACACCCGACCGCGCGTGGTCGGGGTGTCGGCGTTCGGCCTCGGCGGCGCCGACGCACACGTGGTGCTCGCCGACCGTGTGCCACAGGCCGCCCCCGCGACTCGACGCGGCGGGGCGGACATCGCCGACACCGAGGACCTGGTCGTCGTCGGCTGGAACACCCATCTGCCCGGCCTGGATCCGGCGGACGTGCCCGCCTGGCTCACCGGTGGCGGCCCGCACCCGGAGGCCGGCTTCGGGCTGCCGTACCCGCTGCCGTCCCCGCGCCAGGTGCGCATCCCACCGTTGACGATGCGGCACATGGACGCCGCCCACCTGATGACGCTCCAGGCCCTGGGTCCGCTGCTGGACCGGCTCGGCGAGCCGGGCCACCGGCTGCGACCCACGACCGCGGTCGTCGTCGGATCGTCGCTGCCCACCACCCACAACACCCGGGCCGCACTGCGCGTGCACGCCGCGGAGTGCGCCACCGCGTTCGACATCCTGCCCGACCCCGAGCAGGCGCAACGGCTGAAGGAATACCTCGCGAAAGGCATGGCGGAGGCCGCGGGGGTGATCCCCGGCGACCTCAACGAGGACGACTTCACCGGGGCGGTCTCCTGCATCCTGTCCGGCCGGGCCGCGAATTACTACGACTTCCGTGGCATGGGCGTCAGCGTCTACGCGCACCGGGACTCCGCGCACACCGGTGTCGACCTGGCCCTGCGCCAACTTCGGCACCGGGCCTGCGATCTCGCTCTCGTCGGCGCGGTCTGCCTGCGCCCGATCAGCGGTTGGGACCGCCACCTCGCCCACGTGGTGCCCAAGGGTCGATCCATCGCGGAGGGTGCCGCCGTGCTGGCAATCGCTCGACGCTCCACCGCACGCGAACACGAACTGCCGATCCTGGGCACCCTGTCCACCGCACTCACCGGCGACGATCGCACCGCCGCCCCCGCGCACACGCTGCCCGTACTGACCGACGCCGGGCGCACCTACCTCTCACTCGACGCCGTGTTGAAGGTCTTGGCGGCCGTCGTCACCGGAACCGACACCGTCGTCACGCCGGCCGCGTCCGGATCACCGCCCATCCGGTTCACCCCACCGACCACCCCGCGACGGACCCCGTCCCACAAGGCCGCGGAACACACCGACCGCCCGGAGCGCAAACACTCCACCCGTGCCGGGGCCGCGCCGAAGGAACACACCGCGCCGCAGGCACACAGCACCCCGAACGACACCACGCCGAACGCGCACAGCACCCCGGGTCACACCACGCCGGAGCCGCACGCCACCCCCGACCGGGCCGAGCCGAACGCGCACTCCGAGCAATACCTGGGCCGCCGCCAAACCATCCGCCTGGTCCCGACCGCCTCACCCCCCGCCGCGACGACGCCCGCGATCCCCCCGGGCACCGTCGTCATCACCGACTCCCCCGACCTCGCCGCCGCCGCGGCCGGCCCGGACGTCGCCGTCTGGGCCCCGACGCCGGGCATCGGCGCCACCACCCACGTCTCGCCCGAGGAGGCGCCCACCGCGCTGGCCCGCCTTGCCTTCGTCCCCCGCCACGTCCGGATCCTGACCCGACTGCCCGAGGACGACGGCAGCCCCGACGGCGACGGCACCGACGACGCCGAGACCGCCCGGATGGAGGCCCTCCAAGACCTCACGTTCACCACGGTCCAGGGCGTACTGCCCGCACTGCGCAACGGCGGCTCGCTCGCCGCGGCCCTGCTCGGGGCGATCCCGGACGACCTGCCGTCCCCGTCCGGCGCGCTGATCGTCGGCCTCGTCCGTTCCGTCCGAGCCGAGATCCGCCAGTGCGGCGGCGCGGCCCTGCTCACCGACACACCGGACGCGGCGACCGCCCTGGCCCGGCTGGCCCGAGCGGCCGCAGCCCAGGTCCCCACCCACACGCTGGCCTGCCGCGCGGGCACCTGGCTCACCATGGCGGTCGTCGACGACAGCACCGCGCCGACCCCCACCACGCAAGCCCAACTTCCGCCCGGCGCGGTCGTGGTCGCCTTCGGCGGAGCGCGGGGCATCACCCCCGAGATCATGCACGCGCTGGCGAGCGCCGTGGACCGACCCCACGTGTACGTCGTCGGCCGCACCCCGCCCCCGGAACCGGGCGAAACGCTGCCGGCGCAGGCCGAGTTCATCATCGCCGGGCGCCGCGAACGCCCCGACGCGTCGGTAGGCGAGCTCCGCGCCGACTACGAGAAGGCCCAAGCGCGCCTGGAGGTGGGCCGCACGATGCGCCGGCTGGCCGACCTGTGCGGCGCCGATCGGGTGCACCACCGGGTGTGCGACGTCCTCGACGCCGAGCGCACCACCGCGGTCCTCGGCGAAGTCCTGGACCGGCACGGGCACATCGACCTCCTCGTCAACACCGTCCTGGAACTGCGCTCCCGCGCGCTGCACGCCAAGACCCTCGACGACTTCCGGGCGGTCCGGGCCACCAAGGCGACCGGATACCGCAACCTCAAACGCGCCCTGGCCGGCCGGCCACCCCGTACCTGGGTCAACTTCAGCACCCTCGCTGCGCTCGCACCCGCGCCCGGCGACGTCGACTACTGCACCGCCAACGAATACCTCGCGTACGCGAGCGCCCGGGCCCGCCGGCACGCGCCGCCCGAACGGCACGAGTTCGCGATCCTGTGGAGCGGCTGGCTCGAAGCCGGCGTGGCCAGCAGCGTCACCATGCGCGAGACGCTCAAACGCAACCGCATGGACGCGTACATCGACAACGCGCTCGGCTGCGCCCAGTTCCTGGCCGCCGTTGCCCGCCCGCCCGCCGGCGGGGTGACGTTCTTCGTCCGTGCGGAGGAACGCACCCTGCTGCACACCCGCGGGATCGCCGCGCACGGCTCACCCGACGACCTCCCGATGCCCGCCCCCGACGTACCGCCGCCCGCCGCCCCGGATCCGGGCCTGAGCACACCCCTGCTCGACGGCGTCCTGCAGCGCGGCACGAACTGGATCGTCCTGACCAAGACCTGGGATCCGCGCACCCTGGCCGAGCAGGACGGCCGCTGGATGCGCCACCACCGAGTCAACGGCGCGTACACGCTGCCGGGCACGTTCACCCTCGAGGCCGCCGCCGGCGCCGCCGCACTCCTGTGCCCCGAACTCGTGGTCACCGGATTCCGCGACCTCGTCTGCCGCACCTCGATCACGGTCGGGCTCACCGGTGCGCCGCGCACCGTCGCGGTCGAGGCGCGGATCACCAACCGACACCGGGACCACGCCGAGGTCGCCGTCAGGATGACGACCCATCGGATCGGCCGCAACGGACACGTCCTGCGCTTCAACGACCCGCTGTGCGAGACGAAAGTACGCCTGGCCCGGCGGTATCCCACCCTCGACCCACCCCCCGACACGTCGAGCCACGTACCCGAACCCGACTTCGCCATGCCCGTCTACACCCCCGACCCGCCGATCTCGCTCACCGGTCCCTTCGCCGGCACCCGCGATTACGCCCGCGGACCCGACGGGAACAGCGCGTCGTACCGTTTCGACCACGTCACCTGGGCCCCGGCCCTGGCCGGCGCGATCGTGCCGGCCATCCTCCTCGACGCGATGGTGCACCTGCTGTTGCTGCCGCCGGCCGACGAACTCCCGCCCCGGTTCGGCCCGATGGCCGGACTCGGTGAGGTCGACCTCGGCGGGCCGGGCAACGACTGCCGGCTCGGCGCGGAGCATCCGACCATCGACCTGCATTGCGACTTCGCCACCGGCGTACTGACCGCCGCCGCCGACGGTCGCATGCTCGCCCGGATCGCCTCCGCCGGCGCCCACGACCCCGACCATCACGGCGAACTCGTGCGGCCCTTCGCCGACATCCGCCGATCGACCGTTTCGTGACCGCCGAGGAGACAGCGATGTTGTGGCAGGACATCACGATCGCGGGCACCGGCGCCTGGATCCCACCCATCGTCCCGGTACCCGACCCGTTGGAGGCGTCGGCTGCCGCGCCGCGGCAGGCCGCGCTCAACGGATTCACCTCGGCCGCCATCGCGACCGATCACACGCCGACCCGCATGGCCGCCCGCGCCGGCCTCAAGGCGCTGCGGCACGCCGACGTCGCCACCACCGACCTGAGCCTGCTGGTACACGCCAACTTCCAGGACGAGGACCACTACACACCCGGGACCTACCTACAGCGGGTGCTCGGCGGGCCGCACACCACCGGCTACGAACTGTGCGCGGCCAGCGACGGCGGGGCCGCCGCGCTGATCGCCGCCGCCGAACACCTCACCGCCCGTCCCGCCGCGAAGGCCGCCCTGGTCACCGTCGGCGCCCGATTCCCCGAGCAACGCTGGGGCGGCGCCCGGAACATGGGCTATGTGGCCGGCGACACGGGAGCCGCCGCCGTGCTCACCCGAGGCACCGGCTTCGCCCGACTGGCCGCGACCGCCCAGGCCGTGGAGCCGCAGTTGGAAGTGCTGACCCGGGCACGAAAAGCGCACAGCGGGGGCGGCCGGCCGTTTCCCGTCGAGGACAGCGGGCTCATGCCGCACATGGACACGTTGCAACGCGCGACCCGCCGGTGCATCGAGAACGTCCTCGACGAGACCGACACGAAACCCGCGGACGTCACACACGTGGTGGCCATCGCGATCGGATCGATCGTGCTCGACCTCGTACTCGCCGGATCACCGCTGAACCTGCGCTGCCAGGACACCAGTTGGACCTTCGGCCGACACCTCGGCCACGCCGGGCCGTGCGACATCCTGCTCGGCCTCGACCGCCTGTTCCGCTCCGGCACGTCGCGGGCGGGCGACCGCGTTCTGGTGCTGAGCTTCGGGCTCGGCTTCCGCTGGACCACCGCACTGATCGAGGTCACCCGCGACACCACCCCCGGGGTCTCGGCCGCCGGGACTCACCCGGAATGAGGTCGTCCATGCCGGACACGAAAACGGCCACCGCCGCATCGATCCCGTTGGCCCCGCGAGCCCTGCCCCTGCTGGGCCACGCGTTGCAACTGCTGCGTGATCCACTGGCGTTCATCACGTCCCTCTCGGGCTACCGCCGGATGGTCCGCGTCCGTCTGGGACCGAGTTCCGCCGTGATGATCTGCGACCCGGGACTGACTCGGCAGGTGTTCCTCAACGACCGCGTCTTCGACAAGGGCGGCGCGATCTACGACCGCATCCGCGAGGTCATCGGCGACGGCCTGTCCACGTGCGCGTACCCACTGCACCGGCGCCAGCGACGCCTGTGCCAGCCGTCCTTCCACCCCACCCGACTCACCGGATACGGGGAGGTGTTCGCCCGGGCCGCCCAGGCGAAGGCGAGCACCTGGCGCGACGGCGAGGTCGTCGACGTCACCCAGGACATGATGACGCTGACCACACGGGCGACCATGGAGACGATGTTCAGCGGTGCCCTGCCGGAGGAGACCATGCGGCGGGCTTTGACCGACACCTCCACCGTGGTCAGCGCGTTCTTTCGTCGGATGATGACGCCGGCCCTGCTGCGCGGGCTGCCGACGCCGAAGAAGCGACGCTACGACGAGGCCCGACACCGGCTCTCGGCCACCATCGAGGAGATCATCGCCGAGCGGCGCGCCGATGCCACCGACCACGCCGACCTGCTCTCCGCGCTGATCGGCGCGGTGGACGAGGAGAGCGAGGGCGGCGAGATGCGACTCAGCGACTCCGAACTGGCCGACGAGGCCCTGACCTTCTTCCTCGGCGGGATGGAGACCACGGCCATCACCCTGGCCTGGGCACTGCACCTGCTGGCGACCAACCCGCACGTGCAGCACCGCCTCCAGGCCGAGACCGACGAGGTCCTGGCCGACAACGACGGCGCACTCGACACCCGGCACCTGCCGTCGCTGGGTCTGGCGAGCCGGGTGGTGACCGAGACGCTGCGGCTGTACCCGCCCGCCTGGATGATGACCCGCACTCTCCGCGAGGACGCCGAACTCGGCGGCGTACGCCTCAAGGGCGGCAGCACCATCGTGCTCAGCCCCTACCTCCTGCACCGCCGCTCCGACCTGTACACCGAGCCGAACCGGTTCGACCCGGACCGCTGGCTCGGCGTCAACCCCGATCGGGCCACCTACATCCCCTTCGGCGCCGGCCCCCGCAAATGCATCGGGGACCAGTTCGCCCTCACCGAGGCCGTCCTCGCGCTGACCGCCATCGTCGCCCGCTGGCACCTGGCCCCAATCGGTGACGAACCCTTCCGACCCAAGGTGGAGACCAGCCTGAGCTCGCGCGGGCTGCACCTGCGCCTGCACGAACGCCGTGCGAGCGACGCCGACACCACCACCACCGGGGCGCGGGCGCACGCGTCGCGGTCGGCGTCCACCCCGTCCGCCACGAAGCCGGGCGCCGGCGGCTGCCCGATCGACCAGTAGGAGCGATGCCATGAGGCCGCACGTGAAGCCGTTGGTGAAGGGGCTTTTGCGGGCCCGCCGGGTCGGCGCTTGCGGGGCGGCAGCGGCCGACACCCTGCATGCCCCCACCCGCCCGCACCCGAACGGCTGGTTCTGCCTGGCCTTCTCGGACGAGGTACGCCCCGGCACCGTCACCACCCGCACGCTCGCGGGCGCCGAGGTCGTCCTGTACCGCACCACCAAGGGCGTGCTGCGGGCCGTCCACCCCCGGTGCCCGCACCTGGGCGCACACCTCGGGGTCGGCGGGTCGATCGAGGGCGAGGACATCGTCTGCCCCTTCCACCGGTTCGCGTTCGACCCGGCCGGCACCTGCGTGCGCACCGGCTACGGCCAACCACCGCCGAAGGCGTCGCTGACCCGCCACCCGGTGTGCGAGGCCAACGGCTCGATCTACGTCTGGCGGCACGCCCTCGGCCTGCCCCCACAGTGGCAGGTCCCGGTGTTGCCCATGGACGACCGGCAACCGTACAGCCACGACACCTTCGACATCGCCGGCCACCCGCAGGACGTCATCGAGAACGCCTTCGACTGGGGCCACCTGCCCGCGCTGCACGGCCTCGAGGATCTCGACATCGACGGCAAGCCGATGCCCGGGGAGCCGATCGCCACGGTCACCGCGACCGCGCGCGGCACCGTGCTGCGCGGCTTCCGCCAGTCGTACACGCTCACCGTGATCGGCCTGGCCACCATCGCCGCCCGTACGGTCCTGCCCCGGGGCGCGGGCAACCTGTACGTGATGCTCCACGCGACGCCGACCACCCCGGGCCGTATCGACCTGCGCTTCGGCACCAAGCTGGAACTGGGCGGCGTGCCGGGCCTGCCCGAACGGATCGGGCGCGCGGCCACGCTGCCCGTCGCCCGGCTGAGCAGCGTCCTCATTCAGCGGGTGGCGAGTCTGGACACCGGCGCCGACCTGCTGATGTGGAACCACCAGGAACACGTCGAGCAGCCGAAGCTCGCCAAGGGCGACGGACCGATCGGGCGATACCGGCTGTGGGCGCAGCAGTTCTACGCGGGAGTCGAAGGTGTCCGCATGGAGTGCACGGACGCCGAAGACGTCGCCGCGCCATCGGAGGCGGTGGACGCGAAACCTGCGGGCGGCCTCGTGTCCCCGTGACTCGCCGGGAGCGAAAGAGAGACGACATGGCAGCGGAGAACGATACGCACGCGGTCGGGCGACGATTGACCGTGCTCGGGGCGGGAGTGATGGGGACCGGCATCGCCGCGTTGGCCATCGGTCACGGCATACCGGTGTCGCTGATCGACCCGGACCGACGCCGCCTGGCCGAAGCCCCCGCGCGCGTCGAGCGGATGGTGCGGATGGCGCGGCTGATGGACGCGTTGCCCAAGGAGTCCGTCATCGGTGTTCTCGTCACCGCAGCGTCGTTGGCCGAGGACGCGACGGCCGACGACCCGGCTCCCGTCGCGGTGATCGAGGCGGTCACCGAGGACGCCGACGCCAAGGCGAAGGTCATCGCCGAGGTGTCCGCGCTGGTCGCGCCGGGCACCGCGATCGTCTCCAACACGTCCGCGATCCCCATCGACGAACTGGCTCGGGCGACGGCCCGGCCGGCGGAGTTGATCGGCACCCACTTCATGAACCCGCCCCACCTGATCCGCACGGTCGAGGTGATTCGTGGCACGCACACCGGCGAGGCCACCATGGACACGCTGCGGGCCCTGCTCGCCGCGCTGCGCCGGGAGCCGATCGTGGTCGCCGACGCGCCGGGCTTCGTCACCAGCCGCATCCTGCATCCGATGATCAACGACGCGGTCCGGGTGGTGGCGGCCGGTACCGCGAGCGTCGAGTCGGTCGACCGGTTGATGCAGGGGTGCCTGGGTCACCCGACGGGTCCGCTGCGCACGGCGGACCTGATCGGCCTCGACAACCTGGTCGACTCGCTGTGGGTGCTGCACGAGCGGACCGGTGACGAAAGGTGCCGCCCCTGCGACCTGTTGCTGGAAATGGTGCGCGTCGGCCGACTCGGCCGCAAGAGCGGGCACGGCTTCTACGCATACGAGGGAGAAAAGGCATGACTGTGTCGTCCGACTCGTCCGAGTCGTTGGAGTCGCCCGGGCCGGTGGGCCCAAAGCCCGCCGCCGGTCCGCAAGGCATCGACGCGGAACTGCTGCGGTTCCTGGCCCGGCACACGGGGCGGGAGTGGACGATCGACGCCGACGTCTTCGGCCCCGGGGGCCTGTCCTCGCTCTTCGCCATGGAACTGGTGGTGTATCTGGAGCGGACGTACGACATCGCCATCCGCGGCGCCGACCTGCGTATGGACAACTTTCGTACGGTGGTGCGGATGGCCGAACTGGTCGAACGGCTCCGGCGGCCGGTCCCCGGAGGTCCCGGTGCCTGAACCCGTCACCGCGGCGGCGGCCACGGCGGTCACCGAACTGGTCGGTGACCGGGCCTGCGCTTGGGATCGCGCGGGCCGGCTGCCCGACGACGTCGTCCGCAAACTCGGCGCGGCCGGACTGCTCACGGTGCAAATCCCGGAGAAGTACGGCGGGTTGGGGTGGACGAGCGCGGACGGCGGCGAGTTCACCGCACATGTCGGCAGCCTGTGCAGTTCGCTGCGCAGTGTGCTGACCTCGCAGGGCATGGCCGCGTGGACCGTCGAACGGCTCGGTGATCCGGCGCAGGCTGCGGACCTGCTGCCGCGGCTGGCCTCGGGTGACACGGCGGCGATGGCGTTCAGCGAACCCCAGGCCGGCAGCGATCTGTCGGCGGTCGCGACCACCGTCACGGTCGACGGGGACAGCGTGTTGCTCACCGGCCGCAAGAAGTGGGTGACCGCGGCCGAGCACGCCGACCTCTTTCTGGTCGTCGCGCGCATGGGAGAAGACGGGGCGGTGGTGGTCGTGCCGCGAAACACCCCCGGGGTACAGGTGCACCCGGTGGCCGACCCGCTGGGATGTCGGGCGGCCGGACACGCCGAGGTCCGACTCGACCGGGTCCGGTTGCCGCTCGACAGCCTGCTGGGGGGTGGGCGACAGCCGCTGTCCCTGCTGGTGACGACCGCGCTGGCCTACGGTCGGATCTCCGTCGCCTGGGGCTGCGTCGGTATTCTGCGGGCCTGCGTGGCGGCGGCCGTCGAGCACGCGCTGTCCCGAGTGCAGTTCGGCCGACCGTTGGCGCAACACCAGTTGGTCTCCCGCCATTTGGCCGAGTTGTGGACCGCCGAGCAGGTCGCGACCCGGGTCTGCGAGTACGCGAGCCGTTGCTGGGACGAGCATGCGGCGGACTTGGCCGCGGCCGTCGTGCTGGCGAAGTACGTGGGCGCGGAGAACGCGGTCAAGGGTGCCGCCGCAGCCGTCCAGGTCCTCGCGTCGGCGGGCGTGCAGGACGGCCACGTCGTCGCACGGGCGTACCGCGACGCCAAGCTCATGGAGATCATCGAAGGCAGCAACGAGATGTGCCAGTTGATGCTGGCCGACCATGTGCTGGGCCGGCGGTGAGCACGATCGTGGCCGCCGAGGAACCTCGTTACGCCGAACCTCGCGACCGGGAGCCGAACATGCGCGACCTCGCCCGGGCGGCTCGGCCCGTCCTGGTCAAGTGCCTCGTCTGGGACCTCGACAACACGCTCTGGCACGGCACGTTCCTGGAGGACGAGAACGTCGACCCGTTCCCGACGATCCGGGAGGTGGTCGCCGGTCTGGACGCGCGCGGCATCCTGCAGTCGGTGTGCAGCCGCAACGATCACGAGCCGGTCTGGGCGCGGCTGGCGGCGCTGGGGATGACCGACTGCTTCCTCGTGCCGGAGATCGGCTGGGGACGCAAGTCGGAGGGAATCCGGCGGATCGCCGATCGGTTGGGTTTCGCGCCTTCCACGATCGCATTCATCGACGACCAGGCGGCCGAGCGGGCCGAGGTCGCCCACCACCTCCCGGACGTACGGTGCTATCGGGCGGAGGACGCCGCGACGCTGCTCGACCGGCCCGAGTTCAGCCCGAGGACGGTGACCGTCGACGCGCGCCGGCGCCGGACGATGTACCGGGCCGGGGTCCGGCGCACCGACGAGCGGGCACGGTTCACCGGCTCGCACGAGGACTTCCTGCGCTCGCTGGAGCTGGTGATGCGCGTCGGGCGGGCCACGGACGAGGAGTTGTCCCGGGTCGAGGAGTTGACGCTGCGCACCAGCCAGATGAACGCGACCGGGGTGCACTACCCGGACGCGACGCTGCGTGCCCTGCTCGACGACTCCCACCACGAGGTTCTGGTCACCACGCTCACCGACCGCTTCGGGCCGCACGGTGCGGTGGGTGTACTGCTGCTCCGAAAGCACTCGCGCGTGTGGCATCTCAAGCTGCTCGCCACCTCGTGCCGCGTGGTGGCCTTCGGCGCCGGCACGATCATCCTGAACTGGTTGGTCGACCAGGCGGACCGGGCCGGTGTGCACCTGCTGGCGGACTTCCGCGCCACCGACCGTAATCGCATGATGGAGATCGCCTACCGGTTCGCCGGCTTCGACGAGCAACCGTGCGACTGTCGGGGTGCGGTGGTCGAACCGGATTCCCCCGGGGGCGTCCGGGTGCTGCACCTCGTGCCCGAGCGCCGACAACCGTCGGACACGGTCCGGCTGATCGCTCCACGTCTCACCGAGGAGGTGCCGCACCCGCGGTGACCGCGCCGGACCGAACACACGAGGGTGCAGGGGTGGTCACCTTCGGCGGACCAGGGTGATGCCGTCGGCCATCGGAAGCATGCAGATGTCCACCCGCCGGTCGTCTCGAATCCTGGCGTTGACCTCGCGAACACCGACGGTGTCCGGGTCCTCGGCAAGGGGGTCGACGACGCGACCAAAGAAAAGCGTATTGTCCAACACCAACAATCCACCCGGCCGCACGAGGTGCAGGGCAAGCTCGTAGTAGCGCGGATAACTTCTCTTGTCGGCATCGATGAATACGAGACCGAATTCCCCGGAGCGGCCTTCGGCGATCATTTCCTCAAGCGTGTCCGTCGCGGTTCCGATGCGGACCTCGATGCGGTCGAGAACGCCCGCCCGTCGCCAATACTCGGCACCGATCTCGGGCCATCGCGCACTGATGTCACACGTGACCAATCGCCCGTGCGGCGGAAGCGCACGGGCCATGCACAGGGTGCTGTAGCCGGTGAAGGTGCCGATCTCCAGCACCTCGGCAACACCGGTCGCCGCGACCAGCATCGCGAGGAACTGCCCCTCCTCGGGCATGACCTGCATCGTTTCTCCGGCGGGCAACTCCGCTGTCGTGCGCCGCAGGTCGCGAAGAATACTGTCCTCTCTGAGCGAGAACTCCCTGACGTATTCCAGAAGTTCCGATCCCACCGAAATCTGATTCGCCATACCGAAAACCGTAGACGATACTCCGGTGAGAATTCAATACCGCCCGGGGCAGGTCGACTCGACGCGGCAGCCGATGCCGAGTTCGGCGACAACGTGGCGCCGGCGCCTGCGAGTACACCGAGCTGCGTGAGCTTTTTCGGAACAGGCACGCGACGAAACATCGCCATGGTGGTTCGCGTTCGGTGACGTCGTGTCGGCGAACTACCCGGCGGTCTTCGAATACGAGGTCGCCCCGGGTCGGGTTCGCCGCCCGGGGAGGCTCTGCCGCGAGGATCCCGTGCGGGCGGGCGAGGGCCCAAGCGGTGAGGGCGATCGATGGAGAAGCTCCCGTCGGGCCGATCAACCGTTGTTATTCTGGCGGTTCGGGACATATGGCGGGTGGCATGGGCCGCTGCGGGTCGCGGGGGGATGATGTTCGACGCGAAGTACCGCCACGAACGCGGTCGCCACGGCGTGTGGCGTGAGGAACCGGCCGCTGCGGCCGGCATCGGCCCGGTCCCTCTCGTCCGTCCCGGCGGCCTCTTCGGCGTCGCTGCGGCCGGCGACCGTGCGCCCGGCACCGAAGACGGATCGTTGATCGGCCGCGAGGCCGACCTGGAACGGCTCGACGCGTTCCTGGCCGACATCGGTCGCAGCGGCGGGTCGTTGGCGCTGCTGGGCGAGCCGGGCGTCGGAAAGACGGCACTGCTCGCCGCTTTCACCCGGCGGGCCGAGGCTGCCGGGATGCGGGTGCTGCACACCGTGGGCGGGCAGTACCGGGCGCAGACCGGGTACGGCGCACTGCGGCAGTTGCTGGCCCCGATTTTTGATATCCGGTCCAGGGCTGCCGACGTGCCCGTCCTCGCCGCGGCGCTGGACTTCGAACGGGGCGTCCCTCCGGGGCAGGAGGCGGTTGCCGAGGCCGTGGTGTCGCTGCTCGTGGATCTCTCCCGGGCCCGGTCCACCGTGCTCGTACTGGACGACTCGCAGTGGCTGGATCCGGCCAGTGCCGTGGTTCTGGCGCGGGTGGCGCATCGGCTCGTCGGGGCCGGAACGGGCATGGTCTGTGCGGTCCGACTCGGCGACGAGTCCTTCTTCGATCACAGCGGCCTTCCGCTGCACGAGCTGGGTCCGCTCAGCGAGGCCGCGTCCGAGGAACTTCTCATCCGCCGCTTTCCGTCGCTCGTCGCGAGAGTGCGCCGGCGCCTGATGGACGACGCCGAGGGCAACCCGCTCGCGCTGCTCGAACTCCCTGCCTCTCTCACCGACTCCCAGCGAAGCGCCGCCCAGGCCCTGCCGAGACGCATCCCGCTCAGCCTGCGGCTTCAGTCGACCTTCGCTTCGCGGATCACGATGCTGCCGGCGGCCACCCGACATCTGCTGCTCGTCGCGGCGCTGGAAGGCAGCGGGAACCTGCTGGTGGTACGCCGGGCGGTGGCCGGGCGGTGCAGTCTCAAGCACCTCGCGCCGGCGGAGCGGGTGCGACTCGTACACGTCGACGACACGACGGGGCGCCTCGGATTCGGGCACTCTCTCATTCGTTCGGCCGTGGTGGACCTGTCCACCAGCGACCAGCGGCGCAGCGTCCACCGTGCGCTCGCCGAGGCGTGGACCGGGGCGCCCGAGCAGCGGGTCTGGCACCTGGCGCAGGCCGCGGAGGAGCCCGACGAAACCATCGCCGCGCTCTTGGAGGAGACCGCGGAAGCCGGTGCCCGACGCGGCGACGGGCCGAACGCGGTGGCGGCACTGGTGCGCGCCGCCGACCTGAGCCCGGCAGCGACCGAGCAGGCTCGGCGGTTGGCCAAGGCCGCGTACGTCGGCGCGAACATCACCGGCGATCTGCGCGACGTGCCTCGTCTGCTGGAGCACGCACGCCGGGCCGACCCGGGCACCGACTCGCCGGCCGCCACGGTGGCCGCCACGATGTACCTGCTCAACAGCCATGGCGATGTCGACACCGCTCACCGTCTGCTCTCCGGCGCCATCGCCCTCCAGCCCGAACCCTGCGACCTGACCGACCCCACCCTGCTCGAAGCCCTGACCACACTGCTTCTGGTGTGCGCCTACGGCGCCAGGCCGCGGCTGTGGGCGGACTACGACGCGGCGCTGGCCAAGTGCACTTCGGTCCCGGACACGCTGCGGCTGCTGCGGGCCACGTTCGCCGACCCGGCCCGCGCCCGTCCGTGCGACTGGGCGCGACTGGACGCGGCCGTCGCGGCCCTGGCCAACGTTTCGGACCCGGTCCACATCGTGCGGATCGGCACGGCCGGCGCGTATGCCGACCGCCTCGGTGCGATGGAGGAGCCGCTGCTTCGTACGGCCCGGGGCGGAACTGCCGGTGAGAGCAACTTCCCCGCCATCCAGGCCTCGTTCCTGTGGGGCAGCCACGCCTGGTTCACCGGTCGATGGCGCGAACTACGCGAGACGGTCGGTGATGGGTTGGTGCTCTGCGACGAGTTCGACTACCCACTGCGGTCGTGGACCGGGAAGTTCGTGCTCGCGTGCGTGTCGGCGGCCTGCGGCGACTTCCCCACCGCCCGCGCCCTCGCCGACCGGATGGACCAGTGGGGCGGCTCCCGCAGGGCGCACGCCGTCACCTGCTACGCCGCTCACGCCAAGACGATTCTCGCCCTCTCCCAAGGTGACTTCGAGACGGCCTACCACCAAGCCTGCCGGATCTCACCCGCCGGAACACTCGCCCCGTTCGTCGGCCACACGCTGTGGGCGATCCTGGACACCGTCGAGGCGGCCGTACGAACCGGCAGGCACGACAAGGCGCGCAACCACGTCGCCGCCGCCCGAGCAGCCGGGCTGGACGCGGTCTCGCCACGCCTGCGTATCGTCGTGCGCGCGTCCGCCGCCATGGCCTCGCGCAACGACGCCCAGGCCCTGCGGTGGTTCGGTGAGGCCGTGACCGACGAGGACGCCGAACGGTGGCCCTTCGATCATGCCCGTATCCGGCTGTACTACGGCGAACGGCTGTGTGGCAGCGGGGCGTTCGCCCCGGCCCGCTCCCACCTGACCGCAGCCGAGGAGATCTTCGAACGGCTCGGCGCGACGCCTTGGGCGCACCGCGCCGGCCGACAATTACACGCCTGCGACGGGGACCACATCGCGGATCTGCGGGAGATCGGCGCGCTCACCCCTCAGGAACACCGAATCGCGAGCCTGGCCGCAACCGGCCTGACCAACAAAGAGATCGGCGAGCGACTCTTCCTGTCCCCGCGAACGGTCTCCTCTCATCTGTACCGGGCGTTCCCGAAGCTGGGCGTAACCTCCCGGGCAGCACTGCGCGACGCGCTGGAGGGCAGCCGGCAGTGACGACGAGCGTCCTGGATTTGCGTCAAATGACGCAAGAATCCGGGCCGTTCGCATCCCTAGTGTCGGTGCCACGGGCTGGGGCATCAGCGTCGTCAGCCCCGCGGGACTCGGGAGGAATCATGAGCGACAACGCACCGCGCGGGAACGTCGTCCTCGTCCACGGCGGCTTCGTGGACGGCGCCGGCTGGCAGGGGGTGTACGAGGCCCTCACCGAGGACGGCTACCACGTGGCGGTCGCGCAGAACCCCACGATCTCGCTGGACGGCGACGTGGCCGCGGTCCACCGGGTGCTCGACGCGCAGCCGGGGCCGGTCACGCTGGTCGGCCACTCGTACGGCGGTGCGGTGATCACCGAGGCGGGCAACCACGACAAGGTGACGGCGCTGGTGTACATCGCCGCGTTCGCGCCGGACAAGAGCGAGTCGGTGAACACCCTGATCGCCGATCCGCCGTCCGGCGCGCCGGTGCCGCCGATCCTGGCGCCGGTCGACGGCTTCCTGCTCCTGGACCGGGAGAAGTTCCCCGAGTCCTTCGCCGGCGACCTGCCGCCGGCCCAGGCCCGATTCCTGGCCGACTCGCAGGTCCCCTGGGGTTTGGAGGCACTCGGCGGCGCGGTGGCCACACCGGCTTGGCGAACGAAGCCGTCCTGGTACCTCGTGGCTTCCGAGGACCGGATGATCCCGCCGCCGGCGCAACACGCCATGGCCGAGCGGATCGGAGCGACGACGGTCGAGGTGGCCGGCAGCCACGCGGTCTACGTCTCGCGCCCCGCCGCCGTCGCCGACCTGATCAAGCAGGCCGCCGGCTCCTGATCCGGCGCCCGCGCAACCACGGGCATCCACGCGCATCCACGGCGCCCGGCGGCACGGCCTTGCCTACACAGATGAACTCCCGTGACAGCGTTGACGAAAGGCGAGGGGCGGGCGGATGAGAGTCGGCATCGTGGGCGGCGGAATCGCCGGGTTGACCTGTGCCCTGAGTCTGCACGCCGCCGGGTTCCGTCCGTGGGTGCGCGAGGCGGCGCGCACGATCGAAGCGGTGGGCGTGGGCATCAACCTGCTGCCGCACGCCGTCCGGGAACTGTCCGAACTCGGCCTGGCCGACGAGTTGGCCGCCATCGCGGTGCCCCCGCGTCGGCTGAGCTACCACGACCGGGCGGGCGAGCCGGTGTGGGAGGAGCCGCTCGGACTGGCGGCCGGTTACCGGTGGCCGCAGTATTCCGTACACCGCGGCCGCCTGCACCTGATGCTGTTGGCCGCGGTGCGCGAACGTCTGGGGCCGGACGCCGTCCGTACCGGCCTGCCGTTCCAACGCTTCGAGCAGACCGGGGGCGGCGTTCGGGCCCATTTCCTGGACCGGACCGGCGGCGCGCCGACGATGGAGGACGCCGACGTGCTGGTCGGCGCCGACGGCATCGACTCCGCGGTCCGCGCCCGGCTCCACCCCCACGAGGGCGTCCCGCGGTGGAACGGCGTGCACATGTGGCGCGGGGTCGCCCGACACCCGCACATCCTCGACGGCCGTTCGATCGTGGTGGCCGGCGGCACCCCCGGGGCGAAATTTGTCGCGTATCCGATCGAGGACCCGGCGACCGAGGGCGGCGAAACCCTCCTCAACTGGGTGTTGGAGGTACGACACGAGCGCCCCGCCGACCCTCCGCCCCGCACTCACCGCCGCGTCACGACGGCGGAGGCCCGCGCCGCGCTGGCGCGCTGGGACCTGCCGTGGATCGACTCGGCGTGGCCGGCCGAGCGCTCCTCGACGATCCTCGAATATCCGATGCTCGACCGCGATCCGCTGCCCCGCTGGAGTTTCGGCCGGGTCACGCTGCTCGGCGACGCGGCACACCCGATGTTCCCGATGGGCATGAACGGCGGATCGCAGTCCGTCGTCGACGCCCGCGTACTCGCCTGGTGCCTGGCCCGCGACCACGACCCCGTGACCGCGTTGGACCGGTACGACCACCTGCGCCGACCGGCCGTCAACGCGATCGTCCTGGCCAACCGGGACCTGGGACCGGAGGCGATCATCGCCCGAGCCGCAGAGCACGGCGGGCCACTGCCCGCCGGCCGGGCCGAGCGGATCGCGACCCGATACAAAAGACTGGCGCAGGCCACCGTGGCACAGGTCAATACCCACCCGTCGTGGACGGTCCCGCGCCCTGCGCCGGATCCGACCCGCGGAGGAGCACCCGACCCCTCCCCCACGCACGCCGGCGCCGAACGCACCACGCCGCCACCCGGGACGACGGCGTAACGGATGTGCCGTGTGCGTTCGGGCGGTCGCCGACCTCCCACAGGCGTGCGGCGGTGTCCGCGTCGACCGCGTACGGGAGCCTGGTCGTGGGCCGGGACACCCTGTCGGCATCGGCTACGAACCGAAGTCGTCGGTTTTCACGGTCCCTCGGTTGGCGGCCTCGTCGGTGCCTGGCACCGAGCGGACGCTGCGTCGGCGTCGCACGTTCGGCTGTTCACTCGTTCGGCCTATGCCCGGTGGGGGGCACCGGCCGGGTGGCGAAGACTTTGAACAGCGCCTTGCGCTTGGGAGGGGATTCTCAACGGCAGGAGGGTCGCCGTGTTGCCCACCGAGGTCGATATGCGAACCATCGTCGGGGACCTGTCCGCCACCTTGCGGCGTGCAGGAGCCGGTAGCCACAGTTCTGCGATGTCGCGCCCTGCCGCCCACAGGTTGCTGTGCGAGGTCGGCGCCCAGGTGGCCGAGGATTTGTCGGTGTTCTCGATTCGCGACGCTGCGGCTCGCGGCGACCAGTCCTACATCTATTCGGGCTATCTCAGCTTTCGGGCGGTGATGGCTTATCGTCTCGCGCACGCGCTGTGGGAGATGCGCCTGCCGGATGGCGTGCCCGATCGGTTCGCGACCCAGGCACGTCGCATCTCCGAGCACTTCCGGCTCACCACCGGCATCGAGATCCACCCCGGTGCCGGCATCGGCCGTCGATTCGTCATCGACCACGGTTCCGGAACGCTCATCGGTGAAGACGCGGAAGTCGGGGACGATTGCTACTTCGTTCAGAACGTGGTCCTGGGTGCGCGGGACATCGTCTCGAAGGCGAACGGTCGGCCGCAGCCCAGAAGGCATCCGCATGTCGGCAGCCGCGTGCAAATCGGGGGCAACGTCCACCTTTTCGGTCCCGTGAACGTGGGTGACGACTGTCTGATCGACGCGGGCGCGCGCATCACCACCGACATCCCGGCCGGCTCTCGGGTGCGCGTCATCACCACGATCCAGGTCAGCACGTCGCAACCGGCGCCCGTCGTGCACGGACTGGCGTGCGTGGGCGAGCACATCGTGATCTCCGGATCGCGGCTGAACGGGCTGATTCCCGCGATCCTCGACGCGCAGCACACTCCTCGCGCGGCCCTCACCGTCGCCAAGGCGAGCGGCACCGAGATTCACTGCACGCCGGCCGAGCCGTGCCCCGTGCGGCCTGCGGCCGTGGGGCTTCTCCGCGACGGCCGACTGGTCTGCTTCATAGAACCGGCTGCGCACCTCCTGGAGGCGCTCATGGCAGGCGAACAGGCGACCGTCCGGCCCCTACCCCCGATCAGGTAGACACCTCCGGTTCCAGCGGCGCCGCCGCATCAGCAGGAAGGCCGTCGCCATGCCCCAAGACCCTCTCATCCGCCGCATCGACCGTTTCGAAGCCCAGGTGGCGGGCCGGCCCGGCCTGCGGCTGCGGATCGCCTGCCCCTCCCAGGAGTTCTCCGAGCTCGAAATGGAGCAGGGCCTGGGACGCTGGCTCTCGTGTGTGCGCGGCATGTGGGAATCGCTGAGCGTCGCCTGCCGGCCGAACCTGGCTCTGCTCATGCTCCAAGCACCTCCGGTGCCTGCGTCGGTCGAACGGTACCTCCTGACCCTGCGGCCGGCGGAGGGCCGGGACTCCGTTGCCGACCGGCTTCTTCGGCACGCCTTGATCGGCCTGCCGGACACTTCCGACCGGCACCTGAGCGAGAAACTGCTGGAGCGGCCCGAACTCCTGGACCGTGTCCGGGCATTGACGTCTCGGGCACGCGCGCGCGGGCAGGTGGTGGAGCCGTTGTCGTGCTACCAGGCGAGCACCCGCATGGACGAGGTAGCCGAGCGAATCGGCCTGGACTGCGGCGAGACGCCCAGCGCGACTTTGACGTGGGGCTCGAAAGCCGGTAGCCGCAAGGTCTTTCGCACCACCGGCCTGGCCCACGCCCCGGGCAGCTACGAACCGGTCCACGACATGGCCGCCCTCGCCCGGCAGGCGACCGAACTCGTGCGCGTGCACGGGACGAAACGATGGCTCGTGAAAATCAACGACGGCTACGGCTCGGGCCACGGGCTCGCCGTTTTCACCCCCACCGACGCTCGACACCACGCAGTGCTCACCGCCCTGCGGCAGTTGGAACCACTGACCAAAGACATCTCGCGCGACCGATTCCTCGAAGGCATCGCCGCCAACGGGGCGATCATCGAGCAGTACCTTCCGACCCCGCCCCGCGGTGAGAAACGCTCACCGAGCACCTTGATCCACCTCCACCACAGCGCGGGCGGCGGCTTCGACCTGCAATTCCTCGGAACGCACGAACAAGTTTTGGGACCGGACCTGCAGTACCTCGGATGCCGGTTTCCCGCCTCGCCCGACTACCGCGACACTCTCGTCGACATGTCCCTCACCGCCGGCAAGGAACTGGGCTCGGTCGGTGTCCGCGGACATGTCGGCATCGACTTCATCGCCCGCAAGGCAGGCGACGGCCGGTGGGACGTCGACGCGGTCGAACTGAACCTGCGCCAGACCGGCACCACGCACCCCCATCGAACCGTACGCGCCCTCCTGCCGGGCACGTGGCCCGAGGACGGACTCCTGACGCACAAGGGCTCCGTAGTCCACTACACAGGAACCGACGGGCTGATCTCCCCCGCCTACCGGGGCCTCACGCCCACCTCCCTGATCGAGGAATTGCACCATCGGCCCGACCTGGCCTTCGACGCAACGTCCGGCCGTGGCGTCGTCCCTCACTTCTGGACCGCGTTGCAGCCCTACGGAAAAATCGGCGCCACCTTCATCGGCACGTCACAGGAAGAATGCCGTGTCCTCCAGCAAGGATTCACCGAACTGCTGGACGGCATGGCCGGCTGACCCGTCGCACCCGCAAGCGCGCCGGCGTGCGCGACTATCTCACCAAGGAGGGAGACCCTCTCTCCGACGACTCCCTCGCCGAGCGGACCGCCTTCTCGTCCGACCGCTGGACCAAGGACGAGCCGTACAAGCTGACCCCCGCGTACCGGGCACTCCTCGACGACGCCATCGCCTACGCCCGCGATCGCGTCGAGGCCTCCGGTGAACAGGTCACTCGTCATGGGTCGATCCGGTCGATCCGGTCGCGCTGCTCCCACTGCCGACGATCGGGCCGACTCCCGACCCCCGACCATCGGGCGGGTGGGTCGTTCAGGCGGTGAGGCGTTCCCACAGGTGGGCCTCGCCGCCCTCGATGACGTGGGTGCCGAGGAGTCGGGCCCAGGACTCCTCGTGGCCGTCCTCGTCGCGCCAGGCCCACAGTCGGGTGGTGAGGGGGTGCAGGGCGTATTCCCGGGTGACGCCCATCGCGCCGTGCAGTTGGTGGGCGTTGCGGGCGACGGTGTCGGCGGTCCGCGCCGCGACGACGCGTGCGGTTGCCGTGGCGGCGAGCAGGTCTGCGGGGCTCGCCGGGGTGGCCTGGAGGTCCACGGCGCGGTCGACGGCGGCGTCCACTTGGAGCGCGGCGACCTTCATGCCGGCCAGGGAGGCCGCGACCGCGGGGATGTCGATGAGGGGGCCGTCGAACTGACGTCGTTGCGCCACGTACGTACGGGTCAGTTCGTAGGCTCCCGCGCATGCTCCGGCCACGGCCGCGGCGCGCAACAAGCCGGCGCGGGCCCGGATCGCGTCGGCGGGGGGTGCCCCGGCGAGGACGGCGAGGGGAATCTCGTCGAGGCGGACGGTATCCCGCGGTTCGCCGGCCAGGTTGGCGCCCTCCTCGATGCCAGGTCGCCGCCCGGCCGGGTCCGCGTAGCGGATCACGTCGTCCGAGCCGACCACCACCAGCCCGGCGGCGCAGCGTCCCCAGGGCACGGACATCGGGCCGGCGACGAGGGTGGTGTCGAGGACGACCACGAGGGGCCCGGCCGTAGGGAGGGGGTGGCCGGCGAGCGCGAGCGTCCAGGCGGCCACGGCGTGGTCGGCGACGGGTACGGACGCTGCTCGGTGGGCGAGGCGGCGGACCACGGTGACCAGGTCGGCGAGGTCGCCGCCGGAGCCGCCGTCGGCCTCGGGGACGCCGATGGTGTGCAGGCCCAGGGCGGCGACGGTGTCCCAGAGCCGGTCGGGGTCACCGGGTGTGGCGGTGATGTCGTCGACGAGGTCGCGGAGTTCGGCGTGGACACTGCTCATCGGCGGGTCTCCTGTTTGGCGATCAGGGACAGCAGTACGTCGGCGGCGCCGCCTCGGATGGTGAAGCCGGGTGAGGCGAGCAGTGCCTGGTCGAACGCGGTCCGCAGGGCGGGGTCCGGGGTGTGGTGGCACACGCGTCGGGCGAAGTCGACGACGTCGTTCTCGAAGGCGTTGCCGAGGTATTTGAGGGTGGCGGCCTCGACGGCGGGTGCGTGGCCGGCGTCGACCTGTCGGGCGACGTCGAGGGCGAGGCGGCGCAGCGTGGCCAGGCGCGCGGCGAGGCGTCCGAGGTCGGTGTGCAGGTCACGGGCGCGGGCTGGGTCGGCGGCGAGGGTTTCCACGCATCGGGCCAGCAACGGGTAGGTGGACAGGACGCGTTCGGGGCCACCGCGTTCGAACGAGAGTTGTTCCACGACCTGACGCCAGCCCTGGCCGACGGTGCCGAGGAGGCGATGGGTGGGGACGTGGACGTCGGTGAAGGTGATCTCGTTGAAGTGGTGCCCGCCGGCGAGGTCGACGATGGGGGTGACCTCGATGCCGGGGGTGTCCATGTCGACGAGGAATTCGGTGAGGCCGTGGTGCTTGCGTTCGGTACGGGCGGTGCGGGCGAGGAGGTAGGCGTGGGTGGCGTGATGGGCGCCGGTGGTCCAGATCTTGCGGCCGTCGACCTTCCAGCCGCCGGGCACCGAGGTGGCGGTCGTGCGGACGGCGGCGAGGTCGGATCCGGCTTCGGGTTCGCTCATGCCGAGGCAGAAAACGGCCTCGGCGCGGGCGATGAGCGGCAGGATCTCGGCGCGCAGGTCCGGGCTGCCGTGGCGCAGGACGGCGGGGCCGATCTGGCGTTCGCCGATCCAGTGCGCCGCGACGGGGGCCCCGGCGCGCAGGAGTTCCTCGGTGACGGCGAGGCGGGCGACCTGGCCGAGGCCGCTGCCGCCGTGCCGGGTGGGCCAGGCGAGGCCGAGCAGGCCGCGGCGGGCGAGTTCTCGGCTGAAGTCGGGGTCGTAGCCGCGCATCCAGTTGTCGCTGTGTGGGGTGTAGCGGCCTTGCGCGCGCCATTGGGTGGTGAGGTCGCGAACCTGCCGGCGCAGGTCCGCGACGGTGGTGTCGCTCGTGGGGCGGCCGGTCGTGGTGGCGGTCACGTCACGCCCCCGTGTAGGTGCCGGGGCGCTTCGTGCGGAACGCGTCCATGGCCTCGTGGGAGTCGGCTGTGGAGGTCATCACGGCCTGGTGGGAGGAGATCAGGTCGAGCGCGGTGCGCAGGTCCTGGCGTTCGCCTTCGCGTACGGCGCGCTTGATCAGTTGCACGGCCAGGGGTGGGCGGGAGGCCAGCTTGAGGGCGAACTGCCTGGCTGTGTCTCGGAGTTGGTCGTCGGGGTGGACGCTGCTCACGAGGCCGATGGCGAGTGCCTCGGCGGCGTCGACGAAGTCCGCGGTCCACAGCAGCCGCAGGGCGGTGGCGGTGCCGACGATGCGGGGCAGGTACCAGCAGCCGCCGTCGCCGGGCACCAGGCCGACGCGGACGTAGCCCTCGCAGAACCGGGCCGACTCCCCCGCGATCCGGATGTCGGCCATCAGCGCCATGTCCATGCCCGCGCCGACGGCCGAGCCGGCGACGACCGCGAGGTAGGGCTTGGTCAGCGCCTCGGCGGCGAACGCCACCTGGTGGATGCGGGACATGAGTTGCTTCTCCGCCAGCGGGGTGCGCTCGCGCTCGGCGAAGGCGTCCAGGTCCACGCCCGAGCAGAAGGTGCCGCCCGCGCCGGTGACGACGACCACGCGCACCTCGGGGTCGGCCTCGGCCCGCCGCAGGGCGTCGGCCCAGGCATCCACCATCTCCAGGGTGAACGCGTTCTTGCGGTGCGGGCGGTCGAGGGTGATGGTGGCGATGTGGTCGGCGAGGGAGTAGTCGAGTTCGGTGGGGCTGCTCATCGCGTCCTCGGGTTCGGGATGGGTGCGGGGGTTCGGGCGCGGGGGTGCGGGGATGCGGATGCGGGTGCGCGGGTTCGGGCGGTGGGCGGCGTTCAGGGCACGATCGCCGCGCGGAGGACGACACGGTGGCCGGTGGCCCCGGAGCGCGTTGTCGACGGCGTCGACGGCGTCGAGGAAAAGTACGGGAACACCACGCGCGTCCCCGGCTCCGGTGGTTTGCCGTCGGTGTCGCTCCCAGTGCCCTCGGCGGGGGTAACGAGGGCGGCGACGCGCCCGGCGAGCGAGACCTTTGGGACACCGAACGGCGGGTCCGGTGCATCGAACCGGGCGATGCGTCCTTCGAACATGTCGGGTGGTCCGCCTCTCGGTAGGTGCACGAGCCGCACGCTATCTATGTACATGAAATAGATCATCGACCCGACAAATCGTCAAGGGCCAGCGCGCCCGACCGCCGCGCCGGGCCCGCCGCCCTCACCCGTCGGAAGAGCCGCCGAAGGCACCGAGGAAGCACGCAGGATCGCGAACTCGCTCCCACCCCGCCGACCCGCCGCCCCTCCGGCGTGGTCGCGGCCATCACTCCCTGGAACTGTCCGTTGCCGCAGATCGTGGCGAAGGTCATCCCCGCGCCGCCGAGCGGCTCGACCGTCGTACTCGAACCCGGTGAGGTCGCGCCCCCGGCCCGCACCTGCTCGCCGGGGCGGTGGGCACGGCCGGCTTCCCGCTCGGGGTGTTCAATCTCGTCTCCGGCCTCGGCCCGGAGGTCGGCGACGCGCCGGTACGCCACCCCGGCGTCGACATGATCTCCTCCACCGGCTCGACCACCGCCCGCATGGCGATCAACGTCGCGGCCGGACTCAGACGCGTCCAACTCGAACTAGGAAGTGTCTTCAATCTGCTCGGGTTGAGGCATGATGTCGGGTGTGATTCGACGTCATGAGTTGACCGATGCGGAGTGGGACGCGTTGCGGCCGCATCTTCCGT
>NZ_WWJX01000859.1 GCF_009865215.1 Streptomyces sp. SID3343 | reverse complement strand
GACGGCTCCCAGCAGCAGCCTTCCCCACAGCGCCCCGCGCAGTTCCACCCCCGCGCCCGCCGCCGGCGCGTCCACCACCAGGGCCGGGGTGTCGGTGCCCGCCCACGCGGTGATCGTCCCGTCGATGCCCGCGAGCACGACGGGGCGATCGGTGAGCCGGGCCAGGGTGCGGGTCAACTCGTCCACCCCGGCGCCGCGCGCGAGCACTCCGGACAGCACCCGGACGATCTCGTTGACGTGTCGAAGTCGGGTCACCGCCGAGTCGAGAATGGCCGCGTTGACCGCCTCGGCGATCTCCACGAACGGCACCACCCCGCGCAGCACGACCAATGGCAGCCCGGCCTCGGCCGCCGCGCGGACCACGTCGGTCGGCACCTCGCGGAAGGTACGGCCGACTTCGAGCGCGACCCCGGCGACGCCCGCGGCGGCGAGTCCGGCGATGTAGCGCGAGCGCTCGTCGGCGTCGCGCCCGGCCAGGCCCAGACCGGTGGTGAGCAGCAGTTCGTCGCCGCGCAGCAGGGGCGCGATCTCGTAGATCTCGCTGGAGTGCACCCAGCGCACCGGCCGGTCGAGGTCGGCGCGCGGATCGGGCACGACGGGGTCGGCTCGGCGCATCAGCGGATGGTCGAGTACGGATCTCAGCCGCAGGGACATGGACACTCCGTCCGGAAGGAGCGCAAGTATCCCGGTCACCGTGTCCGTTGTCACGGGCCCCGCGGCCGAGGAGCCTTCGGGGACCGGTGGCCTTGTCCCGGTCCCGGCGCCCTCCCCCACCGCTTCCTCGTCGCCCCCGCCGTTTCCTCACCGCTTCCTCAGCGCCGCTCCACCGCCCCGTCCCACCGGAGGTATCCGTGGCAGTCCTCGAAGAATCCGTGCGACCCGTCGACCACTCCCAGTCCCTGGAGCCGGTGCCCGAGCACGCCCGCGACTCGACGCCCGCACACCAGTTCTGGATCTGGGCGGGGGCGAACATCGCGCCGATCAACTGGGTCCTGGGCGCGCTGGGCATCGTGCTCGGGCTCGGGCTGGTCGACACGATCGTGGTTCTGGTCGTCGGCAATCTGATCGGGATGGGCGTCTTCGGTCTGTTCGTCCTGATGGGGCAGCGCACCGGGGTGACCCAGATGGTGCTGGCCCGCGCGGCGTTCGGCCGCCGCGGCGCATATCTGCCGGCGGCCGTACAGGGCGTGATCTCCGCGGGCTGGTGCGCGATCAACACCTGGATCGTGCTCGACCTGGTGCTCGCGCTGCTCGACAGCGTCGGGTGGGTCGGCGGCACGGGCACCAAGGTCGTCACGGTCCTGCTGATCATGGGCGTGCAGGTGGCGATCGCCGCGTCCGGGTTCGCCGCCATCGCCGGGTTCGAACGGTGGACGGTGCCGCTGACCCTGGTGGTTCTGGCCGCGATGAGCGTCGTGGCGTGGACGCGCCTGGACATCGACTGGGGTCACACCTCCTCGCTCGCCGGCGCCGATCGGTGGTCGGCGATGAGTACGGTGATGACCGCGATCGGGGTGGGCTGGGGCATCACGTGGTTCGCGTACGCGTCGGACTATTCGCGCTTCGTCCCGCGCGCCACGTCGCCGCGCAAGCTGTACGCGGCGAGTGTGTTGGGGCAGTTCCTGCCGGTGGTCTGGCTCGGCGTGCTCGGCGCGACACTCGCGACGGTGAACGCGCACGCCGACCCGGGGCGGCTCATCGTCGACTCGTTCGGCCCTCTGGCGATCCCGGTCCTGCTGCTCGTCCTGCATGGTCCGATCGCGACGAACATCTTGAACCTGTACAGCTGTTCGCTGTGTGCGCAGACCCTGGACATCAAGGTCTCGCGCCGCGTGCTGTCGTGTGTGGTCGGCGCGTTCGCGACCGTGTTCACCCTGTTCCTGGTCTTCCAGGCGGGCTTGGCCCGCACGCTCGACACGTGGCTCGCGGGCATGGTCACGTGGGTGGCTCCGTGGGCCGCGGTGATGCTCGTGCACTTCTACGTGTTCGCCCGTCGCGGCATCGACGTGGCCGCGCTGTACGCGGCGCCCCGGCGCGGCCGGCTCGCCGACGTGCGCTGGTCCGCGATCGTCGCGCTGGTCTGCGGCATGGCCGCGACGTGGTGCTTCGAGTACGGCGTCCCGACCGCGCTGCGCGGTCCCGGGGCCCGCGCGCTGGGCAACTTCGACCTGTCCTGGCTGGCCGGGGCGCTGGTCGCGGGCGGCCTGTACCTGCTGCTCGGACGCCGCGAACGCGCCGCGTGACGTCGGGCGACCCGCATGCGCCGCGTGCCGTCGGGCAAACGCGAACGCGGCCGGGTGGCGCCCGCCCGAGAACCATCCCTGTCGATCCGTTCCGAACCACTCCGAGCCCTGGAGCGATCCGCCATGCAGAGCATCACCGTGACCGACTGCCACCTCCTCGGCCGCGCCGAACGCGTCGACGTGGTGGCCGAAGCCGGCGTGATCACGAGGATCAGCCCCACCGGCGCCGAACCACCCACCGGCCCGGGCCCGGTCCTCGACGCGGCGGGCGCGCTGGTCGCCCCGCCCTACGTCGAGCCGCACATCCACCTCGACACCGCACTGACCGCGGGACAACCGCGCTGGAACGTCTCCGGCACGCTGTGGGAGGGCATCGAGCGCTGGAGCGAGCGCAAGCACACCCTCACCCGCGAGGACGTGCTCGCGCGCGCCGAGGAGGTACTGCGTTGGCAGGTCGCCCACGGCGTACTGCACGTGCGCAGCCACTGTGACGTGACCGACCCCGAACTCACCGCGCTGCACGCACTGGTCGAGTTGCGCGAGCGGGTACGCGACGTGATCGACCTCCAGGTGGTGGCGTTTCCGCAGGAGGGCATCGTCTCCTTCGACGGCGGCGAGCGGTTGATGGCTCGGGCGGCCGACGCGGGGGCGGACGTGATCGGCGCGATCCCGCACTTCGAGGACACCCGCGAGGACGGGATCCGTTCGCTGGAGATCGCCTTCGAACTCGCCGAGCGGCGCGGCCTGTTGGTGGACGTGCACTGCGACGAGATCGACGACGAGCAGTCCCGGTTCGTCGAGGTGGTCGCCACCTTGGCCCGCCGCGGCGGCCTCGGCGCGCGGGTGACCGCCAGTCACACCACCGCGATGGGCTCCTACAACGGTGCGTACAGCCGCAAGTTGCGCCGGATCGTGGCGCGTTCGGGGATCAACCTGGTGTGCAACCCGATGGTGAACCTGACCTTGCAGGGGCGGTTCGACGACTATCCCAAGCGCCGCGGCCTGACCCAGGTCAAGGAGATGGCGGCGGCCGGCGTCAACGTCGCGTTCGGCCACGACGACGTGATGGACCCGTGGTTCCCGCTCGGCACGGCCAACCCGGTACAGGTCGCGCACGCGGGCATCCTGGCCGCGCAACTGTCCGGCCAGGACGAGATCGCCGAGGCATTCGCCATGATCACCGAACGCGCCGCCCGAGTCCTGAACCTGGGCGACGGCTACGGCGTCGCGATCGGCCGGCCGGCCAACTTCCTGATCCTGCCCGGGACTTCCCCCTTCGACGTGCTACGCCGACAGGTCCGCCCCAGCCACGTCGTCTCCCGCGGCCGACTCGTCGCCGAAACCCCGCCCGCCCCGACCCGTTTGACCTGGCCGGGCCGAGCACCGGAGACCGTCGACTTCGTCCGCCGCTGACCGGGCCCCCGCGGCCGGTTCGGTCGGTGGGACACCGCCGCGTGAGGTCACGAGGTCCCGGTGTGGTGGTCCAGCAAGCGGGTGAGCAACTGCACGAACCGGTCGCGTTCGGCCGGACTCAGCGGCGCGAGCAGTTCGTCGTGGAGGTCGTCCAGGACCCGGTCGAGGCGGCGCAGGCACCGGCGGCCCTCGGTGGAGATCGTGACGATGTTGCGGCGCCGGTCGTCGGGGTCCGGCGCCCGCTCGACGAGGTCACGCTCGGCCAGTTCGTTGAGCACGCCGACCATGTCGCTGCGGAAGATGCCGGTGCGACCGCTCAGCGCCGCCTGGCTGCCCGGCCCGTAATCCTCCAGGGAGGCGAGCACGGCGTAGTGCCACTTGCGGGCGTCGACCCGGGCCAGCCCGTCGTTGATCAACCGGTCCGATCGCGCGGTCAGTTGCGACAGCAGTCGACTCGCCCGCCGACGCAGCCGGTCGGGCGTCCGGAGCGCGCCGTCGTCGGGCAGGTCGGCGACTTCGGCTGTGATCATGGCGCCCATCCTGCTCATTGCGTTGGTCCAACCAACGGGGTACATTCGCTCGCGCCCGTGAACGTTAGTGCAATGAACGTTTATTCGACGAACGCCGAGGAAGGAAGAACCACTATTCCCACCGAGACCCTGCGGATTCCCACCCCGGACGGCCTGGCCGACGCCTTCGCCGCCTACCCCGACGACGGCGAGCGGCACCCGGGGGTGCTGATGTACGCGGACGCCTTCGGCATCCGGCCCGTGGTGCGGGAGATGGCCCGCGAATTGGCCGGCCACGGCTACTACGTGCTCGTCCCGAACTTCTTCTACCGGCACGGCCCCACACCGGTGCTCGAACTGCCCGAGCACATCGGCGAGGACGCCCGGCCCGCCGTCATGGCCCAGGTGATGCCGTTGATCCACGCGCACACCGCCGAGCGCACCCTGAGCGACGCCGACGCCTACCTCGCGTTCCTCACCACCCGGCCCGAGGTCGCCGCCGGGCCCGTCGCGGTGACCGGCTACTGCATCGGCGGCCTCCTGGCGATGCGCACCGCTGCGGCTCACCCCGACCAGGTCGCCGCCGTCGCCGGTTTCCACGGCCCTGTCGGCGTCGACGGACCCGACGGTTTCGCCGGGATCACCGCCCGGATCCACCTCGGCCACGCCGCGACCGACCTGACGCCCGAGGCCCTCGGCGAGCTCAACCGGGTGTTGGACGCCGCAGGTGTCGACTACACGTCGGAGATCTACCCCGGCACCGTCCACGGCTTCACGATGTCCGACACCGACGCCTTCGATCCCGCCGCCCTGCAACACCACTGGGACCGCCTGCTCCCCCTGCTCGACCGCACCTTGGGCGACAACGGCTGACGAAAGCTCGTGCCCGTCGCGCGGGCGAACGGCGGTGGCGTGTTCGGCCGCTCGGCGGCGGGTTCGGCCGCCTAGGTGATTCGGATGATGTGCTTGCCGCGCACGCCGCCGGCCGCCAAGGCGCGGTGTGCGTCGGCGATTCGGTCGAGAGGGTGGACGGTGTCCACGACGGGGACGATGTCGCCGCGCTCCGCGTGGCGGGTGACCTCGGTCAGCAGCTCGGTGTCGGGGTTGCCGCTGAAGACGCGGATGCGTCCGGTCCCGTGGACGGTCGAGGCGAGGACGGCGGCGAGGCCGGCGAGCGGCCTGTCGAAGTCGAACGTGACGGCGACCATGCGCCCACCGGGTGCCAACAGGCGCCGAAAGCCGGCCTGTTGCTTGCCGACGGTGTCGAGGACGACGTCGAAGCGGCCGAGTTCGGAGAGGCGGGTCGTGCGATAGTCGAGTGCTTCGTCGGCGCCCAGACCACGGACGAAGTCGAGGTTGTTCGCGCCCGCGAGCGCGACGACGTGGGCACCCATGAGCTTGCCGAGCTGCACCGCGACGCTGCCCACACCCCCGCTGCCACCGCGCACCAGGAGTCGCTCACCGGGCTTGACGGCCGCCTTGTCGCGAAGGGCGGTCACCGACGTGGCTCCGCCGGCGAGCAGCGACGCGGCCTGTACGGGGGTGAGGTTCGCCGGGGCGGGGGCGATCCGGCGGGGGCTCACGGCGACGTACTCGGCCAGGCTTCCGGTTCTGCGACCCAACAGCCCCCACACACGATCGCCTTCGCGCACACCGGTGACGGAGGCCCCGACTTCGGCCACTTCCCCCACGAAGTCGATTCCGCTCGCCTTGGGGAAGGTGCGGCCGGTCACCAGGCGCGTCTTCCCGGCGCGGTCCAGCAGTTCGCCGCCGTTGAGGCCGGTGACGTGCACCCGCACCAGCACGTTCTCGGGCGTGCGGGTCGGGATCGGCCGCTTGCCTATGTAGAGGACCTCCGGAGGGCCGAAGCGGTCGAAGAGGGCTGCGCGCATGTCGCTCATGTTCTCGTCCAGGATGGGTCTCGGAGCAGCAGCGAAGGCGCTGGGTGCGCCCGCTGGTACGCTCACGCTAGGCGCATAAGTGGAAGACATCGTCCGTTTGGCTCGAAGTGAGGGACATTGCCAGCCCAGCCGTCTCACAAGGCGTCCCGCAAGCCTTCCCGCGAGCGTTTGCACAAGCCGTCCGACAAGTCGCCCGGGCACGTCGGCGATGTCCCCGCCGATACGAATCCGGCGGCCCTGCGCGCCGATGCCCGACGCAACCGCGAACTCATCCTCGACGCCGCGCGCGAGGTGTTCGCGGCCCGGGGCGTCGACGCCCCGATCAGCGCCGTCGCCCGTCGCGCGGGGGTGGGCGTGGCCACCCTCTACCGCCGCTTTCCCACCCGGGCCGCGCTCACCACCGCTGCCTTCGACGAACAACTCACCCTGTGCGCGGCGGCTTTCGACGAGGCCCTGGCCGACCCGGACCCCGGGCACGGCCTGTACGTACTCCTGGAAAAGGTGTGCGCCACGCAGGTCACCGACCGGGGCTTCGCCTCCGTCTTCATGGATCGGTTCCCCGACACCCTCGGCCACGACCGCGAACGCCACTGCGCCGAAGAACGTTTGGCGCACCTGGTCCGGCGCGCCCGCGAAGCCGGACAACTGCGCGACGACTTCGACCCCGCCGACATCACCCTCCTGCTCCTGGCCAACAACGGCCTCGCCGGACAGCCCCCCGAAGCCGCCCTCGCCGCCTCCCGCCGCCTGCTCGCCTACCTCTTCCAGGCTTTCCGAACCCCACGCCCCGGCTCTCTCCCGCCGCCCGCCGCCATGGAACTCCATGGCCTCCCCCGCCCACCGACCCACCGGTAAGGCACGGCACCCGGCCGGTGTCGCGGGTTTCGGGACGCGTGCGGGCGCCCGCCGCGAACTGTGCGGCGGGCGCCCTTCGTTCGTGTGCTCAGCCCAGTGGGGGGGCCGCCTCCGCCAGGGCCGTGACGGCTGCGGCGAAGCAGTCTGCCGGTGGGGTTACCAGGCCCGCGCCGACCTGGCCGGTGCCGGCGACCTTGCCGGCGATGCCGGTGTTGATCTGCGGCAGGATGCCGGTGCGGACGACCTTGGTGACGTCGATGCCGGTGGGTGTGCCGCGGAAGTCGAGCACCGGGATCTGGTAGGCCGGGTTCTCCGCGAGGGTGATCTCGTACATCCGCCGGGTCGCGGCCAGGGCGTCGTCCACCTCGCCGCCGATGAATCGGACGATCGCCGGCGCCGCGGCCATCGCGAAGCCGCCGATGCCCGCGGTCTCGGTGATGGCCGAGTCGCCGATGTCGGGGTTCGCGTCGTCGGGGCCGTACGCGCCCAGGTACAGGCCGTCCGGGACCTCGGCGGGACCCGTGTACCAGCGGTCGCCGGTACCCGAGACCTGGATGCCGAAGTCGGTGCCGTTGCGGGCCATCGCGACCACGAGCGAGGAGCCGGGGACGTCGCGCCCCGCGTCCATCGCGAGCTTGCAGGCCGGCATGTCCAGGTTGAGGAAGAAGTGGTCGTTGCCGCCCACGAACCGGGCCGCCTCGGCGACGTCCGACGTGGGCGCGCCGCTGTCGATCATGCTCGGTACGAGTTCGCGCAGCAGCATCAGCGTGCCGGCGCGGTTGCGGTTGTGGCCCTCGTCGCCCATCTGGAGCATCTGCGCGATGATCGCCCGGATGTCGATCGGCGCGCCCGCGCGGACGGCGGTGCGCAGGAGCGGGCCGAGCACGGCCGACATCCATTGCAGGCGTTCGATCACCTCGGGGCCGTACGCGCCGTAGCGCAGCACCTTGCCCAGACCCTCGTTGAGCGAGCACCACGCACGGGTGCCGTGGGTGGTGTCCTCCAGTTCGAACATCCACATCGACGGGCTGACCACGCCCGCCATCGGGCCCACCGCGTGATGGTGGTGGCACGAGTCGAGTTCGGCGTGGCCGGCCGCGAGGAACTTCTCGGCGGCCTCGGGGGTGTCGGCCAGGCCCTCGAAGAGCACCGCGCCGATCAGCGCGCCGCGCATCGGGCCGGACGCGCGGGCCCAGTCGATCGGCGGCCCGGCGTGCCGGAACTGGCCCGGCTCCAAGCCGAGTGCCTCGCTCGCGGGCTTGACGTCCACCAGGTGCGGCGTCGACGCGAGTACGCGCTCGATCGCGACCTTGTTGGCCGCTTCACGGCGCGCGTCCGCGAGGACGCGGGCCAGCGGGTCCGCGGTGCCCGGCAGCGGCGGGCGCCAGTCGACCGCGGACACCGGTACCGCCTGCGCGGCCAGCGCGTCGGCGAGCAACTCGGCGCCGACGGTCACCACGGACGGGTCGCGGGTCAGCAATGAACTGGTCGGTGGCACAGCGTTCACGCGTCGAGCCCTTCTACGATCGCCACGGCGCGCCGGGCGGCCTCGGCATTGGACAGGTGGACCTCGGCCCCGGCGGCGGCCAGCGCGCGGGCCTGGGCGTCGAGGCCCTGCGGGTCCAGGTCGGTGCCGCACAGCGAGATCACCACGGCCGGCGCGTCGGGTCCCGCCGCGCTCAGTACCTCGGCGACGCCCGCCGCGGGATGGGCGTGCGCGCCGTGTCCCAGGACGACGTCCAGGAGCAGCACGGCCGTTGCGGGCGAGGCGAGTTCCTCGGCGAGGCGGTCGAGGCGCAGGCTCGGGTCGATCATCGGGTGCGGGCGGCCCGCGGTCAGGCCGTCGTCGCCGAAGTCGATCATCAGGTGTCCGGGCGCGCGCAGGTCGCCGGGCAGCGCCCAGTCCCTTTCGAGCGGGATGTTGGACGCGATCGGCCCGAGTCGTTCGGCGGCGATGATCATCGCCTCGTCGCACAGCGTCCCGCCGCAGAACAGCCCGCGCAGCGCGCCGGTGCGAGGCGGGAAGGTGCGTTCGGGGAACCACGTGCGGTCCTGGACGCCTTCGCGTCCTAGTGCGACCAGCGCCTTGGTCGCGGCGGCGGTCAGGTCGTCGCGACCGCGCCCGAGGAAGGCGAGTTGGACCGGGGTGGCCAAGCTCGCGGCGTAGCGCTCGACCTCGGCCGCGACCGCGGCGGCCGGCGGCTTGGAGACCACCACGATCAGTTCGGTGGCGGGGTCGGCGTCGAGCATGGCCAGCGCCTGGAGGGTGGATCGCGCGCCGACGGCCTCGCTGAGGTCGCGGCCACCGACACCCAGGCAGTGGCTGATGCCGCTGCCGGCCTCGTGCAGCAGGGACATCAACTCCTGTGAGCCGGTACCGGACGCGGCCACGATGCCGATCGGCCCGGATCGTACGGTGTTGGCGAAGCCGAGGCCGACCCCGCCGACCACGGCCGTTCCGCAGTCGGGGCCCATCACCAGCAGTCCGCGCTCGCGGCCGAGGTCCTTGAGCCGGATCTCGTGTTCCACGGGTACGTTGTCGCTGAAGATCATCACGTCGAGGCCGGCTTCGAGTGCGTCCGTCGCCTCGGCGAACGCGTGCGGCCCGGGGACCGAGATCAGCGCGAGCGTGGCGTCGGGAGTCGCGTTCGCGGCGGTTCGGATCGTGCGCGGCGGTACGTCGGCGGCCGAGCCGATCCCGGAGTTGCCGCCCGTCGACAGGACGAGGGCCTCCTCCAGGACCTCCAGGCCGCGGGCGAGGGCCGCGTCGTCGTCGGCGCGGATCGCCACGAGCAGGTCGTTGGGGCCGGCCCCTTCGGGCGTCGGGAAGCCCATGCCGGCCAGCAGGCCGACGTTGAGTTCCGTGGCCATGGCGACGAGCGCCTTGGTCACCCCGTCCGCCGCGGATACCGCTCGGCTCACCTGCATCAGGCTTACCGAGTCTCGGTATGTTCCGCGGCGCAGCTCAAGCGCGCTGCTCACGGGCGCTCCTTCCTTCGGGGGTACGGGAGTTGGGGGTACGGGGGTCGGGAGTACGGGAGTCGGGGGTGCCGGGGTTGAGGGCGCCGGAGTCGGGGGTGCCGGTGCCGACCGCGGCCTCGCCCCCGGCGAGTACGCCCAGGGCCAGGTCCGCGCCGGACGTGTGTCCGACCGCCAGCAGGCGTTGCAGGCACGCGAACACGTCGTGTCCTCGGCCCACGGCGGTGATCAGGTCGACCAGTTGCGCGCAGCCGTCGCCGCGGGCGGCGTGGC
>NZ_WWJX01000858.1 GCF_009865215.1 Streptomyces sp. SID3343 | reverse complement strand
CTGTGTGCCCCTGGCAGGATTCGAACCTGCGCACACGGCTCCGGAGCGGGTGTGAGCGCATTCGGTGAATCGGCCTCTGACCTGCGCGGTAACGCGTCGGCGACCCACCCAATTCCAAGATCATTACACGCATGCTGCACAACCAGTCAGCTGCCCCTTAACCCGACCCACGCACCCGGTCCACGGCATGCCGGGGACCGGGTGGCATGCCGTGGTTTATGCGCGCGGGTCACGCAACCCGACCAACAACCCGGGTGCTCGGCAACCGCGGCCCGACTCCCAAAGCTCAGCACCAACGGGTGTCCAACGCAACGAGCGCGCCCCGGTCGCGGCCAAAGGTCGCGTCGCCGGCCCCCAGC
>NZ_WWJX01000093.1 GCF_009865215.1 Streptomyces sp. SID3343 | reverse complement strand
CTTGTTGGGGCCCCGCTCGGTGCGCTGCGCGGTCTGCTCGATCACGGTGCGGATCTGCATCGGGTTCCAGTCGTGGTGCAGGCTCTTGAGGACGGCGGCCAGACCGGAGACGTACGGGGCGGAGAAGCTGGTGCCGTTGTCGGTGCACTGGCCGTGGCCGGGCACCGTGGAGAGCATGTCGACGCCGGGCGCGGCCACCTTGACGA
>NZ_WWJX01000857.1 GCF_009865215.1 Streptomyces sp. SID3343 | reverse complement strand
GCCGTAAAAGTCCCGGTATTTACACCAACTATTGCCAAGTTTTCGATTGCCATTGTAAGTCCCGCGTTATGGTCACTTGAGCAAACAAATTTGTACCGTGTTACGACAAAAGTAATTAATAACGGCAAAACAGTCGATGAGTCTTCGTTGAATACAGGATTTCGCACCATTCGTTTTGATGCGCAGGAAGGTTTTTTCTTAAA
>NZ_WWJX01000856.1 GCF_009865215.1 Streptomyces sp. SID3343 | reverse complement strand
AATTAACAGCTGAAAATATTTGCTTGAATGCATTTTGTTCGGACGCAGATTATTCCCAGGCGTATGTCGATAAGTTTTGGGATCTTAAAGGTCAGGTTTATTCTGAATTTATTTTGAATGAAAAAGGTTTGTTGGCAGATCACCTAAGCGCATTATATTTTCGAAACAATTCTGATAGCTTTGATGAAAAAAATTTCTTTGAAGATGAATTGATTTGGCAGGATAGATATCCA
>NZ_WWJX01000855.1 GCF_009865215.1 Streptomyces sp. SID3343 | reverse complement strand
GCGGCCGCAACATCGACACGGCCCGGCGCGCGTCGCGGCCGGCCCGACGGGTCTGCTCCCACGCGGCTCGGGAGAGGGCTTGGGCCGGCCCGGTGACGACGTGCCAGAGCCGGGCGGTGGCGCGTCCGGCGGGAGCAACGACCTCGGTCCAGGCCCACACCGTGGGCCGTACGGTCACCAGGTGCGCGGCCCGGCCGCCCGCGCGCAGGGCGGTCACCAGGCGCGCCGCGCCGACCTGCGCACCCGC
>NZ_WWJX01000854.1 GCF_009865215.1 Streptomyces sp. SID3343 | reverse complement strand
GTCGCCGGTATGCGGCTGCGAGCTGCATGTACGGCGGGTCCGGCCTGTCGATCTTCGTTTGCATCTCGGGTGGTCCTCTCGACTGGGCTGTCTGGTGAGCGTACTAGAACGCGATTTCTCGAACTTTCTGCCAGCATTCTAGTACGCGACTACTTACGTATGCTAGAACACTCTCTGAGGGCTTCGTCTCACGGAGAAGCCCACACGTTCGCCCCGTTTCACCCTGCGCCCGGACGGTGTCTCGATCGGCATCGAAAGGCAGTGCTCGTTCCTT
>NZ_WWJX01000853.1 GCF_009865215.1 Streptomyces sp. SID3343 | reverse complement strand
AGGCGCGCGTGGCGGGGCGGCGCCCGGAGTTGCTTCGCCTGCTGCACGACGCGGTTCCGCGCACCGAAGACGTGACTGCCCGTCGGCGGCTGCTCGCGATCCGACGGGCGGTCGGCCGCGCGGACGCCCCGTACGACGAATCGGCGCATGGGATCGAGGCCGGCCCCGAATCGGCCCACCCGCTCGTGGCTGCTCCGGAATCGCCGCCGCGTCCGCTCGTGGCTGCTCCGGAATCGCCGCCGCGTCTGCGTGGGGTCGCTCCGGAGGCGGTGCGCCTGCCAGGGGTCGCTCCGGTACTGGCCCGCCTGCTTGGGGCTGTGCCGGAGTTGGTTCACCCGCTCACGGCCGTGCCGGAACTGGCCCGTCTGCTCGCGGCCGACATGAGTGATCGCCGCGAACTGGTCCGACTGCGTGCCGCGTTCGCCCAGGCCCACGCGCAGGAGTTGGATCGTCAACGCGAGGCGTTGTGGCGGCTCACCCACGAACCGCGCTTCGCCAAGGCCCTGGTGCTTGCCCATCCGGCGGTGGCGGCGCGCTGGGCCGCCGCGCCGTGCACGGCACCCGCCGACAAGCGGCGCCGACGGGTCGAGGACACGGTGCTGCGCTACGTGCT
>NZ_WWJX01000852.1 GCF_009865215.1 Streptomyces sp. SID3343 | reverse complement strand
CACCCGCCGCGAACTCGGCGCGGGCGCCGCCGCCGCGACGTGGGAGCAGGCCGCCCGCCTCACCGCCGACACCGGCGCGGCGCGCCGCCGCTTCGTCGCCGCCGCGTACGCCGCGTGGGAGGCCGGCTTCCCCACCCGCGCCCGCACCCTGCTCGACACCGCCGACGCGGGCGAGGCCGACTACCCGGGCGACGACGGCGCGTCGCCGGCCGGCTCCGGTAGCGCCGTTCGCCTGCGCGCCGCGCTGCGCCACGCGGAGGGCCACCGTTCCGACGCCGGCGCGCTCCTGCTGGACGCCGCACACGGCCGCGCCGCGCTCCTGCTGGCCGCCACCGGCGCCGCGTGGGAGGCCGGTGAC
>NZ_WWJX01000851.1 GCF_009865215.1 Streptomyces sp. SID3343 | reverse complement strand
ACCGGAATGGGTCGCGCGTCGGCGCGCCATCTGGCCAGCGCCGCGACCGAGGTGAACGCCGGGAGCGCGCGGCGCCCGTGCGGCCCCTGGATCGTGGGCACCGCCATGTCGCTGGACTTCTCCCGGCGCAGTTCGCCCGGGGCGACGTCCTCCTCCTCGGTCAGGATCGCCACGACCGGCACGAGCAGCCGGGCCCGGCACAACTGACGGGAGATCTCCTCGTCGTCGACGTCGGGCGCCGCCAGGGCCGCCGCAAGGCCGGGATGGGCCGTGCCGTCGTCGTCGGGAAAGCCGGTGTCGGGAATGCTCTTGCCGCTGAAATCCACCCGTCGACTGTAGGCCACCGCCGCGGCCGGGCGCGGTGCCCGCGTTCGTGCGCCGGGACCGCACGCCGCC
>NZ_WWJX01000850.1 GCF_009865215.1 Streptomyces sp. SID3343 | reverse complement strand
GCCCGTTCCGGCGACGGTGGTGATCCGCCCCGGGACCAGCCGTGGATCGACGGCGGTCACCGCGACCGGCGCCGAGGCCGGAGACGGCTCGGACGCGCCTGCCGCGTTCACCGCCCGCACGACGAAGGTGTAGGCATCACCCGGTTCGAGACCGGTGATCGTTGCGGAGGTCGTTGCGGAGGCCGAGGCGGAGGCCGTCGCGGTGGTGGTGGCGGTGGAGGGCGAGCCGACGTCCACGTTGCGCCCGCCGGGGGTGATCGCGACGCGGTACCCGGTGATCGGACTGCCGCCGTCGGCCGTGGGGGCGGTCCACGACACGACGGCCTCGCGTACCCCGCCGCGTGCGGTGACGGCCGTCGGGGCGGCGGGCACGCGCGAGTCGGGCGCGGCGGGGACCACCGTGTCGCTCGGG
>NZ_WWJX01000092.1 GCF_009865215.1 Streptomyces sp. SID3343 | reverse complement strand
CCCCCATCGCCACGAGCGCACCGGACGCGGTGTCCCCGACGGCCACGCCGACCGCGACGGGCAACGCCATCCCGATCGAAGCGCGCACGGCGGCGGCTCTGGGCACGGGCGTTCGATTCGCCCGCAGTGTCAGCGCCAGCCACCCGGGCGGCGCGAGCCGGCTCTGCCGCTCGTCGCCTGCGGAGTCCGGCCCGGAGGCGGGCCCGGAGGC
>NZ_WWJX01000010.1 GCF_009865215.1 Streptomyces sp. SID3343 | reverse complement strand
GCCGTAGGCGCGCGCGAGCGCGGCCGCGGCGAGCGCGTTGGCCACGTTGTGCGGAGCCGGCGGGTTCACGTCGGCCACGGACGCCAGTTCGGCGGCCGTGCTGTGCCGGTCGGGCACGAAGGCCCGGTCCACGAGCAGGTCCTCCACGACGCCGAAGTTCGACAACCCCGGCGCGCCGAGGCCGAAGCCCACCGCGCGACAGCCCTCCTCGACCTCGGCCTCGTGCACGAGGTGCTCGGTCTGCGGGTCGGCGAGGTTGTAGACGCACGCGATCTGGCAACCGCCGAAGATCCGCCCCTTGTCGGCCGCGTACGCCTCCGGCGAGCCGTGCCAGTCGAGATGGTCTGGAGCGATGTTGAGCACCGCGGCCGCGAGCATCCGCGGCGCGCCCGCGTCGTCCTTGGGGCTTTCCTCCCACGTCGGCAGCCAGTGCAGTTGGAAGCTGGACAGCTCCAACGCGAGGACGTCGTACGCGGGTCGGCCGTCGGCGTCGCGGGCCAGGACCGCGTCGACCACCGGCGTGCCGACGTTGCCGGCGGCCGCGACCCGCTTGCCGGACGCCTCCAGGATCGAGGCGAGCATGCGCACGGTGGTGGTCTTGCCGTTGGTGCCGGTGATGGCCAGCCACGGCGCGGGGTCCTCACGCGGGCGCAGGCGCCACGCGAGTTCGACATCGCCCCACACCGGCACGCCGGCCGCGCGCGCGGCGGCGAACAGCGGCTTGGTGGGCCGCAGTCCGGGTGAGGGGACGAGTACGTCGACGTCCGGCGGCAGGGTGTCCTCGTCGCCCAGGTGCACGCTCACCCCGAGCGCGCGCAGTTCCTCGGCACGGCGCGTGGCGTTGTCGTCGGACGCGCCGTCGATCGCCACCACGCGTGCGCCGAGGCCGTGCAGCGCCCGCACCGCGGACGCGCCGGTGACACCGGTGCCCGCGACACAAAAGGACAACTCGGCCCACGGCGCACCGTGATGGTTGAAACTGCTCAGGTCTCTCGTACTCACGTCTTTACTGTCCCGTAACCCAGCCCGCGTAGAAGATGCCGATCCCGAGAATGGCGCACAGACCCGCGATGATCCAGAACCGAACCACGATGAGTACTTCGGTCCAGCCCTTGAGTTCGAAATGGTGCTGCAACGGCGCCATCTTGAACACCCGTTTGCCGGTCATCTTGAAATAGCCCACCTGGATGATCACCGACAGCGAGATGATCAGGAACAGGCCGCCGATGAGCGCGGAGAGCAGTTCGGTGCGGGTCAGGATCGCGAGCCCGGCGAGCGCGCCGCCGAGGGCGAGCGAACCGGTGTCGCCCATGAAGATCTTCGCCGGCGACGTGTTCCACCACAGGAAGCCGAAACACGAGCCCATCATCGCGGCGGACACGATCGCCAGGTCCAGCGGATCGCGTACGTCGTAGCAGCCGGGGCCGGGCGCGTTCAGGCACGACTGGCCGTACTGCCACACGCCGATGAAGGTGTACGCGCCGAAGACGATCACCGAGGCGCCGGTCGCGAGACCGTCGAGACCGTCGGTGAGGTTCACCCCGTTGGAGTGTCCGGCGATCAGGACGTACGCCCAGACCACGAAGAACACCGGTGTCAGGTTGAGCGCGGTGTCCTGCACGATGGACAGATGGGTGGACGCCGGAGTGAGCCCTCGGGCGTCCTTGAACTGGATCGCCAGCAGCGCGAACGAGATGCCCACGAAGGACTGTCCCGCCAGTTTCGCCCTGGCCCGCAGGCCCAGGCTGCGCTGCTTGACGATCTTGATGTAGTCGTCGACGAAGCCGACCATGCCCAGGCCGGCCATCAGATAGAGCACGAGCAGCGCGGACGCGCTCGGTGTCTCCAGGGTGATCGCCTTGGCCGCGCCGTAACCGATCAGCGCCGCCAGGATGATCACCGCGCCGCCCATGGTGGGCGTTCCGCGCTTGCTGTGGTGTCCCGCCGGTCCGTCGTCTCGGATCAGCTGGCCGTAGCCGCGCTTGACCAGGATTCGGATTGCCAACGGGGTACCGACCAGCGACAGCACCAGGGCGATGCCGCCCGCGATGAGGATGGCCCTCACCCGTGCACCTCCGCGTTCTTCGCGCCGTCAGGCACCTGTGTATCCGCCAGCAGTGCGTCCGCGACCCGTTCCAGGGCCACGCCGCGTGAAGCCTTCACCAGTACGACGTCGCCCGGGGCCAATTCGCCCCGGAGTATCTCGACGGCCGCCTCTACGTCGGGCACCAGCACCGACTCCTCACCCCACGAACCCTCGTTCTTCGCGCCCATGTCGATCCAGGCGGCCTCCCTGCCGCCCACGGCAACCAGCCGGTGGATGTTGAGGCGTACCGCGAGGCGTCCGATCGCATCGTGCTCGGTCAGCGACGCCTCGCCCGGTTCGCGCATCCCACCCAGCACGGCGAATGTACGTTTTCCACCACCCGCCATCGCGACGAGGGCCTTGAGTGCAGCCCGCATCGATTCGGGGTCGGCGTCGTACGCGTCGTTCACGACGGTCACTCCGTCTTCCCTGCAGGTCACTTCCATGTGCCGGCGGGAGAGCGTATCGGCTGCGCCGAGCGCCGCCGCGAGGTCCTCGACGGTCATGCCCACTTCGCGTGCCACCGCGGCACACGCCAGAGCGTTCGCCACGTGGTGCTCACCGTACAGGCGCAAGATCACCGGCGCACTGCCCTCCGGGGTGCGCAACGTGAAGGACGCCCGGGCGCGGTCGTCGAGTGTCACGTTCTCGGCCCGTACATCCGCGTATCCGCTCTCGCCGAACGTGACGACGCGGGCCTTGGTCCGGCTCGCCAGCGCGCGCACCCGCGCGTCGTCGGCGTTGAGCACGGCCACCCCGTCGGCGGGCAGCGCCTCGACGAGTTCGCGCTCGGCCGCGATGTCGTCGCGGCCGCCGAACTCGCCGCCGCGGGCGCCGCCCACGGCGAGCACGACGCCGATGGTCGGCGGGGTCACGTCGCACAGGTGGGCGATGTCGCCGATCCCGCGGGCGGTCGTCCCGACGACCAGGTGTCGGGTGTTCTCGTCGGCCCGCAGCGCCGTCAGCGGCAGGCCGATCGCGTCGTCGACGTCGCCGGTCGAGGCGATCGTGGGACCGAGCGTGCCGAGCACGCGGGCCAGCAGATCCTCGACACCGGCCTCGCCGGACGAGCCGGTCACCGCGATCACGGTGGTGTCGGTCAGCCGGTCGCTCGTCCGGCGGGCGAGCCGGCCCAGGCTCGCGACCACGTCCTCGACGAGCACCGAGGGGGCGCCCGTCTCGTGGTCTGCCAGGACGGCGACGGCGCCGGCCGTGATCGCGTCACGCGCGTGGTCGTGCCCGTCGACGCGGGTGCCGCGCAGGGCCGCGAACAGTGCGCCCGGGCCGGCCTCGCGGGAGTCCACGACCACCTCGCCGGTGATCCGCGCGTTCGGGTCCGCGTCGCCCGCTAGCCGCCCTCCGAGGGCTTTCGCCAGCTCGGCAAGAGTGGTGGAAATCACTGGTTCGTCTCCTCGGCACGCGAGGTGCCGGTCGCCGGGACGCCTCGGGTCGGGGTCTCGGACGTCGGGGTGTGCGTTGATGGTGCGGGAGTGTCGATCCTCGCATCGTCGGACTGCTTGGGGGACGCGGGGCCGCCTCGCGTGGTTCTGTCGAGGGCCGCGCGCAGTTGTACGCGGTCGTCGAAGGGGAGTTTGACGCCGTTTGCGAACTCCTGGCCCTGCTCGTGGCCTTTGCCCGCGATCACGACCGTGTCGCCGGGCCGGGCGCGCTCCACCGCGAGGGTGATCGCGGCGGTCCGATCGGGTTCGACGATCACCGTGCCGTCGGAGGCGTCGGGGCCGCGCGTGCCCACGAGCATGTCGTCCAGGATCGCGATCGGGTCCTCCGAGCGCGGGTTGTCGCTGGTGAACACCGCGACGTCGGCGAGCCGGGCCGCGGCGGCGGCCATCAGCGGGCGCTTGGCCCGATCCCGGTCGCCGCCGGCGCCGAGCACGACGGTCAGCGTGCCCGAGGTCACCTCGCGCAGCGCCCCGAGCAGGGTGACCACCGCGTCGGGGGTGTGTGCGAAGTCGACGACGGCCAGGAACGGTTGGCCCGCGTCGACGCGTTCCATCCGGCCCGGCACACCGGGGGTGGCGCCCACGCCCTCGACCGCGGCGGCGAGCGGGATGCCGGCGGTGACCAGGGCCACGATCGCGAGCAGCGCGTTGGAGACGTTGAACGGGCCGGCCAGGCGCACGTGCGCGTCGGCCTTGTGCCCGTCGGGGCCGACCACTCGGAAACGGCTGCCGTCGGGGTCGAGTTCGACGTCCTCGGCGCGCCAGTCGGCGTCCGGCACGCTGCCGGTCGACACGGTGACCACCGGGACGCCGGCCATGGTCGCCAACCGACGGCCGTACGCGTCGTCGACGTCGATCACGCCGGCGCGCGCGCGGGCCGGCGTGAACAACTGGGCCTTGGTCAGGAAGTAGTCCTCCATGGACGGGTGGAAGTCCAGGTGGTCCTGCGACAGGTTGGTGAACAGGGCGACGTCGTAGACGGTGCCGTCCACCCGGCCGAGCGCGAGCGCGTGGCTGGAGACCTCCATGACCGCCGCGGTGACCCCGCGCTCGCGCATCGAGCCCAGCAGGGCCTGTACGTCGGGAGACTCGGGCGTGGTGCGCTCGCTGGGCACCACCGCCTCGCCGATCCGGGTCTCCACGGTGCCGATCACGCCGGTGGTGTGGCCGGCCGCGCGCAGGCCGCCGTCGAGCAGATACGCGGTGGTGGTCTTGCCGTTGGTGCCGGTGATCCCGAACAGCGTCAGGGCCGCTCCGGGTCGGTCGTACACCCATGCCGCGATCTCACCCAGTCGGGCGCGCGGATCCTCCACGACGAGCATCGGCAGGCCCG
>NZ_WWJX01000001.1 GCF_009865215.1 Streptomyces sp. SID3343 | reverse complement strand
CGGTCGCCCCGGGCCCGGTCGTCGTCGGGGCCGCCGACTCGCCGGTCGTCCCCTCGTCGGCCGCATCCGCCTTCGCGTCCGTGTCCGTGTCCGTGTCCTCGGCCGCGTCGGCGCCGTCGCGCGTGCCGTCGGGCTGTAGACCCAGGAAGGACAGCAGCACGATCAGGCACCCGCCGACCACGATCGCCGAGTCGGCGAGGTTGAAGATCGCGAAGTGCTTGGGCGCGATGAAGTCGACGACGTGACCCTCGAACACGCTGGGCGCCCGGAAGATCCGGTCCGTCAGGTTGCCGAACGCACCGCCGAGCAGCAGCCCGAGCGCGATCGCCCACGGCAGGCTGTCCAGCTTGCGCGCGAGCCGCAGGATCACCACGACCACGCCCGCGGCGATCACCGTGAGCACGATCGTCAGCCCCTGGCCCATGCCGAACGCCGCACCCGCGTTGCGCGTGGCGCGCAGCTGGAGCCAGTCGCCGAGGATGTCGATCGGCGCGTGGTACTCCAGCTTGGCGACCACGATCAGCTTGCTGACCAGGTCGAGCGCGTAGGCGAACGCCGCGACGCCCAGCAGCACGGTGATGTACAGACGAGTGCGCCGGCCGGTGGGGGCGGTCGACGCGTCGTCGACCGCCCCGCTCGCGGTTGCTCCGGCGCCAAGCTCCTGCGCCTGAGCCGCCGGCTCCGCGCCACCCCGTTGTTCCGCTCCGCTGCCGATGGCTCGCTCCAGTCCTCGGACGCGCCGCCGGCGGCCTCGGGCTACCGGCGCTCTTCGCGCTGTTTGCAGGTCACACACAGGGTCGCACGCGGGAAAGCTTGCAGGCGTGCCTTGCCGATGGCCGAACCACACGACTCGCAGGCCCCGTACGTCCCGTCGGCCAGGCGACGCAGCGCCTTCTCCGACTGCACCAGCATCCCACGGGCGTTGTTCGTCAGGGACATCTCGTGCTCGCGCTCGAAATTCTTGGTCCCGGTGTCGGCCTGATCGTCGCCCGCGCCCTCCCCCGAGTCGCGCAGCAGGTCGGCGATGCCGTTCTCGGAGACCGCGATCTCGGCGCGCAGTTCGTGGACGGTCTCCACGAGGCCGTCACGCACCTCCTGCAGTTCCGCGTCGATCCAGGGGTCCTCACCCGACCGGACCACATAGACCGTCGGCTCGTGAATACCGCCGGGCGGCGTCGGCGGCAAGGTCACCGCGGGCGTCGCCGCGTGTGCCGGCGTCTTCACCGTCCGCCCCGTCCCTCCCCGCGCCGCGGCTCGTGGCGCCGCTGTCGCCGTACCGGCCGCACGGCGAGTCCGTCCGCCAGTCGCCTTGTCTGTATCCGTCATGGTCACGGCCCCCTTGTTTCTTAGGGATGGGTCGCCCCGGACAACCGGACGCGCCGTCCCGTCACTGAGTGCGCCGGGGCGGCGACGTAAGTCGGTTGTGCCCAGACGCGACCACCCTTATCCCTGTTCTACGTTTCCCGTTCGTTACCGGTTCCCGAGCGGATCGTTATACACCTGAGCGCGCTCGCGGCTCGATGCGGTCGTCGACGGGGCGGAGGCGCCGACCCGCGCGCGGGTCGTACAATCCGCAGAGCGAGACGGTGTCGATGGGGACGAGTAGCGCCGCACGCAGCCACCAGCGATCCGGGGACGGTGTGAGCCCGGAGGTGTGCGCGAGCGCGAAGATCACCCCGGAGCTGTCGGAGGAAAGGCTCGTCCCCGAACGAGCCGAGTAGAGCCGACCCTCGCGCACACGAGAGGGTTGTGCCCGCCACCGCGGCGCGCGGCCAAGAAGGGTGGTACCGCGGGGTCGGCGCGTCCGGCGACCTCGTCCCTTCGGTTGGCACGCATCACAGCCCGCGGAAGGAAGCCACATGTACCGCCCGGTACCGGCGCAGGTCGACCTGCCCGCCATGGAGCACGAAGTCCTCGCGTTCTGGCGGGACAACGACATCTTCGATCGCTCCCTGGAGCAGACCGCCCAGGGCCCGCGTTGGATCTTCTACGAAGGCCCGCCGACCGCCAACGGCATGCCCGGAGCGCATCACATCGAGGCGCGCGTCTTCAAGGACGTGTTCCCGCGCTACCGCACGATGCGCGGCTTCCACGTGCCGCGCAAGGCCGGCTGGGACTGCCACGGCCTGCCGGTCGAACTGGCCGTCGAAAAGCAGCTCGGCTTCGCCGGCAAGGCCGACATCGAGCGCTACGGGATCGCCGAGTTCAACGCGAAGTGCCGCGATTCGGTGATGACCCACGTCGGCGCGTTCGAGGAACTCACCGAGCGGATGGGCTACTGGGTCGATTTGTCCCAGGCGTACCGCACGATGGACCCCGAGTACGTCGAGTCGGTGTGGTGGTCGCTCAAGCAGATCTTCGACAAGGGCCTGCTGACCCAGGACTACCGGGTCGCCCCGTGGTGTCCGCGCTGCGGCACCGGGCTGTCCGACCACGAGCTCGCGCAGGGCTACGAGACGGTCGTCGACCCGTCCGTCTACGTGCGCTTCCCGCTCACCTCGGGCCCGTTGGCCGGCGAGGCCGCGCTCCTGGTGTGGACGACGACGCCGTGGACGCTGGTGTCCAACACGGCCGCCGCGGTACACCCCGACGTCACCTATGTGGTGGCCACCGACGGCACCGAGCGGCTCGTGGTCGCCGAGCCGCTGGTGGAGAAGTCGCTCGGCGAGGGCTGGGTCGTCACCGGCGAGCGCTTCACCGGCCGCGACATGGAACGCTGGGCCTACCGGCGCCCGTTCGACCTGCTGCCGATGGAGGACGCCAACTTCGTCGTGCTCGCGGACTACGTGACCACCGAGGACGGCTCCGGTGTCGTGCACCAGGCACCGGCGTTCGGCGAGGACGACCTGCGCATCTGCCGGGCGTACGGCCTTCCGGTGGTCAACCCGGTCCGCCCCGACGGCACGTTCGAGCAGGACCTCCCGCTGGTCGGCGGGCAGTTCTTCAAGAAGGCCGACGAGGCGCTGGTGGCCGAACTGCGCGAGCGCGGGCTGCTGTTTCGGCATCTGGAGTACGAGCACAGCTACCCGCACTGCTGGCGCTGCCACACGGCGTTGCTGTACTACGCGCAGCCGTCCTGGTACGTGCGCACCACCGCGGTCAAGGACGCGCTGCTGCGCGAGAACGAGCGCACCAACTGGCACCCGGACACGGTCAAGTGGGGCCGCTACGGCGACTGGCTGAACAACAACATCGACTGGGCGCTGTCGCGCAACCGCTACTGGGGCACGCCGCTGCCGATCTGGCGCTGCGACGAAGGCCACCTCACGTGCGTGGGCTCGCTCGCGGAGCTGTCCGAACTGACCGGCCGGGACGTGTCCGGGCTCGACCCGCACCGGCCGTTCATCGACGAGATCGTCTTCGAGTGCCCCGCCAAGGAGGGCGACGCGGTCTGCGGCGTCTCGGCCACGCGCGTGCCCGAGGTCATCGACGCGTGGTACGACTCGGGCGCGATGCCGTTCGCGCAGTTCGGCTACCCGTACAAGAACCGCGAGCTGTTCGAGAAGTCCTACCCCGCGCAGTTCATCTCCGAGGCGATCGACCAGACCCGCGGCTGGTTCTACACGCTGATGGCGATCGGCACCCTCGTGTTCGACAAGTCGTCGTACGAGAACGTCGTGTGCCTGGGGCACATCCTGGCCGAGGACGGCCGCAAGATGTCCAAGCACCTGGGCAACATCCTCCAGCCCATCCCCCTGATGGAACAGCACGGCGCGGACGCGGTGCGCTGGTTCATGGCCGCGGGCGGTTCGCCGTGGTCGGCGCGCCGGGTCGGGCACGGGACGATCCAGGAGGTCGTGCGCAAGACGCTGCTCACCTACTGGAACACGGTCAGCTTCCAGGCCCTGTACGCGCGCACCGGCGGCTGGACGCCGAGCGCGAGCGACCCCGCGCCCGCCGAACGGCCGCTGCTGGATCGGTGGTTGCTGTCGGAGCTGAACACCTTGATCGACGACGTCGGCACCGCGATGGAGGCCTACGACACCCAGCGCGCGGGCAAGGCGCTCACCGCGTTCGTGGACGATCTGTCGAACTGGTACGTACGGCGCTCGCGTCGGCGGTTCTGGAACGCCGACCCGGCCGCGCTCGCGACGCTGCACGAGGCGCTGGAGACGGTGACCAAACTGATGGCGCCGCTGGTTCCGTTCATCACCGAGCGGGTCTGGCAGGACGTGGTGCGCCCGGTCGACGCCGACGCGCCCGAATCGGTGCACATGGCGCCGTGGCCCGAGCAGGACGCGTCGCTCGTGCGGCCGGATCTGTCGCGGCACATGACGCTGGTCCGCCGGTTGGTCGAATTGGGTCGGGCTACCCGCGCCGACTCCGGCGTCAAGACCCGGCAGCCGCTGGGTCGCGCGCTGATCGGCGCGTCGGGCTGGGACGAGCTGTCCGACGAACTGCGCGCGCAGATCGCCGAGGAGCTCAACGTGGTCTCGGTGGCCGCGCTGTCCGAGGCGGGCGGCGATCTGGTCGAGTACAGCGCGAAGGGTAATTTCCGCGCCCTCGGCAAGCGGTTCGCCAAGCGGACCCCGATCGTGGCGGGCGCGATCGCCGCGACCGACGCCGCGGCGCTTTCGGCGGCCCTGCGCGAGCACGGCACCGCGATCGTCGTGGTCGAAGGCGAGGACGTCGAGGTGGTGGCCGACGAGGTCATCGTCACCGAGACCCCGCGCGAGGGCTGGACGGTGGCGAGCCAATCGGGCGCCACGGTCGCGCTCGATCTGACCATCACGCCCGAACTGCGGCTCGCGGGCCTGGCCCGCGACGCGGTCCGGCTGATCCAGGAGGCCCGCAAGAACAGCGGCCTGGACGTGGCGGACCGGATCTTCGTCTGGTGGTCGGCGGACGAATCCGAGGAGACCACCTCGGCGCTGCTGGCCCACGGCGTCCAGATCTGCGACGAGGTCCTCGCCACGGCCTTCGCCCAAGGCGCCCCGGAGGACGAGGAGTTGCCCGAACACGGCGACCCGGTCCTGGGCTTGCGCTTCTGGCTCCGCAAGGCATAGCCGCAACGCTCCCGGGGGCGGGCGTCGCCCCGGCGGCCGAGGCCCGCCCCGGGAGCGGGACTCGGCTGCCGGCTCGGCGCGCCGGCGCCCACCGTGTCGGGCCGCGTTCGGTGTTCGACGAGCGGCCGGCCGCCAGAACCGAAAAGCGCCCGTCCCCCTTGCGGGGGCGGGCGCTTTTCGGATGAGACGACCGACGCTTCAGTGGCCGGTCAGTTCTCGGGGTCCTCGTCGATCAGGAACCCACGCATCGGCGAGGGCTGTTGCATCTGCTGCGGCTGCGGTGCCTGCGGGCGCACCGGCGACATCTGCTGTGTCATCGCCGGGCTCATCTGCTGCCCGATCGACGGCGTCATCGCCGGAGACATCGAGGACGGCTGCGACATCGACTGGGACATCGGCTGCGACATCGATTGCGGCATCGACTGGGACATCGGTACCGGCGCGGACGACATGGCCGGCGGCAACGAGGCCGTGGCCGGCGTACGCGGCGGCGCGAGCGAGTCGTCGGCCTGGGACTCCAGTTGACGCAACTGGCTTTCCAGGTACGACTTCAGGCGCGTGCGGTACTCGCGCTCGAACGCGCGCAGGTCGTCGACCTTGCGTTCGAGCGTGGCGCGGGCGCTCTCGAGAGAGCCCATCGCGACGCGGTGCTTCTCCTGCGCGTCCCGCTCCAGGGCGTCCGCCTTGGAGCGCGCGTCGCGCTCCATGCCCTCGGCGCGAGTACGAGCCTCGCCCACTATCTTGTTCGCCTCGGAGCGGGCCTCGGCGATCGCCTGGTCCGCCGTCTGCTGCGCGAGCGCGAGCACCCGTGCGGCACTGTCGCCCCCGGGGTTGCCCATCTGCTGCTGTTGCTGCTGCGGTCCACCGGGGCCGAGCTGCGGCGGGCCGCCCTGGAGTTGGTGCTGCTGCGGGTGCTGCTGCTGCTGGTGCTGCGGCGGGCCCTGGAGCTGGTGCTGCGGGCCACCCTGCAACTGGTGCTGCTGCTGACCGCCCAGCTGGTGCTGGCCGCTCTGCATGCCGGGGCCACCCTGCAACTGGTGCTGGGGCGGGCCCTGAAGCTGGTGTTGACCGCTCATCCCGGGACCGAGTTGCTGCGGTCCCCCCATGGGGTGCTGCTGCGGTCCACCGGGACCGAGCTGCTGGGGGCCGCCCTGCATCTGCTGGTGCTGGCCACCCTGCATCCCCTGCGGTCCACCCATCTGGGGCGGGGGAGGAACGGGAGTCGGCCCGGATATGGCCGCCGGAACGGGCGCGTCGGGACGCTCACGCTCCTTGCGCTGCTGAGCCTGCTGCTGACTCTGTGCGGCGGCACGTGTCGCCGCCGCGAGTTTCGCTCGCAGGTCCTCGTTTTCCCTGAGAAGTCGAGTCAGTTCGCCCTCGACTTCGTCGAGGAACGCATCCACCTCGTCCTCGTCATAGCCCTCACGGAGACGGACGGTCGTGAACTGCTTGTTGCGCACGTCTTCGGGGGTCAACGGCATCTCTTCACCTCAACGTGATCGTCGGCATCGGACAGACGGTACCGCTTACAGCCTGCCCACGACGGAGATCAGGATGTAGACGATGATCATCAATACGAAGAAGGACAGGTCGAGTGCTACACCCCCGAGGCGCAGCGGAGGAATGAACCTGCGCAGCAACTTCAACGGTGGATCGGTGATGGAGTACGTCGCCTCCAGCAATACCACCATGGCCCCGCGCGGCTCGTACGACCGCGCGAACTGGAACACGTAGTCCATCACCAAACGGAAGAACAGCACGATCAAAAAGCAGTAGAGCACGATGCCGATGATCTCCAGCGCGATGCTCATTTACCTGCCCCCTCATGTGCCTTCCGGGAAGGATCGGCACCTCGCGTCAGTTTTCGCACACCTCAGCTCTGATTGAAGAACCCGCCCTCGGCGATGCGGGCCTTGTCCTCGGCTGTCACATCGACGTTAGCAGGCGACAGGAGGAAGACTTTCTGGGTCACCCGCTCGATGCTGCCGTGCAGACCGAACACGAGACCCGCGGCGAAGTCCACCAGACGTTTGGCGTCGGTGTCCTCCATTTCCGTCAGGTTCATGATCACCGGCGTGCTTTCGCGGAAGTGCTCGCCGATCGTGCGGGCTTCGTTGTAGGTACGGGGGTGCAGCGTCGTGATGCGGTAAGGCTCACGTTCGCTGACGACTTTGTGTACGGTCACCGGTGTGCTGCTCTCGGGACGGCGTTCGGGCATGGCGGACACGGTTGCGCGGTGTTCTTCCTGGCGGCCTTCGTCTCGGCTCTCGCCGCGAACAGCCCCCGCATCGCGCAGGGCTGCCGCTCCACGAACGAGTTCCTCGCGACGTTCTCGCGGTTCCGCACGCGGTTCGCGTGCGTCTCGCGGCTCCTCGCGACGCTCCTCCCGCCGCTCTTCGCGGCGATCGGTGCGCTCGACCCGGTCGCGGCCGTCCTGGCCGATGTCGTCCTCATCGTAATCGTCATACTCGTAGACATCGTCCTCCACGAGGCCGAGGTAGACCGCCATCTTGCGCATTGCGCCGGCCATGTTCCGCTTCCTCCGGTCTCACGGTGGATCGGCTGAGGTCACCGTGGGTCGTGCGATCCACTTCACGGCGACGCTACCGGAGGGAGGGCCGGACTCCGAGCACCGCAGTACCGATGCGTACATGTGTCGCCCCGGCCTCGATGGCCACTTCGAGGTCGTTGCTCATCCCCGCGGAAACCATGGTGGCAGCCGGATGGGCTTCGCGTAGGCGGCTTGCGATTTCTCGCAAACCGGCGAACGCGCGGGCGGGATCCGCGCCCAGGGGCGCGACGGCCATCACACCACCGAGAGTCAGGTGGGGCAAGGCGGCCACCGTGTCGGCGAGTTCGGCGACGTCGGCGGGCAACACCCCACCTCGGGACGGGTCTCCGTCGAGGCTGACCTGCAACAGCGCCGTGATCTCGCGCTCGTGGCGGGCCGCGGCCGCCGACAGTGCGCTCGCGAGGCGAATCCGGTCGAGCGAGTGCACGACGTCGGCGTAACCGGCCACGGACTTGGCCTTGTTGGTCTGCAATTGGCCCACGTAGTGCCATACCAGGGCGAGTTCGGCGGTTTCGGCCGCCTTGGGCGCGGCTTCCTGGTCGCGGTTCTCGCCGACGTCGTGGATTCCGAGTCCGGCGAGCAGACGCACGTCGCTCGCGGGGTGGGTCTTGGTGACGACGACGAGCGTGACGTCCTCGCGCGGTCGGCCGGCGGCGGCGCACGCGGCGCCGATCCGGTTCTCGACGACGGCCAGGTTGCGGGCGATCTCGTCGCGCCGGCCGGGTGTGTGTTCCCCCACTGAAGCGTCCGTTTCCATGGGGCCATCGTCGCCGACGGCCGGTGGATCCACGGGAGTGGGGTCAGTCCTCGGCGAGCCACACGTAGCCGGCGATCCGGCCCGTCGTGCGGTCGCGGCGGTAGGAGAAGTGGTCGGCGGACTCACGGGTGCAGATGTGCGATTTCTCACCCGTGTCGGTGCCCGACGAGACGCCTTCGGCGGCCAGTTGGGCCCACACCCCGGCGGGGATGTCGAGTGCGGGGGTGCCTTCGCGAGTTCTCGCGCGAGCGGCCGGGACGCGGCCGGCGATCTCTTCGCGCATGGCTTCGGGTACCTCGTAGCACCGGCCGCAGACGGCGGGCCCGGTGGTCGCGACGATGCGCGAACGGTCGGCGCCGAGCTTGCACATCGCCTCGACGGTGCCCGCGACGACGCCGGCGGCGAGGCCGGGTCGGCCCGCGTGCGCTGCGGCGATCACTCCGACGAACGGGTCGGCCAGGAGGACGGGGACGCAGTCGGCGACCAGGACGGCGAGCGCCAGGCCCGGCGTTCGGGTCACCAGCGCGTCGGTCGCGGGTATCGGCGACAGGTGCGGGCCGTCCACGACGGTGACGGTGTTGCCGTGCACCTGGTCCATCCACACCACCCGTTCGGCGGCCAGGTGCACCGCTGCGGCAACGCGGGCGCGGTTCTCGGCGACGATGTGCGGGTCGTCCCCCACATGGCCGCCGAGGTTCAACTCGTCGAACGGCGCGGCGCCCGCCCCGCCCCACCGGTCGGTGAAGGCGAAACGGGCGCCGCCGTCGGCGGCCCTTCGCGTGAACACGTCGGGCTCACCTCTCGTTTCGGGTACCGCGGGTACGGCCGAATGGACGAATTACTTCATGAACGGCGGGATGTCGAGATCCAGGTCGTCCTTGATCGGCTCCGGAACCAGCGGCGTGCGCGGGCCCGGGGTGGTCGGCGCCTGGTAGGTCGTCGGCAGCGGGTCGTTGAGGACGCTCTGCCCGCCGGAACCCGAGGTCGAGCGTGTCTCGCCCGGCCGGGGCCCCTGGACCGTCGTGGACGTCGCGGGCTTGCCGAGCTCGCTCTTGGACGGCGGCTGACCGCCGTCGAAGCCCGCCGCGATCACGGTGACCCGCACCTCGTCGCCCAGCGCGTCGTCGATGACCGCGCCGAAGATGATGTTGGCCTCGGGGTGCGCGGCCTCGCTGACCAGTTGCGCGGCCTCGTTGATCTCGAACAGGCCGAGGTCGGAGCCGCCGGAGATGGAGAGCAGGACGCCCCGGGCGCCGTCGATCGACGCCTCCAGGAGCGGGCTGGAGATCGCCATCTCGGCCGCGGCCACCGCGCGGTCGTCGCCGCGTGCCGAGCCGATGCCCATCAGCGCCGAACCGGCCTCGGACATGACCGACTTGACGTCGGCGAAGTCGAGGTTGATCAGGCCGGGCGTGGTGATCAGATCGGTGATGCCCTGCACGCCGGAGAGCAGGACCTGGTCGGCCGAGCGGAAGGCGTCGAGGACGCTCACCTGACGGTCGGAGATCGAGAGCAGCCGGTCGTTGGGGATCACGATGAGGGTGTCGACCTCGTCGCGAAGCTGCGCGATGCCGTCCTCGGCCTGGTTCGCGCGGCGCCGTCCCTCGAAGGTGAACGGGCGCGTGACCACGCCGATGGTGAGCGCGCCGAGCGACCTGGCGATGTTGGCCACCACGGGGGCGCCACCGGTGCCGGTGCCGCCGCCCTCGCCGGCCGTGACGAAGACCATGTCGGCCCCCTTGAGGACCTCCTCGATCTCCTCGCGGTGGTCCTCGGCGGCCTTGCGGCCGACGTCGGGATTCGCGCCGGCACCGAGACCGCGCGTGAGTTCCCGGCCGACGTCGAGTTTGACGTCGGCATCGCTCATGAGGAGGGCCTGGGCGTCGGTGTTGATCGCGATGAACTCGACGCCCTTGAGACCGACCTCGATCATCCGGTTGATGGCGTTGACACCGCCACCGCCGATACCGACCACCTTGATGACTGCGAGGTAGTTCTGGGGTGCTGCCACGTCGAAGGCCTCTCGCCTCGAGTTCCGGTCGTCACACCGTGGTTCCGGTATGACGACATTTGCCGACTGGGGAGGTCGGGACGCGATTTCCGCGAGCCACCAAAACCCTCACCCTCAGGTATAGATTTACACCGCAGCGCATCGATCGTCGCCGACCCGAACGGTGCACAGAACAGCTTTGTCAACCTGGGGCTAGGCCGACACTAGGTCCCCACCGGACACGGTTCAACGAACACGCCGAACCTGTCCCTATTGTTTTATCGCAGTGAAGGGGTGCTTCCGCTCCGTGTCAGGGAGTGGAAGCCGTCGGATTCACCGCGACCGGCGCCGCCGGCGGTAATGTCGGCGCGGCCGCCGCCGGCTCGGAAGTGGGAAATGGTTGGGTTCGTGTCACGGGCGCATCGGGCGCACTGACGTCGTAGAACTTCGCCGGCCGCTGCAACAGCACCGCGAGCACGAGCGCCTTGCGATCCGACGCGTCGGCCCCGCCCCACACGACGCTCTCGCCCTGGTCGAGCGCGAGCACGATGTCGTCGGGAGTTCGCGCGGTGACGTCGCGGACACGCTGGGCGACCGGTGGCGGCAATGCCGATACCACCTGGAACACCCCCCGTAGCGTTTCCCGACTCACCGTGTCGGCGTCGGCCTTGACGACCGGCACCCCCGGGGGCGCGGCGTCCACCGTACCGAACCGTACGCCGTCCTTGTCGATCTCCGCGAAGCGGCCCGCGTCCGGGACCACCAGCGCGGTCACCCGTTCGCGGATCGAGATCCGCACCGTGTGCGGCCAGTCCCGCTCGACCTCGGCCGAGGCCACCCGCGGCACGGCGGCCACCCGGGTCCGGATCGCGTCGAGGTCGACCCGGGCCAGCGGTCGACCCATCGGTACCGCCGCGACCTGCGCGACCTGGTCGCGCCGGAGCACCGAGAGGCCGCCGATCGAGACCTTGCGGGTGTCGAGCAGGGACGAGTGGTAGACCGTCCACCACCCGGCGCTCGCGAGGACCACGAGCGTGACGACGACGAGGAGCGGGCGCAGGTTGGTCCAGCGCCGGCGCCGGGGACGCCCGGCGGTCGCTGCCGGGCGTACCGGCGCGCGGTCCTTCGTCTTCGGCAAGAACGCTCCTCGTCCCGTGCGCCTACTGCGGCAACCGCGCGGCGGCGATCGCCTCGTGGACCATCCGGACCAGTTCCTCGTCGGCGTCGCGCCGGCCGAACTCGGCCGCGGCCTTGCCCATGTCGTGCAGCCGACGTGCGTCGGTGAGCACCGGCAGTACGGACGAGCGGATCCACTCGGGGGTCAGCTCGGCGTCGTCCACCAGGAGCCCGCCGCCCGCCTTGACCACGGGCTGCGCGTTCAGGCGCTGCTCGCCGTTGCCGATCGGCAGCGGTACGTAGGCCGCGGGCAGCCCGACCGCGGCCAGTTCGGCGCACGTCATCGCGCCGGCCCGGCACAGCACCATGTCGGCCGCCGCGTAGGCGAGGTCCATCCGGTCGAGGTAGGGCACCACGACGTAGGCCGGACCGCCGGGCGGCGAAGTGATCTTCAACTCGTTGTTGGGTCCGGCCGCGTGCAGCACCTGGACGCCCTCGGCGAGCAGTTGCTGCGCGGTGGCCGCGAGCGTCTCGTTCAACCGCCGGGCGCCCTGCGAGCCGCCGAACACGAGCAGCGTGGGCCGCATCGGGTCGAGGCCGAACATCGCGCGGGCCTCGTCGCGCAGCGCGGCGCGGTCGAGGGTCGCGATCGCGCGGCGCAGCGGGATGCCGATGTAGCGGGCCCCGCGCAACTTGCTGTCGGGGGTGCTGACCGCGACGAACCGGGTGTAGCGAGCACCGATCTTGTTGGCGAGTCCCGGGCGCGCGTTGGCCTCGTGCACGACGGTGGGCACGCCCTGCCGCTTGGCCGCGAGGTAGCCCGGCAGCGCGACGTAGCCGCCGAAGCCGACCAGGCACGACGCGTTGGTGCGCTCCAGGACGGCCGCGGCCTCGCGGATCGTGCCGCGCAGGCGACCGGGGACGGTCATCAGCTCGGGTGTGGGCTTGCGGGGCAACGGCACCGCCGGGATCAGCGCGAGTTCGTAGCCGCGAGCGGGTACGAGCTTGGTCTCCAGTCCCTTGGCCGTGCCCAGCGCCGTGATACCCACGTTGGGGTTCTGGCGGCGCAGCGCGTCCGCCAATGCCAGAGCGGGCTCGATGTGCCCGGCGGTTCCTCCGCCGGCAAGGACGACATGCACCTGATTCACCCATCCCTGCGCGGCAGGATCCGCGCGAACGCTCGACGTACCGCCCCGGGCCCGCGTGCCGCGAGCGCAGCCTCAGCCTTTGGTTCACCTCGGGCGAAGGACAACAACATGCCCACGGCGAACATGGTCGGAAGCAGGGCGGAACCTCCGTAGGACACCAACGGCAGTGGTACTCCGGCGATCGGCAGAAGGCCGAGCACCGCACCGACGTTGATCATGACCTGGGCCATGATCCACGCGGTCGCACCCCCAGCTGCGAGCCTCACGAACTGGTCTTTCGTGCGACTCGCGACGCGGATACCCGCATAGCCTAGGGCCGCGAAGAGGGTGAGTACGGACAGCGTCCCCACGAGACCCAGTTCCTCGCCGATGACGGCGAAGATGAAGTCTGTGTGCGCCTCGGGCAAAGTACCCCACTTGCCGTAGCTCGTGCCGATTCCGCTGCCGAACCAGCCGCCCGTCGCGAGCGAGTAGATGCCCTGGGCGGCCTGCAGGGTGCTGCCGTTGGGGTCGGCGAACGGATCCAGGAACCCGGTGAATCGGGCGGCTCGGTGCGGCTTGAGCACGATCAGCACGGTGGTCGCCACGCTCACCACGCCCAGCGCCAGCACGAACAGCCGTCCCGGGGCCCCGGCGATCCACAGCAGGGCCAGCACGAGCACCGTGATGATCATCGCCGTGCCCATGTCACCGCCGAGCAGCACCAGGAACAGGATGATCAGCGCGCCGGGCAGCAGCGGTACGAACATGTGCCGCCACTGGCCGAGCAGGCGCCGTTTGCGGGTCAGTACGTCGGCGCCCCACAGCACGAGCGCGAGTTTGGCGAACTCCGAGGGCTGGATCTGGAACGAGCCGAAGCCGATCCAGTTGCGGTTGCCGTTGACCTCCAGGCCCAGGCCCGGGACGAGGACCAGGCACAGTGCCGCGACACAGCCGAGCAGGAGCGGGTAGGCCAGCCGGCGATACCACCGCAGCGGCAGACGTGACGCGATCCACATCAGCGGGAAGCCGAGCGAGACCGCGATGAGCTGTTTGGTGAAGATCGCGTCGAACGACCCGTAGATGGTCCGTGAGGTGATCTGGGACGCCGACAGCACCATCACCAGGCCCAGGACGGTGAGCAGCAGCCCCGAGCCCATGAGGAGGTAGTACGCCGTCAGGGGGCTGTCCAGAGCCCGCCTCAGCTCTCTGCGGGCACCGGACAGTCCCCGGGTGCCCCGAGCGCCGGGCGGCCGGGGCTTGGGCAGGCGGGCGCCGCCCCGCGCCTTCGACGACTCGGCCGAAGAGGCGGGGCGCGCTTCGCGGGTGTCCTGCCCGGCGGCCATGTGACGAGGGCTCAGCCGGCGTCGGTGTCGAGTCCGCGGACCGCTTCGGCGAACGCGTCGCCGCGCTTTCCGTAGTTGACGAACATGTCCATCGACGCGCACGCGGGAGCCAGGAGCACGGTGTCCCCGGGCCTCGCGAGCGCCGCCGCCTGCGCCACGACCAGTTCCATCGCCCCAGTGTCGGTCGCGGCGACCTCCACCACGGGGACATCGGGGGCGTGTCGGGTGAGCGCGTCCTTGATGTCGGCCCGGTCGGCGCCCATCAGCACGGCCGCGCGCAGCCGGCTCTTCGCGCCGGAGACCAGGTCGTCGAAGGACGCGCCCTTGGCGAGGCCGCCGGCGATCCACACGATGTCCCGGTAGGCGGCGAGCGAGGCCGCCGCCGCGTGCCCGTTGGTGGCCTTGGAGTCGTCCACGTAGTCGACGCCGCCCACGGTCGCCACGTGCGCGATGCGGTGCGCGTCGGGCCGGAACGCGCGCAGGCCGGCGCGGACCGCGGCCGGCGACACGCCGTAGGCGCG